>NZ_AKZI01000058.1 GCF_000293785.1 Rhodovulum sp. PH10 | reverse complement strand
CCCGGCGAGCTGCGCTCGCCGACCCTCTCCCCACGGGAGAGGGTAAGAATGCGAACCATTCGGCCAGAAACAGGAACCGCATCGGCGGTCCGTCAGACCTTGGTCAGAAAACTGTCCACCACCCGCTTCTCGCCGGCGCGGTCGAACTGGATGGTCAGCTTGTTGCCGTCCACCGCGCGCACCGTGCCGTTGCCGAATTTTTGGTGAAACACGCGGTCGCCACGCGAAAAGGCCGAGGGCGCGCCGGACGAGCGGGCGACCAGCTCGCCCTCGATGGTGAGCGGCGCCCGCCGCGGGCTCGCAGCCCCGCCGAAGCCGTTGCGGCCGGCGCCGGGGTTTTGGGGGCCGGTCGCGTCTCTCCCGCGGGTCGTCGGAGAGGATGCCGTGCCGGAACCGGACCCATTCTCGAAGCGACCGGCCGGATCCTGATTGAAATACTCCTGCGGAAAATCGTCGCGTGCGGCGCCAGCGCCTGCGCCGGCACCGCGGCCCTGCTGGGCGCGGCGCCAGCCGGGCGTCGTGTAGCCGGAGCCGAACGCGGCGGTGGTGTCGAAGCGCGACCCGTAGGCGTTGGAATAGCCGCCATAGCCAGCGAACGCGCCCTGCCCTTCGAGCACCTCGACGTCCTCCTCGGGTAGCTCGTCGAGGAAGCGCGACGGTAGGCTGGACGTCCACGAGCCGTGGATGCGCCGATTGGAGACGAACGAGATGCGGGCGTTCTTGCGCGCTCGCGTCAGGCCGACATGGGCGAGGCGGCGCTCCTCCTCGAGCCCGGCACGGCCGTTCTCGTCGAGCGAGCGCTGGTGCGGCAGCAAGCCCTCCTCCCAGCCGGGCAGAAACACGGTGTCGAACTCGAGCCCCTTGGCGGCGTGCAGCGTCATGATGGAGGCGGCGTCCTGCTCCTCGCCGCGATCGGTGTCCATCACCAGGGCGACGTGCTCGAGGAAGCCTTGGAGGTTCTCGAACTCCTCCATCGAGCGGACCAGCTCCTTCAAATTCTCGAGCCGGCCGGCGGCGTCGGCGGAGCGGTCCTTCTGCCACATCTCGGTGTAGCCGGACTCGTCGAGGACGATCTCGGCGAGCTCCGTGTGCGGCAGCACGTCGCGCTGCTCGCGCCAGCGATCGAAGGCGGCGGCGAGGTCGCGCAGCGCCCCGCGCGGTTTTGGCTTCAAGGTCTCCGTGGCGACGATCCGGTGCGCCGCCTCGAGCAGCGGCACGCCCTGCGCCCGGGCGAAATCGTGCAAACACTGCAGCGCGGCGTCGCCCAGCCCGCGCTTCGGCACGTTGACGATGCGCTCGAAGGCGAGATCGTCGGCCGGCTGGTTGACGAGGCGCAGATAGGCCATCGCGTCGCGGATTTCGGCGCGCTCGTAGAAGCGCGGGCCGCCGATCACCCGATACGGCAGGCCGAGCGTGACGAAGCGGTCCTCGATCTCGCGCATCTGGAACGAGGCGCGCACCAGGATGGCGATCTCGTTCAGCCGGTGGCCCTGGCGCTGCAGGCGCTCGATCTCCTCGCCGATCGCGCGGGCCTCCTCCTCGGAGTCCCAGGCGGAGGAGACCACCACCTTCTCGCCGGCCTCGCCCTCCGAGCGCAGCGTTTTTCCGAGCCGTCCCTCGTTGTGGGCGATCAGGTGCGAGGCGGCGGCGAGAATGTGCGCGGTGGAGCGGTAGTTGCGCTCGAGGCGGATCACCTTGGCGCCGGGGAAATCGTGGTCGAAGCGCAGGATGTTGTCGACCTCGGCACCGCGCCAGCCATAGATCGACTGGTCGTCGTCGCCGACGCAGCAGATGTTTTTCTGCGGCGCAGCGTTTTTCGTGGCCACGTCCTTCGAGACGCCCGGGCTGCGCCCGGGCTCCTCAGGACGAGGGCCTGGCACCGGCATGCTTCCGGCCTCATCCTGAGGAGCGGCGCGGAGCGCCGCGTCTCGAAGGACGAGGCCGCCCCCCCCGGTCGTGTCCCGTGGACGCTGTCCCAGCAGCCGCAGCCAGAGATACTGCGCGACATTGGTGTCCTGATACTCGTCGACCAGGATGAACTTGAAGCGGTTCTGGTACTGCGCCAACACCTCGGGGTGCTCGCGGAACAGCCGGATCGTCTCGAGCAGAAGGTCGCCGAAGTCGGCGGCGTTCAGCGTCTTCAGCCGCGCCTGATAGGCCGTGTAAAAATCCTTGCCGCGGCCGTTGGCGAAGGCGCCGGCCTCGCCGGCCGACACCTGGTCGGGCGACAGGCCGCGGTTCTTCCAGTGGTCGATCTGGGTGGCGAGCACGCGGGCGGGCCAGCGCTTCTCGTCGATGTTCTCGGCTGCCAGAAGCTGCTTCAACAGCCTGATCTGGTCGTCGACGTCGAGAATGGTGAAGTCGGGCTTCAGCCCGACCAGCTCGGCGTGCCGCCGCAAAATCTTTGCGCCGATCGAGTGGAAGGTGCCGAGCCACGGCATGCCCTCCACCACCTCGCCGACCATGCCGCCGATGCGCGTCTTCATCTCGCGCGCGGCCTTGTTGGTGAAGGTGACGGCGAGGATCTCGCCCGCCCGCGCCCGGCCGAGCCGGAGAATGTGGGCGATGCGGGTGGTGAGCACGCGGGTCTTTCCGGTGCCGGCGCCGGCCAGCACCAGCACGGCGCCGTCCAGCGTCTCGACCGCCTCGCGCTGCTCGGGATTGAGACCTTCGAGATAGGGCGCGCGGGTGGCGCCGCTCGCGCGGGCCGCGATGCCGCCCGGCCGCGGGGCGGGCGGAGCGGGCTCGAAGCGATTCTTGTGCGGTTCGGCCATTCTGGTTCCGGTTCGCCGGCAGGCGCCGGCCGGCCCGTTGCGGGCCCGTTGGTTCTCGCCGGCCGGCAGGGCCACCCGGGCCGCCGGGCGGGGCGGACCCGCCGGGTCGGACGCTCCGGACGGCCGGCAAAAAACCGGTCTCGGCGAATCGTTCGTCCTAAAGATGGCACCGTGGGCCGCCGCTGGGGAGGGCCGCACGCGCCGTGGCGGATCACGATCCCCTTCGCGGGTGGCCGCCTCGGACACCGCCGGGGAACTCGCGGTGGCAGCCGATGGAACCGTGCTCGCGCCAGGTGCGTTGCCCGACCATTACGGTCGTACCCACAACAAGGGAATTTTCAGATGCGGAAAACGTTGCTTCTTCTCGCGGTGGCCGCGCCGCTTCTGGCGCTGTCCACCGGTCCGTCGCTCGCCCTCAACTGGGACCAGATCTCCGGCAACTGGAAGCAGTTCTCCGGAAAAGCCCAGCAGCAGTGGGGCAAGCTGACCAACGACGATCTGACGGTCGCCGCCGGCCGCCGCCAGGAGCTGGTCGGGCGTATCCAGGAGCGCTACGGCGTCACCAAGGAGGAGGCCGATCGGCAGGTCGATTCCTGGCTGAACTCGCTCGACTGACGGTTTCGGGCCACCGGCGCGTCTTTCGGAGGACGCCTTTCGGAGGTACCCGTCGGAAGTCCGGGGGATTTGCGGCGCGCCCGCAAATCCCCCTTTGCGCTCGGTGCGGCACCGGTGGTCGCGGAACCATTCGGCGCCGCGCGCGTTTCAGTCTTTCGCTGTCGCCGTTCACCCGAAGTGTATCGAGTCTTCCGATGACCCCCATCCGCCTGCTGTTCGGTCCGGCGCTCGCCGCCGGCATGCTGCTCGCCCCCCTCGCCGCCGATGCGGCCCTGCTGGTGCGGGTCGACAAGACGACCCAGCGCCTGTCGGTGATCGAGGACGGGGTCACCCGCTATCGCTGGCCGATCTCGACCGGACGCGCCGGCTACGACACGCCGAACGGCACCTACAGCCCGACCCGGCTGCACCGCACGTATTTCTCGAAGAAGTATTACAACTCGCCGATGCCGTACTCGATCTTCTTCCACGGCGGGTACGCGATCCACGGCTCGAACGAGATCTCCAAGCTCGGCGGCCCGGCCTCGCACGGCTGCGTGCGGCTGCATCCGAACAATGCCGCGACGCTGTTCTCGCTGGTGAAGGAGCACGGCGCGGGCGACACGAAGATCGTCGTCACCGGCAGGAAGCCGGCGGCCCGGCCGCCCGTGGTCGCCCGCGACGAGGACGACGACGACGACGAGCCCGTCTATGCGGCCCGACCGGTTTCGCCCTACCGGGCCTACGGCCAGTCCACCTATGGCTACCGGCCCTACGTGCAGTATCGCTATCAGCCGCAGTACGGGACCTATGCGGTCCCTGCGCCCTATTACGCGCCCTACCAGCCCTCGCCGTACCAGAACCGCGGGTGGTGAGGGTCTTCTCCGCGATGCGCGCGGCTCCCGAACAACGCGGGAGCCGTGACGCGCGGGAGATCGGGCGATCCAAAAATTTTGAATTTACAATTCATTAACCATGTTTTTTGAAGCTCTGTCTCGCCCGGCTCGTCCGGTGCGACGGCTTCTTCTCCCAAACTTCTGAGATTCTGAGCTTTATCGTCCGTCCCCGGAGCGTCGCACGGATGCGCCCTGTGGACAGGCCGGTGGACCACCGTCTGATCATCCGCCCTCGCACCTTTGAAATTCCGCGGAAATTTCCGCGGAGGGAGCGCGCTGTTGACAACTCCGGGGACGGGACACTGCCGGCCCCCGTCCAGCCGGTCACCCTGCCCCGCCCGCCTGCCTCGAGAGGCCTCGACAGGCCCCGTCGAAAGGCGGCGAGCCGCCGGCGCCTTGCGCCGGCAAGGCCGCGGGGCTAACGACCTCGCATGCGTGAAGGACTTCAACCGGCGAAGCCGGCGACGGTGGCCCGGCTGGTCACCACCGAACAATTGGCGCGGCGGATCGCCGACCTGATCGGCGAGAGCTTCGATCCGGAGGAGACGGCGGTCGCCGCCTACGAGCAGCCCGACGAGCGCTCGTGGGGCGTCGAGGTGTTTTTCGAGACGCCGCCCGACGAGGCGGCGGTGCGTGCGCTGGTCGCGCTGGCGAGCGACGCCGCGACCGCCGACAGCATGACATTCGGCACGCTCGAGCAGAAGGACTGGGTGGCGGCGTCACTCGAAGGGCTCGCCCCGGTGCCGGCCGGAAAATTCCTGGTGCACGGCGCGCACGATCGCCACCGGGTGAAGCCGAACCATATCGGCATCGAGATCGACGCGGCGCTCGCCTTCGGCACCGGCCATCACGGCACCACGCGCGGCTGCCTCCTGGCGCTCGACCGGCTTCTCAAAACCCGCAATCCCCGTCCGGTCCGTCCCGGCGCACCCCGAACGGGCGCCGCGGTGCTCGATGTCGGCACCGGCACCGGCATCCTGGCGATCGCCGCGGCAAAAACCCTGCGGCAGAAGATTTTGGCGAGCGACATCGACCCCGCGGCGGTCAGGGTCGCGCGCGAAAACGTCCGGCTCAACCGAACCGCTCCGCTGATCGAGATGGTGGTGGCGCCGGGGCTGAACGCCCCGCGGGTGCGCCGGGCATCGCCGGCAAGCATCGTGTTCGCCAACATCCTGCTCGGGCCGCTGACGCGGATGGCCGGGCCGCTCGCGCGCGCCGTCGCGCCGGGCGGATACGCCATTCTGTCGGGGCTGTTGGCAAAACAGGCAGCGGCCGCGCTCGCGGTCTATCGGGCGCACGGCCTGAAGCTCGTCGGGCGGATCGGGCTGGACGGCTGGGTGACGCTGGTGCTCACCCGTCCGCGCAGCGCCTCGGGGCGTCGTGGATCGGGTCGCTGACCGGACCACAGCCGGCCGGGCGGCACGGACCCGGCTCGCGGCGGCGCGAGAACGCCGCCGACGAGACCGGAAAACCGTGAGCCTGCTCGAGCCTGCTCAGTCCGCCGGAGCGAGACCGCCGGCCGTGTAGCGAACCGCCCATGCCTTCGCCTTGGCGTCGGGATCGGCGAGTGCGCTGTCCAGCTCGGAGGTGTGGTATTCCTCCGGCCGGTGATGACCACCCCACAGCGTCAGCCAGTGGTGGTAGAAATCGAGAATGCGCTTCGTCTGGGCGATCTGAGCATCCCAAACCGAGGCGTAAAAACGGGCGGTCGTCTCGAAGACGGTTTCGGCGGACTCGCCGGCCCGATCACTGTCAATGGTGAGGCACGACATGGCGCTTGATCCTTGTTGTTGCGCCCGCCCCGCGATCCTTCCCAACGCGCACATCGCTGCAGCTTCTTTCCCGCGATGCAGTGTTTTTGCTGCACTGCAAACGTAGCGATACCCCCGTCGAATCGCCAGTTAGGATTCCTCCCGACCGGACCACTCCCGAAGGGGGTTCGACACGGCGTTTCAAAATTTCGGGTCGCCACGCAATCTCTTCCGCCTGTCCGGACCGAAAAGCGGAACGAAGTGTCGCAGCCCCACCGGCGCGCATGGCTCGGTTGCCGGCATCGCGCGTGTCTACAGGATTTTGCACCTTTTGCGGTAATCTACTGCTGTGCGCTGCAGCACCCGGCGCGCACGCGACGACGAAAAGGCCCGGCCGCCGACCGACCGGGCTCTTTCGTCCGTCCCCCGCGAGCGAAACGGGTCAGCGATGCCGCGCCACCACCCGGGCGGCCTGGATCATGCGCGCGCGGTAGAGGGCGAGGAACAGACGGTCGAGCACGCTTTCGCGGGGCGCCGTGCCGTCCGCGAGCGAGCCGATGTGGGTGAGGCCGAGAATCGACATGGTGATCGTCCTTGTTGGCGAACGAGTCACCTCCCCGTAGCGGTTTCCGCGTTTCTTGTTGGCCGGGACCCGTCTCGCGCCGAACCGGCGACACCCCGGCGGGCGGGGTCACCCCCGCCACGGATCGAGACATTAGTCGCTGCGGCGCAAAAAACGATCCGCAGTTTCCGGTGCACGCGATGCGGGAGACGCATGCCAGACATGCACGTTTGCCGCTGGTGATCGCCCGGCCACGCGCCCGCCGTGTCTTCGTACCTCCGGAGCGGCGCGCGACCATTGCCCCTCTCCCGCCGCGAGGCTAGCGTGCCGCCATGTCCGCAAATTTCCAGACCTTCGACGCCCCTGCCGATCCCGAGGCGAGCGTGCCCCACCTCGCGGCGCTGCGCGCCGAGCTTCTCCACCGCGATCTCGACGGCTTCGTCGTGCCGCGCGCCGACCGCTTCCAGAACGAGTATGTCGCGCCGTGCGACGAGCGGCTCGCCTTCGTCACCGGCTTTACCGGCTCGGCGGGCGCCGCGATCGTGCTCGCCGAGCGCGCCGTGCTGTTCGTCGACGGCCGCTACACGCTGCAGGCGGCCGAGCAGGTCGACACCGCGCTGATCGAGATCGCCCACCTCACCGAGACGCCGCCCGCCGCCTGGATCGAGGCGAACCTGCCGGCCGGCGCAAAGCTCGGATACGACCCGTGGCTGCACACCGGCCAGGCGGCGGAAAAGCTCGCGCGTGCCTGCGAGGCGGTAGGCGCGACGCTGGTTCCGGTCGAGACCAACCCGGTCGATGCGGTGTGGACCGACCGGCCGGCACCGCCGGCGGGCGCCATCGTGCTGCACGACCCGAAATATGCCGGCGAGCCGGCATTGGAAAAGCTCGCCCGGCTGCGGGCCGAGATGGCGACGCTGAAGGCCGACGCGCTGGTGGTGTCCGATCCGCACGCGGTCGCCTGGCTGTTCAACATCCGCGGCCGCGACGTCGCCCACACGCCGATCCCGCTGGCGATGGCGATCGTCGCCGCCGAGGGAACCCCGGCGCTCTATGTCGAGCCGGACAAGGTCGCGACCGCCGTGCACGACGCGCTGTCCGGCATTTGCGAGCCGCGTCCGCCGGAATCCCTGCCGGGCGACCTCGCGGTGCTGGCCGGGCACGGCACCGTCCGGCTCGACGAGGCGACGGCGGCGCACGCCATTCAGCGCATCGTCGAGGACGCCGGCGGCAAGGTTTTGCGCGGTGCCGATCCGATCGCGCGGATGAAGGCGATCAAGAACGACACGGAAATCGACGGCTGCCGCACCGCCCACCTGCGCGACGGCGCCGCCTTGACCCGCTTCCTCGCCTGGCTCGATGCCGCCGCCCCCGGCGGAGCCGTCACCGAGATCGACGCCGTGGAGGCTTTGGAGGGCTTTCGCGCCGAGACCGGCCAGCTGAAGGACGTGTCGTTCCCGACCATCGCCGGCACCGGCCCGAACGGCGCGATCGTCCATTACCGCGTGACCACCCGCTCCAACCGAACGCTCGCGCCCGGCGACCTCTTTTTGGTGGATTCCGGTGCGCAATATGTCGACGGCACCACCGACGTGACCCGCACGGTCGCGATCGGCGAGCCGACCGCGGAGATGCGCGACCGCTTCACCCGCGTGCTGAAGGGGAATATCGCGCTCGCCCGCGCGGTGTTTCCGGAAGGCACCACCGGCGCCCAGCTCGACAGCTTCGCCCGCGCCTTCCTGTGGCAGGCGGGGATCGACTTCGACCACGGCACCGGCCACGGCGTCGGCAGCTATCTCTCGGTGCACGAGGGGCCGGCGCGCATCTCGCGGCTCGGCACCACCGCACTCGCGCGCGGCATGGTGCTGTCGAACGAGCCCGGCTACTACAAGACCGGCGCCTACGGCATCCGCATCGAGAACCTTCTGCTGGTGCGCGAGGCGCCGCCGGTCGAGGGCGCCGAAAAGCCGCTCGATTGCTTCGAGGTGCTGACGCTCGCGCCGATCGACCGGCGGCTGGTCGCGCGCGCCCTGCTGACGCCGGACGAGACCGCTTGGCTCGACGCCTATCATGCGCGGGTGCGCGACACGATCGGCCCCCTGGTCGACGAGCCGACCCGGGCGTGGCTCGACCACGCCACCCGCCCGCTCGCCGACGGCGCGTGAGCGGCGGCAGACGGCAAACGCCGCGTGAGCGGCGACCAGACGGCAAAACCCGCAGTTGCGAACGCCACCCGGCTTGCCGCGTTGGTAAGACGGCAATGGAAAACCTCCGCATCCACGCGAACCCGTCCGAGGGGATGACGCCATGACCACCTTCCTCGTCACCGGCACCAGCCGCGGCATCGGGCTCGGCCTCGCCGAGCGCCTCGCCGCCCGCGGCGATCAGGTCCATGCCTGCGCCCGCGATCCCGATTCGCCGGGCTTGAAGGCGCTGGTCGCCGAGCACGCCGACCGCGTCCGCCTGCACAAGCTCGACGTGGCCGATCCGGTGTCGGTGGCCGCCCTCGCGACCGGGCTCGCCGGCGCGCCGATCGACGTGCTGATCAACAATGCCGGCGTGCACGGCCCGAGCCCCCAGAACGCGCTCGACGTCGATCTCGACGGCTTCGCCCACACGCTCGCCGTCAACACGCTCTCTCCCTTGCGGATGGCGCAGGCGTTTCTGCCGAACCTGAAGGCCGGAACCGCGCCGCGCATCGTCACGGTGTCGAGCCAGATGGGCCAGGTCGCCCCCTCGCGCGGCGAGGTCGCCTACCGCACGTCCAAGCTCGCGGTGAACAAGGTGATGCAGAGCCTCGCCGCCGAGCTGGAGGACGCCGGCATCACCGTCGTCGTCGTGCATCCGGGCTGGGTGAAGACCGACATGGGCGGCGGCGCCGCGCCGCTGTCGGTCGAGCAGTCGACCACCGGGCTGATCGCGCTGATCGATCGCCTGAGCCTCGCCGACACCGGCGGCTTCTACGCCTGGGACGGCCAGCCGGTGGCGTGGTGAGGCTCCGGCCGCGCGCCGGCACGGCGACATCCCGCTCCGCTCCGTACCGCGATGCCCCATCCGACCGACCGCCGGCTGCGAGGCCGGCGGTCGATTCGTCTCGGCGCATCGCCGGAGCACCGCCGACGCTCCCGGCGCAAGGTCTCGGTGCACGGCCCCGGCGCACGGTCCCGACCGTCGCGTCGACGCGGGTGGAGCCCGGCGGGGCGGCCGAGATCACGCGGATGTGAGTGGGCGCGCTCGGCCGCGCCCCCGACCGCCCTCTCTTGCAACCTCCGATCACCATCTCGTTTCACGAACGCAGTGCGGGATTCCGCGCCATCCGATTACCATCGCGCGGGTCACGGGCTCGCGATGACGGCCGTTTCCTCCACCTGGAGGCGGCATTCGAAGCGGCTTTCCTGAAGGCTTCGTAATTAACGAAATATTTCGAAAGGGTTTGAGCGGGGGGCGGGACATCCTTACGGTCCGCCTACCCCCAGGCACGAATGCAGGGGTACGAAAGTGAGGTCCCGTGCGAGTCGCCGTTGTCCACGACTGGTTGTACACTGTGGGGGGCGCCGAGCGCGTGCTGCGTGAGATCCTGCGCTGCTACCCCGATGCGGATCTGTTCACGCTGTTCGACGTGCTGGCGCCCGAAGACCGCGCCAAGATCGGCTACACCGAGGCGCACACCAGCTTCCTGCAGAGCCTGCCGTTCATCGCGAGCCGCCACCGGCTCTATCTGCCGCTGATGCCGCTGGCGATCGAGCAGTTCGATCTCTCTCCTTACGATCTGGTGATCTCCTCGAGCTACGCGGTCGCCAAGGGCGTGCTCACCGGCCCGGACCAGGTGCACGTCTCCTACGTCCACTCGCCGATGCGCTACGCCTGGGACCTCCAGCACAGCTATCTGCGCGAGAGCGGCTACGCGACCGGCCTCAGAAGCGTCATCGCGCGGACCATCCTGCACCGGATACGGCTGTGGGACACCCGCACCGCGAACGGCCCGGACGCGATGATCGCCAACTCCGCCTTCATCGCCCGGCGCATCCGCCGCGTCTACGGCCGCAGCGCCCGCGTGATCTATCCGCCGGTGACGCTCGGCAAGGCGAAGCCCGAGGTCGCCACCGGCTCGCACTTCCTCGCCGCCAGCCGGCTCGTTCCTTACAAGAACATCGAGGCGGTGGTCCGCGCCTTCGCCCAGCTGCCGGACCTCGAGCTGGTGGTCGCCGGCGACGGCCCGGAGGCCGCCAAGCTGAAGGCGATCGCCACCCCCAACGTGACGTTCGCCGGCTTCGTCAGCGACGCGAGCCTGCGCACGCTGATGGCGACCGCACGCGCCTTCGTGTTCGCCGCCGAGGAGGATTTCGGCATCGTCATGGTCGAGGCTTTGTCGGAGGGCACGCCGGTGCTGGCGCTCGGCCGCGGCGGCGCCCGCGAGATCGTCGGCGCCACGCTGCCGCAACGCTCCGGCATGTTCTTCTTCACGCCGAGCCCGCACGACATCGCCAATTGCGTGCGCGCCTTCGTCGCGCAGGAGCACACCTTCTCGCCGGCGGTGTGCCGCACCCGGGCGGCGCGCTTCTCGGCCGACCGGTTCCGCACCGAGTTTTCCGACTTCGTCGAGGCTCAGGTCGAGAGCAGCCGCGAAGGCCGCGAGCTCGGCCCGATGCTCTATCAGCATCGCACCGCGTGAGCGAACCGCAGCACACCCCCATGAGCAGCATCGTCACCAGCATCGTCACCAGCATCGCCAGCAGCGTCCCCACCGGCGTCACCGCCGGCCCGGACCGCACCGAGCCGGCCGCGCCCGCGCCGCGCACCGGGCTTCTGGTCCGCGTGTGGCGGCGGCGCGGCCTGTTCGCGGCGGTGTTCGCGCTGGTGATGGTGGTCGCGGTGATCGCGCTTCTGGTGCTGCCGGTGCGCTATCTCGCCTCCGGCTCGGTGATCGTCGCCGAGCAGGAGCCCGGCATCCCCACCGCCTCCGCGGCATGGGCGCAAAAAATCGGCGACCCCGCCGACCTCGAGAGCCAGCTCCTCGTGATCAGATCGCCGCGGGTGATGCGTCTCGCGATGGCGACGCCCGGCGCCGTCGAGGCGGTCGGCGAGGAGTGCCGCCACGAGGCGACGCACGGCCTGTTCGGCACGCTCCTGCCGACGCTCCGCCGCTGCGATCGGCTCACTCCCGGCAGCGACGCGCTGATCGATTACGTTTCGGCGCGCTACAAGGTCGGCACCGTCGGCCGCTCGCGCGTCATCGCGATCGCCTACCAGTCCCCCCTGCCCGACGTCGCCCGCACCCTCGCCAACGCGCTGATCACCGCCTTTCTCGACGACCAGCGCACCACGCTGTCGTCCAGCCGCGAGGAGGCCGCGACCTATCTGTGGCAGGAGCTCGACCGGCTCGACCGCGAGGTGCGCGAGGAGGATGCGAAGATCCAGGCGTTTCGCCGCGAGCGCGGGCTGATGCGCGGTGCCACCGCGCCGATCGCCTCCGAGCGGCTCACCAGCATCGGCCAGCAGCTCTCCGCCGCCGAGGCCGCGCGCGCCGATGCCGCCGCCCGGCTGAAGGAAATCCGTGCCGATCAGGCCCGCGGCTCGGCGAGCGCGCCGGCGGTGCTGTCGAGCCGCACCGTCGCCGACCTCAAGCAGCAGACCAGCACGGTCGATGCGCGGCTCGCCGCCGCCTCGATCGCCTTCGGCACCCGCCACCCCTCGCTGCGCGCGCTCCAGCAGGAGCGCGACGCGCTGCAGCAGCGCATGGCCGCCGAGATCGCCAGCATCGCCGAGAGCGCGCAGAAAACCTACGACGCCGCCGACGCGCTGGTCGCCTCGCTGAAGCAGCAGATGGCGACCGTCAAGGCCGAGGTCGCCACCGCCACCACCGACGAGGCCTCGATCGAGAGCATGGTGCGCAACGCCGACATCAAGCGGCAGAAATACGCCGAGCTCTACAAGCGCGCGAGCGAGCTCGAGACCGAGCGCCGCGTGCTGATCGGCAGCACCCGCCTGGTCAGCCTCGCCGAGCTGCCGAACAAGCCGTTCTTCCCGAAGAAGCTGCCGTTCCTCGCCGGCGGCTTGACGCTCGCGACGCTGCTCGCGTTTGCCGCCGCACTCCTGCGCGACCGCGCCGACCGCAGCGTACGCGCCTCCTCCGACCTCGCATTGCTCGCCGGCACGCCGATCTTCGCGCAGCTTCCCCGCGTCGCCCGCGAGCACCGCGTCGCGCCGCCGGTGCTCGGCCTGCTCGCCCGCCGCGCGCACGATCTGCCGATCGCCGCAGCACTCGCCGAGGCCCGCCGCGACCCGCTGCTTCAGGACGCCCTCCGCAAGCTCTATGCCGGGATCGCGCTGGCGAGCGGGCGGCGCCCGATGCGCTCGATCATGCTCACCTCCGCCGGTCCGCGCGAGGGCAAGACCTTCACGACGCTGGCGCTCGCGCAGCTGATCGCCGCCACCGGCCAGCGCGTTCTGGTGGTGGAGTGCGATCTGCGCTGCCCGACCTTTGCCGCCGCGCTCGATCTGCCGGCGAGCCCCGGCCTCGCCGCCGTGCTGCGCGGCCGCTTCCCGTTCCGCGAGGCGGTGGTGCGCACCGGCATTGCCAATCTCGACGCGCTGCCGGCCGGCCGTCCGACCACCGACTCGACCGAGCTTCTGATGGGCCCGGTGATCGGCGAGCTGATCACGTGGGCGAACCTCTACGACCTCGTGCTGCTCGACAGCCCGCCGGCCGACAGCTTGATGGACGCGCACGTGCTCGCGCGGCACGTCGACGGGGTGCTGTGCTGCACCCGGTGGGGGCACTCCTCGGTCGCCGCAGCGGCAAGCGTGATCGGCGAGCTGCGCGCGGCCGGCGGCGAGGTGTTCGGCCTCGCCGTCACCATGGTGAAGCCCGACGATCACGCGCTCTACGAGACGAAGCCCGCGCCGAGCGTCGCCTATCTCGGGGCCGGCTGATGGCGCCGCGTCCTCTGGTCGTCAATCACACCAGCGCGATCGCCGGCGCCGAGATGATCCTGCTCGACGCGGTCGCGCCTTGGCGAAACGCTTCCGCCTTCCTGTTCGAGGACGGACCGCTGAACACCGCCCTCGCCGCGCGCGGGCTCGACGTGATCACGTCGCGTCACGGCCGCGGGCTCGCGCAGGTGAAGCGCGACCGCTCGCTGTTGCGCGCCGCGCCGCTCGCCGGCAAGCTCGCCGCCATCGTGCTCGAGCTCGCCCGACTCGCCCGGCGTCACGACCTCGTCTATGCCAACTCGCAAAAGGCCTTCGTTCTGGCGGCGCTCGCGACGCCCCTCGCCCGCCGCCCGCTGGTGTGGCACCTGCACGACATCCTCGACGCGACCCATTTCGCCGCCGCCCAGCGCCGCTTGCAGATCACGCTAGCAAACACGTTTGCGACCGCGGTGATCGTGCCGTCGCAAGCCGCGGCCGACGCCTTCGTCGCGTCGGGTGGCAAGGCGCGCCTCGTCACCGTGGTGCCGAACGGCGTGCCGGCAAAACTCGACCCCCACCCCAAGGCGGTTTTGCGCGCAGCGCTGAACCTTCCGGCCGGGCCGCTGGTCGGCGTGTTCAGCCGGCTCGCCCCGTGGAAGGGCCAGCACATCGTGATCGAGGCCTTGACGCGGCTCGAGGGCGTGCACGCCGTCATCGCCGGCGACGCGCTGTTCGGAGAGGATTCTTATGCCGCGCGGCTGCGTGCACTGGTCGCCGATCGCGGACTTTCCGAGCGCGTGACGTTTCTCGGTCACCGCTCGGACGTGCAGCATCTGATGCAGGCGGTCGACATCGTGATTCACCCGTCCGTCGATCCCGAGCCGTTCGGCCGCACACTGGTCGAGGCTATGCTCGCCGAAACGCCGGTGATCGCGACCGACGCCGGCGCCGCACCGGACATTCTCGCGAACGGCGCCGCCGGCACGCTGGTGCCGCCGGCCGACGCCGACGCGCTCGCCGACGCGATCCGCGGCGTGCTGGCTGCGCCCGACGACCTCACGCCGCAACTCGCCTTTGCCGCGACCCGCGCGCACACCCATTACGGCGTCGCCCGCATGCAGGAGCGCATCGCCGCCGTGATCGACGAGGTTTTCAGCGGCGCGGCTCCGCCGCAGGTCCGCACCGAGGTCTCGACATGAGCGTGCAGGCGGCAACCTCACGCCTCGCGGCGCCGCTGCCCGGCTGGCTGCCGGCCGTGCTTCTGCTGATCGGCACGGCGCTCGCCGGCTCGGTCGCGGGCCCGCTCGCGCGCCCTGCCTTCGTGCTCGGCTGCGGCGCCGTCGGCTGGTGGGCGTGGAGAAAGAGCCCGGCCGATCATCTGATCACGGCGCTCCTGCTGTTCTCGTTCGCGCCGTTCGTGCGCCGCCTGGTCGACGTCTCGGCCGGCTACGATGCCGCCGGCATCATGCTGATCGGCCCGCTGCTCGCATTGCTGGCGCCGCTGCCGCGCCTCGTCGTGCTTCTCGAAACAGACCGGCCACTCGATCAAAAACTCGTGCCGGTGCTGATGGTCGGTGGCGCCGTCGTCTATGCCGCGCTGCTCTCCGTGCTGCAGGCCGATTGGTTCAACGCCGCCTCCGGCGCGCTGAAATGGGGCGTTCCGCTGCTTTACGCCGCCGTACTGACGGTGACCGCCGAGCGCGACGCGATGCTGCGCGCCGCCTCCGGCGCGTTTCTGGTGATCCTGCCGCTCACCGGCCTCTACGGCATTTATCAGTACGTCGCACCGCCTGCCTGGGACCAGTATTGGATGAGCTTTGCGCCGATCATGTCGGCCGGCGAGCCGGTGCCGTTCGGCGTCCGCGTCTTCTCCACCCTCAACGGCCCCGCGAGCTTCGCGACCTTCACCGCCGCCGGCCTCCTGCTGGTGCTGTTTCTCCGCAAAGGTCCGCTGCCGCTGCTGCTCGCCGCGCCCGCCGCGCTCGGCCTTCTCCTCTCGCTCTACCGCACCGCGTGGCTGTCGCTCGCCGTCGGCGTGCTCTTCTGCCTCCTGTTCGCCGCGAGCCGCCGGCGCGCACTGCTCATTCTGATCGCGCTCGTGATCGCGCTCGTGATTGCGACGATGCTGCCGCCCTTCTCGGAGGTGATCGCGGAGCGCATCGCGACCCTCGGCGACGGCGCCGGCGACGGCAGCGCGCAAGAGCGGCTCGAGCAGTTCGTGATTCTCTGGTCGCAGTGGGATTCGTCGCTGTTCGGCACCGGCTTCACCGTCACCGATGTCGGCAGCGCCGGTGCGATGGCGATCGACGGCCAGATCGTCGCCTGCTGGCTGATGATGGGCATCGTCGGCGGCCTGGTCTGCCTCACCGGCTTCCTGTGGGCGATCGGCAACGCGGTCGCCGCCGCCATCCGCGACGCGAGCGCCGGCGCCGTGGTGCTCGGCGCGCTCGCCTGCGGCGCGTTGGTGCAGATGCCGCTCGCCAGCATTTCGTCCGGCGAGCTCGGCGTGCTGTTCTGGACCTTTGCCGCGCTCGCGGTCGCCCGCCCCGATACGTCGCCGAGGTTGTCACGATGACCACGAGCGACGTGTCCGTGCCGGCGCCGACCGGCCGCTCCAGCAAGCGTCTGATCGCCGTGCTGATGGGCGGCGCGCTGGTGAGCAAGCTGCTCGGCTTCGCTCGCGAGCTGATGATGGCCCACGTGCTCGGCGCCTCGCTGGTCGCCGACGGCTTTCGCGGGGCGATGACCGCGATCCTGCTCCCGCTCGCCTTCCTGCAGAACGAGAGCGTGCCGGCGATCCTGATCCCGACCCAGCGCGACGCTCACTTGCGTGGTGATGCCCCGAAGCAGCTCGCCTCGCTCACCACCGCTCTCACCTTCGTCGGCATCTTGCTGATGCTCGGCCTCGAGGCGGTCGGCCATTGGTTCGTCGATGCGATGGTCGGCGGCTTCTCCGCCGACGGACGCGCGCTGACGCTCGATTTCGTGCGCATCATGGCGCTCGGCATGCCGGCCTCCGTCGCCCTGAACTGCCTCGCCGCCGGCGAGATCGCGCTCGGCCGCTCCCGCATCACCAATCTGCGCGCGAGCCTGCTCAATCTGTGCATCATGCTCGGCCTCGTGATGCTGGTCGCCACCGGCCGCGTCGACGTGCTCGCCTGGGCCTTCACCGTCTCGTTCAACGCGCTCGCCGCCTGGGGCATCTGGACGCTGTGGCGCGAGGGCCAGTTCGATTTTGCCGGCGCGCACCCGCGCGCCGCGCTTGCCGCCGGCCTCGATTTCCTGAAGCGCCTGCGGCCGCTGCTCGCGCTGCCGATCGCCGAGCAAGCGAACATTTGGATCGAGCGGCTGTTCGCCTCGCGGCTCGCGACCGGCGCGGTCGCCTCGTTCGACTATGCCCGCACGCTCACCGATTCCGCGCTTTTGCTGATCAGTCAGCCGGTCGGCCTCGGCGTGCTGTCGAGCCATCCGCCGAAGGACGAGCGCGCCCAAATCGAAAGCATCGTCCGCGCGGTGCTCACCGTCGCGCTGCCGGCGTCTGTGTTCGTGGTGCTGTTCGCGCCCGACATCGTCCGCCTCGTTTTCATGCGCGGCGCATTCACGGAGCATGGCGTCGTGCTGACGAGCCAGGCCTTGCGCGGCATCGCGGTCGGCCTGTGGGCCTCGACGCTCGGCTGGATTCTGCTGCGCACGTTGAACTCGACCGGCCGCAACGGCCGCGCCGCGCTGATCCTGATCACCGCCTATCTCGCCAATATCGCCACCAACACCGCGACCTCCGGCCTGCAACAGACCACCGAGATCGGTCCGCTGATCATCGGCATGGGCGAGGCGACCCGCAGCCTCGTCCTGCTCGGCGGCACCGTGCTGGCGCTGTCCTGTCGCCGCCGCGTCCTCTTTCTCATCACGATCGCGATGGGCCCTGCGGCGCTGATGGTTGCCCTCGGCTGGCAGGTGCACGAGCACGTCGCCGGCACGTTGCAGCGACTGCTCGCCGGTGGCGCGGCCTGCGCCGTGTCGATCGTCGTCGCCGCCGGCGTGCTGATGCCCGCGACCTGCCGCGCAGGACTTGGCTATTGCCACCGTCGATTGCTCCAGAGGAGGACTTGATGCAGCTTCGCCCCGCCCTCCCTGCGCGGCCGTTCGGCCCCGAGCATCTGATGCGCCCGGTCGGCGCCGTCGCCGACAGCGTGCTCGGCATGCGCGGCTGCCTGTTCACCTTTCACCGCGCGGCACCGAGCGAGGTGTGGGAGGGCTTGCCGAACCGCGACTTTCATCTCGACCTCGGCTATCTCGACCGGCTGCTCGGCTATCTGACACACACCGGCTGGGCGATCGTCACGCTCGACGAAGCGATGCGGCGCACCGCGCGCGGAGAACCCGGCGATCGCTTCGTCAACTTCTCCGTCGACGACTGCTATCGCGACACCTTCGAGCACGTGGCGCCGCTGTTTCGCCGCCACCGCGCGCCGGTGACGCTGTTCGTCACCACCGGCATCCCCGACGGCACGCTCGCCTTGTGGCAGGCCGGCCTCGAGGACGTGCTCGCGTCGCGCGAGAACATTTTGACCGGAAGCGGCCGACTGGCCGTGAAGACGGACGCCGAGAAACGGAAAGCGTTCGCGGCACTGTCGGCCGCATGGGACGGCCCGAAAGCGGCCGCGCATTACGAGGCCTTCTGCGAGCGCAACGACGTCGATGCGGACGCCCTTCATGCAAAGCATGCGATCTCCTGGGACATGCTCGAAGTGCTGCGCGACGACCCGCTGGTCGAGATCGGCGGGCACACGGTGAACCACCGCCGCATCTCGTCGCTTTCCGACGCCGAGGCGCGCGACGAGATCGCCGGCTGCCGCGTGCGGCTTCAGAAGAAGCTCGGCATCCCCGTGCGTCACTTCGCGTTTCCATATGGACGCGCGGGCGATTGCGGCACGCGTGATTTCGCGCTCGTACGCGAGGCCGGTTTCTCCACTGCCGCCACCACCCGCAAGGGTTTGGTCCGACGCGACGTCGACCACTTTCGTCTGCCGCGCAACACGCTGGTCGGCGGCCACCGCCATCTCGCACTCGCCGAGATGCATCTCACCGGCATCACCGGCATCGCCGCGCGGATGCTCGGCCGTGTGTGAGGCAGCGTTGAAAATTCTCTCGATCGCTCACCCGGCGGTGAGCCGCGCCGCCGGACGGCTGCGCTATCGTCCGTTTGCCGCGCGGCGCGACCTCGACGTGCATCTGGTCGTGCCCACACGCTGGCATCAGTTCGGCCGCACGATGGTCGCCGATCCGCCCGGCGACCCCGGCGTCACCACACACGTGATGCCGATCCTGTTTCCGCGCGGCGGCCCGATGAAATGGTATCTTCACGTCTATCCACGGCTGCGGCGAAAAATCCGCGATGTCGCGCCCGACGTGATTCATCTGTGGGAGGAGCCGTGGAGCTTCGTCGCGCTCCAGGCGTGCCTTCTGAAGAACGATGCCGCGCTGGTGCTCGAGGTCGACCAGAACATTCTCAAGCGCCTGCCGCCGCCGTTCGAGGCGATCCGTCGCTTCGTGCTCCGCCGCACCGATCACATTCTCTCGCGTAGCCCCGATGCCACCGCGGTGGTGCGCGCCTGCGGCTATGCCGGCCCGGTCACACCGATCGGCTACGGCGTCGATCAGGACACGTTTCGGCCCACCGCAGCACCGCGCGCCCACGAGCGAGAACCAGGTCCGCTCACGCTCGGTTATGTCGGCCGCGTCGTGGTGGAAAAGGGCCTGGACGATGCGCTCGACGCGATGGCGAAAGCGCGTACGCGGGCGCGGCTCGTGATCATGGGCGAAGGCCCGCATCTGCCTGCCTTGCAGGCGCGCGCCGCCGCACTCGGGCTTTCCGATCGGGTGTCGTTCGAGCGTTGGGGCACGCCGAATGACGTCGCCGCCTTCATCCAAACGCTCGATGC
This sequence comes from Rhodovulum sp. PH10, assembly GCF_000293785.1. Classification (GTDB taxonomy): domain Bacteria; phylum Pseudomonadota; class Alphaproteobacteria; order Rhizobiales; family Xanthobacteraceae; genus Rhodoplanes. The sequence continues at coordinate 37,836 of NZ_AKZI01000058.1, read as the reverse complement.
GCTGGTGCTGCTCACCCGCACCACCGAGCACGTCAAGGAGCAGTTCGGCCGCGTGATCACCGAGGCGCAGGCGTGCGGCGTGCCGGTGATCGGCTCGACCTGCGGCGCCATTCCCGACGTGATCGGCGACGGCGGCTGGGCGGTTCCGGAGAGCGACCCCGCGGCGCTCGCGAAACTGATCGACCAGATCGCCGCCGACCCGGCCGCCCGCCTCGCCCGCGCAGAAAGAGCACGCGCAAACGTTGCCTCACGCTTCACATACGCGGCGACGGCGCAGGCCCTGGCGGCGGCCTGGACGCAGGCGGCGGCGGCGCAGCCGAAACGTCGTGACAAACTGCAGAAAATTGAAGGTACCGCGGAATCCGATGATCGGGGTTCACGCCTCGGCAAGACCTCTGCCGCTTCATCGTGAGACGAAAGGTTTTGGCTGCACGATCCGGCACGGAAATCTGCTCGTGTCAGGGGTGCGGCCGAGGAATCCGCAGCATGATGGTCTCGTTCGCCGGCAGCTCGATCACGTTGTCACCGCCATGAACCGGCACGGTCTCTCGCGGACCGTCGAAGCCCCACACCTCGGCGCGTTGCGCCCAGGCCGGCAGCTCGATCCGAAGCTCCTTTCCCGGCCGGTCGGTCCAGCCCGGCAGGTTCTGCCAGGCGATCACAATGCCGTCGTCGTCCTCGAGCGTGACGAGACCACGGACCCGATCGAGCGACGTGATACGCTTGTCGCCGGCGAGCTTCAGCACCATCGCCAGCACTCTCGCACGCGCATCGGGGGCCCACGGCGCCTCGCGCGCGGCCATCGCATAAGCGGGCCCCTCGATGCGGCCGGTGTCCGCGAGGTTCCACGGAGAGGCCAACACCGTCGCCGGGCGGCCGTTCGCGCCGGCGACGCCGACATTGTCCCAGAACGCGGTGAGAAACAGCTTTGCCGCGAGCGTTTCGTCGCTCCAGGCATCGTCGCGCGCGACGTTGAACTCGGTCGCGTAGAAATTCACGTCGCGCGAGATCTTCATCGCGGCCTTGACGCGATCGAAGCAGCTTTGGGCGGAGAACTCCTGGCCGCGGGTGAGCGGAAACCAGCGGGCGTTGTAATAAGTGTGCAGGTCGATGCCGTCGAGCCGGCCGTCTGCCAAGAGATCGGCGATCGCCGGGCCGTAGCCGCGCAGCGTCGCGTCGCCGTGCGAGTTGCAGGTGGCAAATCCGCCCGGCACGACGCGGAGAGTTTTGTCGATGCTGTGCACGCCGTCGGCGAGCCCGGCGAGCGCGTCGTGATAAGCATCCTTCGGAATGGTCGCCTGCACGTCCGGCTCGTTGATCGCCGTGAACACGGTGACGCCGAAGTTCTCGATGCCGTTCTCACGACCCCAGTCGCCGTCCGGACGGAAGCGCTTGGCCATCGCGCGGCCGGCGGCATACCAGTCGGCATAGGAGCCGATCGGCTGCGGCGGATCGAGTGTTTGATAGCTGCCTTCGTATTCGAGCAGCATGATCGGCGTGATGCCGTGCATGTAGGCTTCGCGCATCGCGGCGTCGAAGTCGCGCGGCGCAGGCTTTCGCGAAAGGTCGCGCCAGCCGTAGGAATCCATGCGCCCGAGCTTGGCGCCGATACCGTTGAGCGCCGCATAGAGCTGAGCCGTCTCGCGGCCGACCAGATGCGACACGATGTTGCCGCCGCCGACGCGCCAGCGCAGCGGCGCATCGGTGCCGATCGCCGGCGCGTTCTTCACTTGCGCGGCGGCCGGGACCGCAGCGAACACGCACGACGCCACGAGACAAGCGATCGCCGTGAGCGACAGCGCATCGAACCAAGAACGCACGGCGAGCGACAAAGCGAGCGGTCTCGACATCGCCGCGCCATGATCACGTCCGAGCATGTGACTCTCTCTGCAGCACCCCCGCCATGACACTCGAAATCGTCCAGGTTGTCCAGGAATTCAGCACCGCCGGCGGCGCCGAGACGGTAGCGTTCGAGCTCGCCGCGGCGCTCGGCCGCGCGGGCGTCGCCAACACGGTGATCACCAGCACGGTCGCGGGCGACGCCGTCCCGCAGACGACGGTGGAGCGCGTCGCGACGTGGCTCGCCCGCATACCCACCCGCGGCGTGTTGCGGCACGTCGGGCGGCTCCTCGTGGTGCCGCTGTTCACGCTGCTCGCGACGCTCGCGGTGCGGCGTCGCCATCGCGACGCGATCGTGATCGGTCACGGCGACAGCTTGGCCGGCGACGTTTTGGTCGTGCACGCCGTCAATGCCGAGAATCTAGCCGAGAAGCGGCGCGCCGGGCGCTGGCAGTGGCGGCTCAATCCGATCCATCTGTGGGTCGCGCTGCGCGACCGCATCATGATCGACGGCTTGCGTTACCGGCTGTTCGTCGCGGTGTCGGCGCGCGTCGCCGGCGAGCTCGCGCGGCATCACGGCGTGCCGGCCTCGCGCATCCGCGTGGTGCCGAACGGCATCGATCTCGCCCGCTTTCGCCGCGATCCGCAAGCCGGAAGACAAATTCGAGAGGAGTTCTCGATTCCCGCGGACGCGACGCTGCTACTGTTCGTCGGCCACGAGTTCGACCGCAAGGGGCTCGCCGCGGCGGTCGGCGCGCTGGAGCGGCTCGGCCCCGAGGTGTGGCTGCTGGTGGTCGGCTCGGACAATCCCGCCCCCTACCGCCGTCTCGCGACGCGGGCAAGAGATCGGCTGGTGTTCGCGGGCGCGCGGCGCGACCTGCCGGCCTTCTATTCGGCGTGCGACGCCTTCGTGCTGCCGACCACCTACGAGACCTTCTCGCTGGTCTGCATGGAGGCACTGGCGTGTGGCGTGCCGACCTTCGCGAGCGCGGTCGGCGGCATCGAGGACTATCTGCAAAGCGGCGTGAACGGCTTCGTGATCACGACCGATCCGGACGACATCGCGGACAAGATCCGCACCGCCTTCGGCGATCCCGCGCAGCTCGCTCGGTTGCGGAACGGCGCACGCGCCACCGCCGCCCGCTACGGCTGGGACGCCATCGCCTCGCGCTATCTCGCGGTGCTCGGAGAGGTGGCGGCGGCGCGCGGCGCCGACCTGCCGCGTGGCACGACCCGGCCGGACGTTACCGTGCGAGAGTCCGAAAAGACGGCGACGCTCCTGCCCTGAAGCTGCTGCCGCTCGGCACCGATCGAGCCTTCTGGTCACGCTTCGTTCACCATATCACGCCGGCGCCGGACACCTTCCGGCCGCCGAGCGCGAACTCGGCGCGACCTTAACGGTTTGTCAGGCGACAGCGCCAACTCTCGCGGACGACCATCGGCGCGAGAGCACCCCGCGTCCACCGGCCGCCGCCGGACCCGCACCACGCGGGAGGACCCGGGGAAAGCCGACTGCTCGAACGTCGGGACGAGAGGGCCACGATCATGACCACCATTCTCGCTCTGCTCGCCGGTGCGGTGCTCGGCATGCGGTACCGCGTTCTGAGCCTCGTCCCCACCATGGTGACGGCGATCGCGATCATCGTGACGCTCGGCATGGTGCGACAGATGCCGCTCGACTCCTCGTTGAAGACGATCGTGCTGATCGTCGTCTGTCTGCAGCTCGGCTATCTCGCCGGCGTCGCCGGCCGCATGCTGCTGGTCGGCACCCGCTCGATCCGCCGCCCGCACGACGAGCCGACCACCCACTCGGTCGAGATCTTTTAGGCGCCGTCCGTCGCCCTCGGCGCGGCTCGATCGGCCGGCAGCCGCAGCACCAGGCAGGCGCCGCCGCCCGGCCGCGCGACATGCGCGAGCGAGCCGCCGTGCTCGGCGGCGATCGCGTAGGAAATCCACAGGCCGAGCCCGGTGCCCTGCCCGACCGGCTTCGTCGTGAAGAACGGCTCGAAGATCTTGTCGGTGATCGCCGGCGCGATGCCCGGCCCGTTGTCGGCGACCGTGATCAGAACGTCGTCGCCCTCCGCCGTCAGCGACACCGCCACCGCCGGACGTGAGACGCCGGCCACCGCGTCGAGCGCGTTGTCGACCAGATTGACGACCACCTGATGGATCTGCCCCTCGTCGCCTTTTGCCCGCGCGCGGGTGGAGGCGTCGATCGTCAACGCCGCACGGCTGTTCTTGGCACGCTGCGCCCACTGCGCCGCGGTGCGGATCACCGCCTCGAGGTCGATCGGCCGCCGCTCGCCCGGATTTCCGAACGACAGCCGCCGCAAATTGCGCACGATGTCGGAGATGCGCACCGCGCCTTCCAGCGTGCCCTCGATCAGCGGACCGAGATCGGCGAGCAGCGGATCGATTTTCAGATCCCGCCGCAGCCGGGCGAGATCGTCCGGCGCGCCCCCCGCATGCACCTCCGCAAGATACGCTTCGAGCGAGCGGCGATAGCGGTCGAGCGCGTGGATGTTGCCGTAGACGAAGCTGATCGGGTTGTTCAGCTCGTGCGCGACGCCGGCGACCAGACGGCCGATGCTCGCCATCTTCTCCTGCTCGACCAGCGTGCGCTGCGCCTGCTGGAGATCGCGGTGGGCGCGGTCGAGCGCGGCATAGGCGTCCTCGAGCGCGGCGTTCTTCTGCTCGAGGTCGGTCTCGTAACGCAGGAGATCGGAATAGACCTCGTCGATGCGGCCGATCACCTCGACCCACATCTCCTCCTGATCACCATCGAGCGAGATCTCGCCGTCGCGGGTCACGTGGGCGATCAGATTCTTCGGGCGCTGCCGCGGCTTTGCGCGGCCGGCACCCGGCGGCGGCCGGCGTGGCGGAGGCCGCTCAGTCGGCATCGTCCGCTCCGTCGGCCTCGGCGACGTCGAGATCGTCGGCGCCGCCGCCGCGCCGCCGCAACCGGTAGCGCTGCATTTTTGCGCGCAGACCGACGCGCGACAGGCCGAGCTTTTCCGCCGCGCGGCTGATGTTTCCGTGATGACGCGTCAGCGCCTCCTCGATCTCCTCGCGCTCGATCGCCTCGATGCGGTCCTTGAGCGTCGCGCCCGGGCCGGCGGGCACGGCGGCGGGCCGCAGGATGCGCGGCGAGAGCAGCTGCGGCCCGAGCGGCTGGTCACTATCGGAGAGCGCGACCATGCGCTGAATCTCGTTGTGCAGCTCGCGCACGTTGCCGGGCCAGTCGTAGGCCATCATCTTGCGCAGCGTGTCGGGCCGGAAGCCGGGCACGGCGCGGCGAAATGATTGGTTGACGTCCTTGAGGATGCGCGCGGCGATCGGCGGGATGTCCATCGTCCGCTCGGCGAGCGAGGGGATGTGGATCGGGAAGGCGGCGAGCCGGTAATAGAGATCGCGGCGGAAGCGGCCGGCGGCGACCTCCTTCTCGAGATCGCGATTGGTGGCCGACACCACGCGGACATCGACTTTTCTGGTGCGCTGCGCGCCGAGCGGCCGGATTTCTCCCTCCTGCAGGACGCGCAAAAGCTTCACCTGGAAGGATGGCGAGGTCTCGCCGATCTCGTCGAGAAAGATGGTGCCGCCGTCGGCGACCTCGAACAGGCCGATGCGGTCCTGATAAGCTCCGGTGAAGGCGCCCTTCTTGCTGCCGAACAGCTCGCTCTCGAGCAGCTGGTCGGGCAGCGCGCCGCAATTCTCCACCACGAACGCCTTTCCCGCGCGGCCCGACCCGTGATGAATGGCGCGCGCGAGAAGCTCCTTGCCGGTGCCGGAGGCGCCGGTGATCAGCACCGAGATGTCGTATTCGGTGGCGCGACGGGCGAGGCCGATCACGTCGGCGATCGGGCTCTGCGGCGAATGGACGATGGTGTCGAACTCGAAGCGCCGCCGCTCGGCGCCGCGCCGCGCATCGACCACGCTGCGCAGCCGCGCCTCGGTGGGTTTCGCCTCGACCGGGGCGGCGCCGGTCTCCCGTTGCAGGCGATAGAGCTGCGCGGCCTCGCGCACGCTCTCGATCAGCTTCTCCGGCTGCCAGGGTTTCGTGATGAACTGATAGATGCCGGCGCGGTTGATGCCGGCGATGATGTCCTCGGACTCCATGTAGCCGGAAATGATCAGGCGCACCGGATCGGGCCATTGCGCCCGCACGCGCTCGAGGAAGACGACGCCGTCCTCACCCGGCATGCGCTGGTCGCACAAGATCACCTGCACCATCTCGCCGGCCAGCACCGCCTCGGCCTCGACGGTGTCACGCACGCCGATCACCTCGAACTCGTCGGCCAGCACGCGCCTGATCGCCTCGAGCGAACGAACCTCGTCGTCGATCACCAGCACCGTGCCGGGCGTCGTCATGGCGGGTCCTCAGCAAATCCTCGGAAGCTGCTCGCCGGCGAGCCAATCGACGATCCGGCCGCCACCGAACGCGGTGGTCATCTGCACGAAGCGGTGCTCGTCGGCCACCGCATGGCCGATCACCGCGGCCTCGCGGCCGAGCGGATGCGCCCGCATCGCCGCGACCAGCGCGTCGGCGTGCGAGGCCTCCACCACCGCGATCAGCTTGCCTTCGTTGGCGACATTGAGCGGATCGAGCCCCAGAAGCTCGCAGGCGGCGGCGACCTCCGGCTTCACCGGGATCGCGTCCTCGGCGATCGTGATGCCGACGCCCGACTGGTCGGCGACCTCGTTCAAGGTGGCGGCGAGGCCGCCGCGGGTCGGGTCGCGCATCAGCTTGAGATGCGGGCCGGCGGCCGCGACCATGTCCGCGACGAGGCCGTGCAGCGCCGCCGAATCCGACACGATCGCCGTCTCGAATTCGAGGTTCTCGCGGCTCGACATGATGGCGACGCCGTGGTCGCCGATCGAGCCCGACAGCACCACCGCGTCGCCCGGCCGCGCGCGATCGCCCGACAGGTCGAGGCCCGGCGCCACCACGCCGACGCCCGCGGTGGTGATGAACACGCCGTCCGCCTTGCCGCGCTCCACCACCTTGGTGTCGCCGGTCACCACCGGCACGCCGGCGGCACGTGAGGCTTCGCCCATGCTGCGCGCGAGGCGATCGAGGTCGGCGAGCGGAAAGCCCTCCTCGATCACCCAGCTCGCGGAGAGATAGAGCGGCGTCGCGCCGCTCATCGCGATGTCGTTGACCGTGCCGTGCACCGCGAGCGAGCCGATATCGCCACCCGGAAAGAACAAGGGCGACACCACGTAGCCGTCGGTGGTCATCACCAGCCGGCCGCCTTTCGGCATCGGCAACGCGGCCTGATCGTTGTGCTGAGCGAGAAAGGCGTTGTCGAAGGCGGGCGCAAAAATGTCGGCGATCAGCTGGGCCATCGCGCGGCCGCCGGCGCCGTGGGTGAGCTCGACGCGGCCGTTCTTCAGGTCGAGCTTTCGATGGCGCGGACGCGAGGGCGTCTTGTTTGTCTGCTCGATGTCGATGGTCATGCGGAACGCCGCTCCCCGCTGCGGGCGCGCGCAAAAGTGCGGAAGCGCCCAAACGTCCAGTGGGCGGCGCACGAGCCTTCCGACGACACCATGCACGAGCCCATCGGGTTTTCCGGCGTGCACACGGTGCCGAACAGCTTACAGTCCTCCGGGCGCTTGACGCCGCGCAGGATGGCGCCGCATTCGCAGGCCGGGTTGTCGGCGGCGGCGACGGTGACCATGCCGAACTTCAGCTCGGCGTCGAAATGCGCGAACGTTTGCCTCAGCCGCAGCGCGCTCATCGGTACCTGCCCGAGCCCGCGCCATTCGAACGACGGACGCAGCTCGAAGAACTCCTCCACCAGCGCCTGCGCCTTGCGATTTCCTTCGGGCGTCACCGCGCGGATGTACTGGTTTTCGACGACGGCGCGGCCGTCGTTGACCTGCCGCACCAGCATCAGGATCGACTGCATCACGTCGAGCGGCTCGAAGCCGGCGATCACCACCGGCTTGCCGAACTCTTCCGAGCAGAACTCGTAAGGATCGGTGCCGATCACGGTCGAGACGTGCGAGGGGCCGACGAAGCCGTCGAGCATCACCTCGCCGCGCTTCGCCTCCTCGCTCGTCATGATCGCGCGGATCGCCGACGGCGTGAGCACGTGATTGCAGAAGATCGAGAAGTTCGTCAGCTCTTTCCGCGCGGCGATCTGCAGCGCCACCGCGGTCGGCGGCGTGGTCGTCTCGAAGCCGATCGCGAAAAACACCACCTCGCGGTCGGGCTCGGCCTCGGCGATCGCCAGCGCATCGAGCGTGGAATAGACCATGCGGATGTCACAGCCGTGCGCCTTGGCTTTTTGCAGGCTGGCGCCGTTCGAGCCCGGCACCCGCATCAGATCGCCATAGGTGCACAGCGTGATCTTCGGGTTCTCCGCGAGTTTTATCGCATCGTCCATCCGGCCGATCGGCAGCACGCAGACCGGGCAGCCGGGGCCGTGGATCATCTGCACATTGGCGGGCAGCAAGTCCTCGAGGCCGTAGCGGGCGATCGCGTGCGTGTGGCCGCCGCAGAACTCCATGAAGCGATAGGTTCTCGCCGGATCGGCCTCGGCCGAAATGGTCGCGGCGATGCCGCGCGCGAGCGCGCCGTCGCGATACTCGTCGACATATTTCATGCGGCGCCCTCCGGCACCGGTGCGGCGAGCGCGCCGGCTTCGGCGAGCAGCTCCAACGTCCGCTGCGCCTCCTCGGCGTCGATCTTGGTCAGCGCGTAGCCGACATGCAGCACGACATAGTCACCGACCGCCGGGTCGTCGATCAGCGCGACCGAGATCACTTTCGACACGCCGTCGAGACTCACCTTCGCCATGCCGTCCGGCAGGAGCGCGGTGATCTTTGCGGGGATCGCGAGACACATGAGAAGGCCCTTTCGTCACAGCGCCGCGGCGGTCGCTCTTGCCATGCCGACGCCGGCCTCGAGCCAGGCGCGAAAAGCGGAAAGCCCCTCGCCGGTGCGGGCCGAGACGACCAGCGTCTTCAGCCGCGGATTGACGCGCAATGCGTTGGCGACGCACGCCGCCACGTCGAACTCGACATGCGGCAGCAGATCGGACTTGTTGATCAGCATCAGGTCGGAGGCCGCGAACATGTCGGGATATTTGAGCGGCTTGTCCTCGCCCTCGGTCACCGACAGCACCACCACCTTGTGGGCCTCGCCGAGATCGAATGCCGCGGGACAGACCAGATTGCCGACATTCTCGATGAACAGCACGCCGCCCTGCGGCAACGGCAGCTCGCCGAGCGCATGGCCGACCATGTGGGCGTCGAGGTGACAGCCTTTTCCGGTGTTGATCTGCACCGCGGAGACGCCGGTCGCGCGGATGCGGGCGGCATCGTTCGAGGTCTGCTGATCACCTTCGATCACCGCGACCGGCAGCGTTCCTGCGAGATCCTGAATGAGCCGCACCAGCAGCGTCGTCTTGCCCGAGCCCGGGCTCGACACGAGGTTGAGCGCCAGCACGCCCGCCGCCGACAGCCTTTTGCGGTTTTCGGCCGCATAGGCGTCGTTCTTGGAGAGGATGTCGCGCTCGATGCGGACGATACGATCCTGGCTCAGGCCGGGAACGTGGGTGCCGCCGATCCCCTTGCCGTAATCGAGCGTGCCGTCTTCCGCATGGACGTGATCGTGCGAATGCGCGTGGACATGATCGTCGCCGTGCAGCCGGTCGTGGTGATGGTGGTGGACGTGATCACCGTCGTGCAGATGCTCGTGCTCGTGGGAATGCGGGTGGTCGTGATCGTGCGTGTGCTCGTGGGGATGGGCGTGCGCATGCGCATGAGCGTGCGCGTGGGTGGTGCCGTCCGCATGCGTGTGGGTGTGCTCGTGCACGTGGCCGTGCTCGTGCGAATGGGAGTGGGAATGCGAATGGGAGTGCGCGTGAGACTCGGAATGGGACTGCGCGTCCTGTCCCGTGTCCTTGCCGGGCTCCACCGAGCCGGTGCCGCAACCGCAGACCGTGCACATCATTCCACCTCCAGCTCCTTGACCCTGAGCTCGTCGCCCGCGGTCATCTGCACCCGGTGCCGGCCGCATTCCGGGCACGGCCCGAACCGCTCGGCGAGCGGCACCGTCTTGGCGCAATCGAGGCACCAGCCGGCGCCCGGCACCCGCACGATATCGAGCCGCGCGTTCTCGGCAATGGTGCCGCGGCTCACCGCGCCGAAGCAGAAGCGCATCGCCTCCGGCTCGACATGGCCGATCTCGCCGATCTCCAGCACGACGACGCGCGCGCGGGAGAAGCCGTCGCGGCGGGCGGAGTCCTCCACCAGCTCGATCACGCTCTCGCACAGCGACATCTCGTGCATCATGCACCCCGGCCGAACAGCAGCGCCCGGCGGTCCGGCGTTTTTGCCGGCCGCGTCTCCTCCGGCGCCTCGACGCCCCGCCCCGCCGGGCGAAAGAGCGCCAGCAGCGCCGCCGCCGCGGTCTCGCGGGCCGTGGCGGGATCGTCGAACCCGGCCATCGGCGAAAACAGCGACGCCGTGTCGAGCCGGCCGAACCCGAAAACCTCGCCGACCAGCAGAGACACCCGACCGGCCGGAAAGTCCACCGTGCGGAAGGCGCCGAGCGCGGCATCCGGCAGTGGTGGCCCGCCCTCGCGCGCCACCAGCACGATATTCATGAACCAGGGCGTGACCAGCACGCCGAGGGCATGCCCGTCATGCAGGCGGAAGCCGACCGCCTCCACGTCGAGCCGTGGATTGTACACTGGAAGATCGCGCATGGTGCGGGCGACCTCGCGGTAGGCCGACACCAGCCGGGCGCCGACCGCCTCCGCGGGCTCGCCCGTCACCGGCTCGCCGGTAGACGGCGACACCGGCCCGCCGGGCCCGCCCTCAGTGCCCATCGATGGGCCTCACGAAGCGGTAACGCGCGGCGTCGCAGTGCGGGCAGCACCAGTCGTCGGGCAATTCGTCGAACGATGTGCCGGGCGGGATCTGCCGCGCGGGATCACCTTCGGCCGAGTCGTAGACGGTCCAGCACACGCCGCACTCCATTCGGCCGTCCTGCCCGCCCTGCCCACCGGCGCTCATTTGAAATAGGCCTCCTCGATCTGCCGCAAGCGCTCGGCGGACTCGCGCAGATCCTCGGCGGCGGCGCAGGCGGCGGCCGGCACGTCGCCGATCTCCAGCGTGTCGAGCACCACCGCATCGGAGGTGTTGAAATACTGCACCGACCAGACGTGCCGGGCGCCGGTGGAAAAAACCCGGCAGCTGCCGTAGCCGCGCGAGACGATCCGCACCGCGCCCTCGCCGAGCGTTTCGCGAATGAAGGCGGTGTCGGCCTCGGTCATCGGCAAGAGCGAGAAGGTGATGGTGTGCTGCGGGAGACCCGGCGCCCAGGCGGCCATCCGCTCGCGGATTTCTGCGAGCACCGGCAGCGCGTTCATCGCGCCTTCGGGGGGCGTGCCGATCGCGAGTTCGGGCCGCGCCGTGGCGGCCCCCTGCCGCACCGCCTCGGGGATCGCCGACACTTCGAGGCAGTCGGCGACCAGGCGGCCGTCGCGATCGACGAAGCGCACCCGCCACAGCCCGGCCATCACCGACTCGGCGATCTGGGCAATGCCGCCGTCCGGCAGCGCGACGGTCGCCGCCACCTCGCCCTCGCCGGTGACGTCGGCGATCAGCGCCAATTCGGTCGCGTCGAGACCGGCGAGGTCGAACAGCTGCCCCGGCTTTGCCGGGTCCTGGGTGTCGAGCGCGGTCGCGAGCAGCGGCAGAAGGGCTGCGACCCGTGGGCAGCGGGCGATCGCCTCGGCACCGTCCGCGGAATCGAGCGCCGTGCGCCGGTGCCCCGAAAGGCCGTTCACCGCCCCCGACAGGGACGGACCCGACACGTCCTCGGCGGCCGCCGAACAAAAACCCGTCGTCATGCCTCGTCCTCCCGACTCGATGGGACGGAACCGTTGCCTTTCGGCCCCTCGATCACGGTGCGCGGCCCCGCCCCGGAGCCGAGCACCGGCGCCGCCGGATCGAGCCAGGCCGAGATGCGGTCGATGTAATCGGCCCAGCCGAGGATGCGCGGCAGCACGCCGATCGGGTCGGCGCCACGCACCATCACCAAGCTCGGCAGCACCACCACGCGGAACCGGCCCTTCAGCATGTCCTCGGCGTCGCGGGCGATCACCGCGGCGCGCAGGCGGCCGCCGAACGCGGCGAGCAGCTCGGGCAGCACGACGGCGACGTCGCCGGTCTCGCCGCGCGCCGCCGGATCACCGGTGAAAAACAGGAGCGCGTGCGGCGGCTCGCCGGGCGGGGGCGCGAGGAACGTGTCGATGGAGCGGTGATCGACCAGCGGGAGATCGGCCGTGAGGGTCGGAACACGTGGAAGCATGCGGGATCCGTCGAAAAATGCGTGCCGCAGGATTCGAGAGCGCAGCGCCCGAAACGGTTCGGCCGAAAAACGCTCGCGAGCGCGGGCACGGGCGGTGGGGGTGGCTCCTGCGTCCCGGCGGCCGGAGGGCCGCTGCCCGGACCATCGCCCTGCGGAAGCGCGACTTCCACTTCGGACGATCACTTATCGCCCTCGCCGGCCGGCCCGCGGTTCGCCGCCGTGGCACCGGCCAACGCGCTTCCGGCGAGACAGGCCGGCAGCTCCGGCTCGCGGTCGATCAGGTCGGCGAACAGATGCTCGAAGGCGCGGCCCTCGAGCGCGGCGGTGACGCCGTCGAGCGCGTCGTTGATCTGCGACGCCTCCTCGGCGTCGAGCGGGCGCACCGCGGTGCCGAGATGGACCAGCAGCCAGGTGCCCGGCGGCTGCGGCCCGGTGAGCAGCAGCGACACCTCCTCCACCGCCCCGCGCCGCTCGCAGCGCGCGGCGAACTCGCCGCCCTCGATCACCCGCATGGGAAAGCCGACGCACATCGGTCAGTCCCGCCGCAGCCGCTCGTAGCCGACCTCGTCGAGGCCGTGGCCGAGCAGCCCGCCGACCATTTCTGTCTCGCGCCGCTCGACCGCGACGCCCCAGCCGTCCAGCACGTCGACCGCCGCCTCCAGCGCCGGCGCGATCGCGTCGCGCACCGGCTCGGTGAGCGGCGCACCCCAGCCTTCGAGATCGAGCGGCTGGCAGCCGATCAGCGCGAGCTTCTTCGGATAGCGCCCGAGCAGATCGGCGGCCGACAGCACCTCCTGAAAGCCGGTCTGATGAAGGCTCATCTTCTTGGCGCCCATGAATTTGGGCACCTCGCCGTCGCGCACGATCTTCAGCGTGCCGGGCGCGAGGCCGTAATCGATCGCATCGAACACCAGGAGGTTTTCGGCCATCTCGACGAAATGGACGAGATAGAGGCCCTGGGTGCCGCCGTCGAGCACGGTGGCGTCGTCCGGCAGGCGAAAGCGGCGGTGAAACGCCTCGACGGCGCGCACGCCGAACGCCTCGTCACCCCACAGAATGTTGCCGATGCCGAGCACCAGCGTGCGCGGAAAGGCGGTGCGCTGCGGATCGAGCACGGCTCACTCCCGAAAATCGTCACGAAAGACGCGCTCGCCGGAGACGATCGAGGAGATCATGCTCTGGCGCGACAGGATGTCCTCGCGCACCGCCGCATAGATGTGGCCGAGCACGAAGATCACGATCGCCCACAGGCCGAGATGATGCCAGGTGTGGACGTCCTGCGAATTGGGGAAGATCGAGAAGACCCAGCCGAACATCGCGTATTGCCAGGAGTCGCGCCCCGCCCCTTCGGAGTACATCGCGAAGCCGGTGCAGATCATGAAGACCAGCAGCAGCACCAGTCCGAACATCGAGGCGTGGCCGGCCGGGTTGTGCCCGATGTACTTCTTCGGGTCGCGCACCAGGAACATGTACCATTTCACCGTGTAGATCAGGCCGCTGATCCACATCCGGTCCCACACCGGCAGCACGAAGATCTGGCGGGCATAGCGGTTGCCGATGAACGCCCAGATCAGGCGGAAGACGAGCCCCACCGCCAGCACGTAGCCGGCGGAGAAATGGGCGTAGCGGATGTAGCCCATCAGATAATGGTCGCTCGCCTCGCCCGACAGCGTCGGCGGCGGCGAGCCGATCAGATAACCGGTGACCGCCAGCACCGTGATGCAGCCGACCGTCACCCAGTGCCACAGGCGCACCGGCGCCTGATAGACATAGACGGTCTGGCGGCGCGGCGCGCGCTCGTCGATGCGGTCGACCACTCCCGGAAGCCCGGATGCCTGGGCCATGGCGTTTCCCCTGTTCCTTCGTGCGGCTCTGTTCCGGCCGCCTCACTCTCCCGGCCTCATGGTGAGGAGGCTGCGAAGCAGCCGTCTCGAACCATGGAGCCGCCCCGGTGGCCGCCTCGCCCTTCGAGACGCCCGCTGCGCGGGCTCCGCAGGGTGAGGCGGATCGAGGTGGTGCCGATTCGCCGTGGACGCTCACCGCACCGAGACGGTCGCCATCTCCTGGCCGTCCGGGCTCATCACATGGGTCGAGCAGGCGAGGCACGGGTCGAACGAGTGCAGCGTGCGGATGATCTCGAGCGGCTGGTGCGGATCGGCCATCGGCGTGTCGAGCAGCGCCGCCTCGAACGCGCCGATATTGCCGGCCGGATCGCGCGGGCTGCCGTTCCAGGTGGTCGGCACGACGCACTGATAATTGTCGATCTTGCCGCCCTCGATCTTCACCCAATGGGCGAGCGCGCCGCGCGGCGCCTCGGTGAAGCCGACGCCGCGGGCCTGCTGCGGCCAGCTCGAAGGCGCCCACTTGTCGGTGTTGGCGGTCGCGAGATCGCCGGCCTTCAGGGTGGCGACCAGCTTGTCCTGCGCGGCGCGCAGCTTGTGGGCGGCCCACTGCGCCTCGAGCCCGCGCGCGGCGGTGCGGCCGAGGGTGGAGAACAGCGCCGTCACCGGCACGCCGAGATCGCTCAAGAGCTTGTCGGCCGGTTCCTTGAACTCGGGCTTGCCTTGCGCGTAGCCGATGATGTAGCGGGCGAGCGGCCCGACCTCCACCGCGTTGCCCTTCCAGCGCGGCGCCTTGAGGAACGAGTACTTGGCCGCCTCGTCGACCGCCTCGATATTGGTCTTGGTGCCCTTGGTCGCCAGGCCGAGCACGAAGTTCGGCTCGGTGACGCCGTCGTAAGGATGCAAACCCTTCGCCTCGTCGGCGTACTTGTACCAGGAGTGCGTCACGTATTCCTGGATCTGGTCGGGCGCCTCGAGATCGACCGGAAGCACTTCTTTCAGATTGCCGTTGAGGATCACGCCGCGCGGCAGCATCAAGCTCGTGTCGGTATAGTCGTTGGCGTATTCGGGGATGTCGCCGTAGGACATCACCGACTTCGACGACAGCCCGCCGCCATAGAGCCAGTCCTTGTAGAAGCTCGCGATCGCCTTGAGGTCCGGCAGATAGACCTGCTCGATGAAGGCGACCGACTGGTCGATGATCGACGAGACGAGGTTGAGCCGCTCCATGTTGACGGCGCCGACCGCGCCGGTGCCGTCGAGATTGATGGCGCACGGCACGCCGCCGACCAGCCAGTTCGGATGCGGGTTCTTGCCGCCGTAGATCGTGTGGATCTTCACGATCTCCTTCTGGAAGTCGAGCGCCTCGAGATAATGCGCGACCGCCATCAGATTGGCCTCGGGCGGCAGCTTGTAGGCCGGATGCCCCCAATAGCCGTTCTTGAACGGCCCGAGCTGGCCGGATTCCACGAACTTGGTCAGCCGGATCTGCAGATCCTTGAAGTAGCCGGGCGACGACAAAGGCCACGGCGAGATCGACTGCGCGAGCGCGGAGGTCGCCTTCGGGTCGGCCTTCAGCGCCGACACCACGTCCACCCAGTCGAGCGCATGCAGATGATAGAAGTGCACGAGATGGTCGTGCACATACAAAGTCAGCTGCATGATGTTGCGGATGGTGTTGGCGTTCTCCGGAATGGAGATTTTCAGGGCGTTCTCCACCGCGCGGACGGAGGTCAGCGCGTGGGTGCCGGTGCACACGCCGCAGATGCGCTGGGTGAACGCCCAGGCGTCGCGCGGGTCACGGCCCTTCAGGATCACCTCGATGCCGCGCCACATCGTGCCGGTCGACACCGCGTTGCGGATCACGTTGTTCTGGTCGACGTTCACCTCGACGCGCAGATGCCCCTCGATGCGGGTCACCGGGTCGACCACGACCCGCCTGCCGGAATTGTCGAGCGCGAAGCCGTTCGGAGTCTGGATGGTCATGATCGGATCGTCCTGAAAAAGCTCAGCCGCGCGGCGGGGTGTTTTCGTCGTGGCCGGTCAGGCGGCGCACCGCGGTGACGCCGGCATGGACCGCGAGGCCCGCCGCGACGGCACCCGCCGCCGCGATGCCGATCGTGTCGGCATTGGCTTCGACACCGAAGGCGGAGATGTTGGTGAGCCGGTCGTAGAACGAGCCCTTGTCCCAGAAGGCGTCCTCCGAGCAGCCGATGCAGCCGTGGCCCGATTGGATGGGGAACGACACGCCGTCGTTCCAGCGGGTGGTCGAGCAGGCGTTGTAGGTGGTCGGCCCCTTGCAGCCCATCTTGTAGAGGCAGTAGCCCTTGCGCGCGCCGTCGTCGTCCCACGCCTCGACGAACTGGCCGGCATCGAAATGCGGCCGGCGGTAGCACTTGTCGTGGATGCGCTGGGAATAGAACATTTTCGGCCGGCCCTGGCGGTCGAGCTCGGGCAGCTTGCCGAAGGTGACGACATAGCCGACCACGCCGGTCATCACCTCGGCGATCGGCGGACAGCCCGGCACCTTGATGATCGGCTTGTCGCGGATCACCTTGTCGATCGGCACCGCATGGGTGGGATTGGGCTTGGCCGCCTGCACGCAGCCCCACGAGGCGCAGGCGCCCCAGGCGATCACCGCCATCGAGTCGGCGGCCATCTCCTTCAGCTTCTCGACGAACGGACGGCCGCCGTCGATGCAGTACATGCCGTCCTCGTTCAAGGGCGGGTTGCCCTCGACCGCGAGGATGTAGCCGCCTTTGTGCTTCTCCCGCGTCTCTTGCAAGATCGCGTCGGCCTGATGGCCCGCCGCCGCCATGATGGTGTCGTCGTAGTCGAGCGAGATCATCGACAGGACGACGTCCTTCACCAGCGGATGAGCGGACCGGATGAAGCTCTCCGAGCAGCAGGTGCATTCGAGACCGTGCATCCAGATCACCGGCACGCGCGGCTTGGTCTCCAGCGCGTTGGCCACCGTCGCCGCACCGTTCGCCCCCAACCCGAGGCTCGCGGCCGTCAGGCTGCAGAACTTGACGAAGCTTCGGCGCGAGATCCCCTGACGGCGGATCACCTGGTAGAACGTCTCGATCGGAGCGCCCATCGGCCGTCTTTCCCCCTAGACTTGGACTTGTCGTTGCCGGTCCCGCCTGCTGCCGGGCCGGTAACGGATGCTGCGCAAGAAGCGGGCCAGCCCTCGCCGGGACTCCCGATTTTAATTTTTCGTATGTAACGGAAGGTGTTGCGACACCCTGAGGGTACGGCGAATGCGTCATAGCGACGGATCGCTGGAAACCGACTTGTCGGTTTTCATCGGCAGCTTGGCACTCTCGGGAGATGACGGGCGCCGGTGGGCGCGGTCGGTGTTCGCTCAGTGTGCGGTGCACACCATGCAGGGGTCGAACGAGCGCACCACGTGCTGGATCGCCGGCGCGCGGGCGCCGAGATCGCCGACCGGCGTGCCGACCAGCGTTTGCTCGAGCGGCCCGGGAA
Source organism: Rhodovulum sp. PH10 (assembly GCF_000293785.1). GTDB lineage: Bacteria > Pseudomonadota > Alphaproteobacteria > Rhizobiales > Xanthobacteraceae > Rhodoplanes. The sequence continues at coordinate 20,340 of NZ_AKZI01000058.1, read as the reverse complement.
TCCCCGCCGCGTCGCGTGGGGAAAAATTCCAGGTGGTCGGGGCGACGATCTGATAGCGCGCGATCGTGCCGTCGCGGATCGTCACCCAGTGGCCGAGGGTTCCGCGGGCGGCTTCGACGAGGCCCGCGACCGGCCCGTCGCGCTCCGGCACGTCGGCGACGCAGAACGGCGCGGAGAGGTCGAGCGCGCGCGCCCAGCGCTCCATCGCCAGCGTCACCCGCGCGGTCTCGACGAGGCGCGCGATCACCCGCGAGGCGACCGAGGTGCCGCCGTCCCGCGCGATCAGCGCGCGCACCAGCGGGCAGCCGTCGACCGCTTGGCGGGCGACCGCTCCGACCTCGACCGGGCGTCCCGCGAGGCGCGGCGCCTTGGCCCAGGAATAGGCGGCGGGCTTTTCGGTGTCGGGCCGGGTCTCCCCGGCAGAGGGATGGACGGGCGGCGCGGACAGCCAGGCGGAGGCGGTATCCTCCGTCATGGCATCGAAGGAGACATCGTGCGTCTCGCTGGTCGTGGGGTCGAACAGGCCGGCGGAAAACAGCGGCCGTTCGGGGTCGGTGTCGCGATAGGCGCCGGCGCTCGTCAGCGGCGTTTGCCCGACGCCCAGCCGGTAAAGCCCTTGCGATCTCGCGAGGCGCAAAAAGGCGGCGAAATCGCCGGCGTTCTCCGACAAAAGCTCGAGGGCGGCAGGATCCGACAGCTCGGCGATGGCTTCGAGCGGCGCGGCAAACAGCTCGCGCTCGAGAAAGCCGCGCAGCTCGGCGATCGCGGAGAGAAGCCGCATCTTTTCGCCGAGGTCGATGGCGCGGGTGGTGCCGCCCGGCCGGACCGCCAGCGAGTGCGGCCACTTGCCGGCGAGGATGCCGACCACGTGCAGGAGGTTTGTGCGCGCAGGCAGGAATTTTTCCGTCGCACTGCCGGTCACCGCCCGAAAGCGCGCGGCGACGGCCTCGTGCCACGGCGCCGCGGCGTACTCGGCGCGGCAAAAGTCCGGCATGAAGAACAGATAGAAATGGCTCAGATGGTCGGCGACGTTTTCCGCCGCGTGGGCGAGGTCGGCGGCCAGAAGCCCGGTCGGGCTCGGGGTGATCTCTTGCGCTGCGCGCAAAACGGCGGCGGCGGCCATCGATTGCGACAGCGAGCAGATGCCGCAGATGCGCGGCGCGATCACCAAGGCGTCGCGCGCCGGCCGGCCTTTCAGGATTTGCTCGAAGCCGCGGAACAGCGGCGCCGTCACCCGCGCCTCGGCCACGACGCCGTCGGCGACGTCGAGGGTCAGCTCGAGGTCGCCCTCGACCCGGTTGAACGGCCCGACCACCAGCCGTGTCATGAGCCCGCGCGCCCTTGCACACCGCCCCGCGGGGCGGGACCTCGAACGTGTCTCGCGGCGCTGGCGACGTGGAACGGCCGACACCCCATTCTCCGCTCGTTCCCGCGCAAGCGGGAATCCAGATGGTGCGGAGGCGTAGCTGAAAACAAAAGCCTGGGTCCCCGCTTTCGCGGGGACGAGCGGAGAAACGCGAGGCCGAGGCAGGTCGCAGAAGTGGTCACGGCCGCGCCTTGCCGGGCTTGCGCTGCGGCGCGACGACGACGTGGCCGGCGGCGGCGTTCGCACGCACACGCCGCGGCGTCGCCGACTTCGACAGCGCGGCGAGCGCGATGAACCACGCCTTCGGCATGTCGAGCGGCAGGCCGACCGGGATGCCGGCGACCTTCGGCGTCTCCAGAAAATCGCGGCCGTCCTCGAAGCCCGGTGCGGTGCAGGCGACGCAGGCAAACCCCGCGTGCGTGCAGGCGCCGCCGCCATTCCAGATCCGCTGATTGCAGTCACCGACCGCCTGGGTCGCCTTGCAGCCGAGATGCTCCATCAGGCAGCCGCGCGCGCCCGCCTCGCCGGCGCTCGCCTTGTACTCGTAGAACTCGTTGCGGCTGCAGCCGTGATGGGCGAGGTGATCGGCGAAGAAGCGCGGCCGGCCGAGCGCATCGAGCATGTCGGCGGTCAGAAGCCCGGTCGCGAGCGCGGCGAGCGTCTCGCCGATCCAGCCGGGATGCGGCGCACAGCCGGCGATGTTCACCACCGGGAGCCCGTTTTTCGCGCGAAAATCTCGCCCCAGCACGCCGCCCGAAACCTCCTTGTCGAACTGGAGGCCGCAGGCTTCCGCCGGATCGGGCGCACCGGCGGTGACACCGCCGAACGCCGCGCAACTGCCGACCGCGACCACGCTGCCGGCCCGCGGCGCGAGCGCCTTCACCCAATCGAGCATGGTGCGGCCGGTGCCGGCGAGCTTTTGGGCGAGGCCGGTGCCGTTCGGCCCGCGCAACACCGCGCCCTCGATCACCAGCGCGTCGAGCCGGCGTCGTCCGCCGGCGATCTCGTCGAGCAGGTCGCGCACCTCGGCGCCGGTGGCCTCGCTCAACGAGGGGTGCCACAAAAGCTCGACGCCGAGCGAGAACAGCTCGGCAAAGCCGCCGGCGTCGCGGTCGAGGGCCGCCATGGTGCAGCCGCCGCAGCCGCCGGCCTGCAGCCACAGAACGCCGAAATTTTCCGCCATCCCGCCTCCGCCGGACCCGCTTCCTCGGTCCGTCACCACTCGTCCGCTGCTGCCCGCCCCGGCTCGCCTCCAAATCATGATCCGCCGACCGCCCGGCTGGCAAGCGGGCAGCCATCCCGGAAATCCCGGAGTCATTTTTGCCGCCGATACCACCGTCCGGATCGCAGGCCGGGCCCGGCTCCGTATGCCGGCAGCGCCCCCGCATGCGCATCTAACGATGCGACATCCAGCCTTCTGCCTCGAGCGCCTGAACCAGCGCATCGGTGACCCAGCGGATGTCGATCGCGTCGCCCGATTCGGTGGCGGCGAGCAGCAGCCGTCCGACGATCGCCCAATGCGGCTTGCGCCGCGCGCGGAACGGCAGCTCGAGAAACGCCCGGTTGGCGTCGCCGAGGGTCTTCAGCGGCGGCAGCGGACCCGACTTCGGCGTGACGAAATAAGCGAGATCGCGAGAGTGGTTCGACACCTGAAGAAACCGTTGCGCCGCGGCGCCGTTGCCATGGTGTTTCGCCCGACATTCCGGAAACCGTGTGGCGAAGCATGCACACACCCTGTGGATTCCGAGATTCGTGGTAGTCTGGTGACGCTGCCCCGGTCGCTTCGTCCATCGCGACGGAGCCTGGACCCTCGCGACAAGAAGGTTGATCAAATGACTTATTGGCTCATTGCATTCGCCGCCGCCCTCCTGGTCGTCATCGACTTCGCCACCGGCCTGCCGGGGGTGATCGTCGCGCTGCTGGCGTTCGCCGTCGCATTGTTCCTGTTCTGGGCGAACACCCTCGGCTTCATGGGCGCCTGGACGAAGTTCGGCCTCGATCGCGTCGCCGCGCCGTTCATGGACGACGACACCCGGGCACGGGTCGCCGCGATGTTCTCCGACCAGGCCAAGGTGGCCAAGGCCTGCACCGTCGCGCTGGTGCTGATCGCGCTGTCGCTGATGGTGCCGCCCTATCAGCTCGGCATCGCCGTCGCGGTGATCGCGGCGTGGTACGTCTGGCAGATCCGCCGCGCGCATCGGCCGGTGAAGACGACCACCGTGTCGATGGAGCGGCCGTCGCCGATGGCCGAGCCGGTGATCGTCGAGGAGAAGGCGGTCAAGGCGGAGCCGCGCACGACCATCAACTGAGGCCGGCACCGCCGCCGGCGCGCGGGCCGGCTCGCCGGCCCGGCCGGTCGGGCACGGCCATCCGCTTTTGCGGCGAGGTGCGCCTCGCCGCTTTTCGGCAGACGTTTTCGGCGGCCCCGCGCGGGCCGCGGGTGATGTTTTTCGCTTTTTGTCGTAGCAGGTCGTGGCGGGCCGCAGGCGGTGTTTTTGTTTTTGCCGTAGCCGACCGATCGCCGCCGGTCGACGCCCGGCAGCGGTGTCTCGGCCGGGCGCCCTCGGGAAAAAACCGGCCTCCACGGCGAGCCCGGCCCCGGCGCGAAACGGCCAAAACGACGGCCAAAAAACCTCAGCGCACCCGGAACGCGCCGTGGCAGCCGTTGCAGCGCATGGTGATCTCGGAGAGGCCGGCCACCAGCTTCTTCCAGTCGGCGGAGGTCGGCTCGGCCGGCATCGCCGCGGCGATCTTTGCGAAATCGTCGGCCGTGCGGTGATACTCGAAGCCCATCTCGCGGAATTCCGGCGGCATGTAGCGGCCGAAGCCGAGCCCCTGCCCGATCGCCATCTCGCGGCGGGCGACCGTGCCGGCCTCGCCGAACTGCCCGGCCGCGACGTGCTGCACCACCGTGTCGAGCGAGGTCATGTGGGTGCGCATGTGCTCCAGGAAGGCGACCCGCACGTCGGGCGGCAGGTCGATCAGGGTCCGCGGGTCCTCCTCGGCAACGGCCGGCGCGGCGACCGGCAGGGTCGTCGCGAGGGTGGCGAGCGCGGCGAAAGCCGCGAGGGCGAGCGTTTTTCTCATGGAGATGCCTCCGTTGGCGGTGCCTGCGTCGATCGCCGCCACCCTCCGCCCCGCCGGCTGACGTCAGGCTGACGTCTCGCGACAGCGGGCTATCAGCTCGAGAAACGCCGTCTCGGCGCGCGAGCGCCAGTGGTCGCCGTGGCGAAGCGCGGCAAAGGCGCGCTCGGGAAAAGCGACCGGCAGCACCGCCAGCGTGCCGGCGGCGATGCCGGCCTCGGCGACCAGCCGCGAGATCACGGTGGCGCCCGCCCCCGCCTCGACGGCACTCCGCACCGATTCGTTCGACGGCAGCTCGAGCGCGACGGAAAGCTCCGTCGGGTCGAGCCCGAACCCGCGCAAGGCGTCCTCGAACACCTGCCGCGTGCCCGATCCGCGCTCGCGCAAAACCCAGTCGAGCCGCAGGAGATCGGCCGGCGCCATCTCGCGCCGTCCGGCGAACGGATGCCCGCTCGCCACCACCAGCACCAGGCGATCGGCGCCGACCGGCACGGTGACCAGCAAGGGATCGTCGACGTCGCCTTCGACGAAGCCGAGATCGGCCTCGCCGTGCGCGACCGCGCGGGCGACCTCTGCCGTGTTGCCGATCGAGAGCGACAGCCCGATCCCCGGATGCGCGGCGTGGAAGCGGGCGAGATGGCGCGGCAGCCAGTAGGCGGCAATCGTCTGGCTCGCCGAGACGGCCAGCGTTCCGCGCGACAGGCCCTGCAGCTCGGCGAGCGCGCGCTCGGCGCGGTCGGCCTGCACGAGCACCGCCTTCGCCTCCGGCAGCAGCACGCGGCCCGCCTCGGTGAGGGCGATGCCGCGCCCCACCCGATCGAACAGCCTGGCGCCGAGCCGGCTCTCCAGCGCCTGCACGGCGGCACTCGCGGCCGACTGGGTCATGGCGAGCGCGGCCGCCGCCTTGGTGACGTGCAGCTTCTCGGCGACGGCGACGAAGACGCGCAGCTGATCGAGCGTCATGCCTCCGGGTATCACCCGAGGAGCAGCACCAGGGCAAGGCTGAAGGCGGAGATGAACACCGAGGCGAAAAAGCCGAGCGCCAGCGGCGCGAGCCCCATCGCGCGCAGCTTGCGGATGTCGGTCTCGAGGCCCATCGCGGCGAGCGCCATGGCCAGCATGAACACGGTCGCCGGCACCAGCACCGCCTTGGCGTCGGCCGGCACGATGCCGAAGCTGTTGACGCCGATCAGCGCGATGAAGCCGACCACGAACCACGGGATCGGCGGGGCGCGCCGGGCCGCCTGGGAGGGCGTCTCGCCGTCGCGCCGCCGGGACGCCGCGAAGCCGAGCAGCCCGACCACCGGCGCCAAGAGCATCACGCGGCTGAGCTTGGCGATGGTGCCGAACTCGCCCGCATCGGTGCCGTGCTGGAACGCCGCCGCCACCACCTGGGCGATCTCGTGGATCGAGGCCCCGGCCCACAGGCCGAACGGGTGCGGCGCCAAACCCATCGCGGTGCCGAGCAGCGGATAGAGGAACATCGAGATGGTGCCGAACACGGTGACGCAGGCGACCGCATAGGCGACGTCCTCGTCCGACCCGTCGGTCACCGTGTTGGTGGCGATCACCGCCGAAGCGCCACAGATCGAGGTGCCGGCGGCGATCAGCTCGGCGAGCTTGCGCTCGATCCCCATCAGCCGGCCGAGCGCCTTGGTGAACAGGAAGGTCGCGGCGAGCGAGGCGGTGACGATCGCCGCCCCCGTGCCGCCGATCTCGACCACCTGCTGGGCGGTGATCTGCAGCCCGAGCAGAACGATCGCGAAGCGAAGGATCCGCCGCATCGAGAAGGCGACGCCGGCCTTCGCCCGCAGCGGCGTGCCGATTGCATTGTGAAGCAGCATGCCGATCAGGATCGCGAGGATCAGCGGGCTGAGGATCGACACGCCCGGCACGTAGCGCAGCCCGTAGGCGCCGAGCGCGATCGCCGCCGTGAGGGCGAGACCGGGGGCGAGCTTTTCGGCCCCGGCCATCAGCCGGCGGGACCGGGACGCGGGGGCATCGCGCGTATCGAGCGTGTCGGGGGTAGCGGGGGTGTCGGCGGCATCGGCCGCCAGCGCCGGATCGGACATGAGAACCTCCAAAAGGAGCGCTCTACATGACCGCCGCGCTTCGATAGATCAAACGCATTGATTTTCTGACTATGATCGATTTTTTCGATTTGACCCGGCGCGCCCGGCACCACCGGCACCTGCCGGCCCCCGGACGGCTTCGTGTCAGCCTGCCGAAACCCTTTTCGCGCCCGTGCGGCGCCCGCCAAACGCCCAGACGAAGAAGATCACCGCGAGACCGATCGCCAGCGCAAACCAAGTCAGCGCGTATTGCAGGTGGTTGTCCGGCAGATGCGGCTGCAGCGGCCCGGCCTTCGGCATCCCGCCCGGCACCGGCGGCGATTCCTTGGCGACGTAGAACGACGCGAGCGGCCCCGTCCCGGCCAAACCCTTGGCCTGCGCCAGCATCGCCGGATCGCGCACGAAGAAGATATTTTTTTGCGGGTCGTCGTCGGGGGCGAACAACGGCCGCGTCTCCGGCCAGCGCAGCACGCCGACGATCTCGACCTCTCCCGGCACCTGCCCGTCCGCGCGCGTCGCCGGGTTCTTGCGGCCATCCGGCACGAACCCGCGGTCGACCATCACGAGGCTGCCGTCGGCGAGCCGCATCGGCGTGAAGACGAGATAGCCGAAGCCGGTCGCGCTACCGCGCACGCCGGAGCCGATCGCATAGACCAGCGCCTCGGCGTCGTGCAGATAGGTGCCGGACAGCCTCACCCGGCAGAACTCGGCGTCCTTTTGCGTCAGGCCGTTCCAGGCGGAGGGCGGCGGCAGCGCCACAGGAGCAGCCGACAGCCGCTCGTCGAGCGTCGCGATCAGCGCGTGCTTCCATTCGCGGCGCTGCAGCTGCCACACGCCGAGGCCGATCAGCAGCGCGACGCCGACCAGCGACATCACCGCCGGAACCAGCAGGCGGCGCCGCGGCGCGGCGGCGGGCTCGACCGAACGCATCGTCTCACTCTCCCTGGTCGGGACCCAGCCGGCCCTCGGCCGCCTTGTTGCGATACTGCAGGCCGATCAGAAGGCCTTTCAGCGGCCGCAGCGGCGCGAGCGTCGTGATCAGGATCAGCGGCAGCCACAGCACCGCGTGAACCCAGAACGGCGGCTGATAGGCGATCTCGGTGATCAGCGCGGCAGCGACCACCACCAGGCTCGAGAACGACATCACGAAGAAGGCCGGCCCGTCGCCGGAATCGATGAAGGCGTAATCGAGCCCGCACACCTCGCAGCGCGGACGGATGCCGAGAAACCCGTCGAACAGCCGCCCTCTCCCGCAGCGCGGGCATTTTCCTCGCAAGCCGGCGGCGGCGGCATTGGCATCGGCTCGGTGGGCGGCGCGATCCTGAAGCTCCTCCATCCCGGTCAACGTGCCCCCGCGGCGCCGAGTGCGCTCCACACATAGATGGAGGCGAACAGGAAGAGCCACACGACGTCGACGAAGTGCCAGTACCAGGCGGCGAACTCGAAGCCGAGATGATGCTCCGCGCTGAAGTGGCCGGCATAGACGCGAGCGAGGCAGACACTCAGGAAGATCGTGCCGATGATCACGTGGGCGCCGTGAAAGCCGGTCGCCATGAAGAAGGTCGCGCCATACAGGTTGCCGGCGAAGGCGAAGTGGGCGTGCCAATATTCGTAGGCCTGAATGCCCGTGAAGGTGAGGCCGAGCGCGATGGTGCAGATCAAGCCCCACTTCACCTCCTCGCGATGGCCCTGCAGCAGCGCGTGGTGCGCCCAGGTGATGGTGGTGCCGGAGGTGAGCAGGATCAGCGTGTTGAGGAGCGGCAGGTGCCACGGGTCGAGCACCTCGATGCCCTTGGGCGGCCAGGTGCCGCCGAACAGCTCGGTGCGGGCGACGTGCACCGCGTCGGCCGGAAACAGCGCCGAGTTGAAATAGGCCCAGAACCACGCGACGAAGAACATCACCTCGGAGGCGATGAACAGCATCATGCCGTAGCGGTGCGAGAGTTGCACGACGCGCGAGTGATGGCCGCCGTACTCCGCCTCGCGGATCACGTCGCGCCACCAGCCGAACATCGTGCCGAGCACGCCGGCGGCGCCGAGCGCGAACACGTAGGGCGCCATCGCGAAGGAGTTGTGCATCCAGAAGATCGCGCCGAGCGCCATCACGAAGGCGGAGGCCGAGCCGATCACCGGCCACGGGCTCGGATCGACCAGATGATAGTCGTGATGCTTCTTCGGCGCTTGGGCCGCCGCGGCCGGGGCCGCCCCGTCCACCGCCGCGCCCTCGCCCATCGTGATGTCGGCCATCGGAGTCTCCGTCGCTCCTGCGGCCGGGGCCGCGTGGTGTTTCGGCTCGTGATCGTTGTTGCTCATCCCGCCCTCAGCCGGACGATCCGCCGCGCGCGCCCGTCGTCCCGCCGGTCGCGGCGGAGGACGGGTTGCGGGTCGGATAGAAGGTGTAGGACAGCGTGATGGTGGAGAGATCGTCCTGATCGGGATCGTCGGCGATCGAGGGATCGACGAAGAACACCACCGCCATCTCGCGCGTCTCGTGCGGCGCCATCGACTGCTCGGTGAAGCAGAAGCAGTTGATCTTGGTGAAATAGGCGCCGGTCGTGGTCGGCGCGACGTTGTAGCCGGCGGTGCCGGAGGTCGGCTCGCCGGAGGTGTTGACGACGCGGTAATAGGCCGTCACCACCTCGCCGACCTTCATGTCGATCGCGGTCTTCTCGGGCAGGAAGCGCCACGGCAGGCCCGGCGCGACGTTGGAATCGAACCGCACGGTGATGCGGCGGTCGAGCACCTTCGAGGGCGCCAGCTCGGCGATCTGCGGGGTGCCGCCGAAGCCGGTGACGCGGCAGAACCAAGTGTAGAACGGCACCGCCGCATAGGCCGCGCCGACCATCAGGCCGACGAAGGCGCCGCAGGCGAGCGCGATGCCGACGTCACGCCGCAGGCGTGGCATCGCGCGCTTGTCCGGCCGACCCGACGACGGCTCCTTCATGCCCGCACTCCTGCTCTCACAGCGGCCGGCTCAACACGCCGGGGCCCAGCTTCACGATGGTGACGGCGTAGAACATCACCACCAGCGCGGCGAGCGCGAGCGCGATCGCGACCGAGCGGGCGCGGCGCCTGCGCAGCTGCTCCGGCGTCAGAATCACGCCGCCGGCCTGCCGATCGATCGGGTGACCACTCATGCGAAAACTCCCACCACCGTGTGCCACGACGAGGCCAGCACCGACGCGAGGTGCGGCGCGAGCGACGGCCACACCCAGTGGTCGACCAAGAGCACCGCGAACAGCACGAACAGATAGGACAGCGAGAAGCCGAACAGCTTCTTGGCGGTCTTGTCGGCGATCTTCTCGTCTCGGGCGCGCAACAGCCGCCAGGCGAGCGAGACCATCATCGCACCGGCGACCAGCGCGGTGAGGCCGTAGATCGGGCCGCTGGCACCGATCAGCCAGGGCGACACGCCGGTCGGCGCGAGCAGCACGGCGTGCGCGAAAATCTGGCGCTTGGTCTCGGCCGGCCCCGCCACCACCGGCAGCATCGGAATGTTTGCCCGCGCATAGTCGTCCGAGCGCCACAGCGAGAGGGCCCAGAAGTGCGGCGGCGTCCAGAAGAACACGATCAGAAACAGGAGCACCGGCTCGATCGACAGACTGCCGGTGGCGGCGGCCCAGCCGATCATCGGCGGCACCGCGCCGGCCGCCCCGCCGATCACGATGTTCTGCGAGGTGGAGCGCTTGAGCACCATCGAATAGACGACGGCGTAGAAGAAGATGGTGAAGGCGAGCAGCCCGGCCGCGAGCCAGCCGGCGACCAGCCCCAGCACCGCGACGGCGCCGACCGAAAGCGTCAGCCCGAAGGCGAGCGCCTCGCCGGGCGTCACCCGGCCCGCCGGGATCGGGCGCTTCGACGTGCGCGCCATCACGCCGTCGATATCGGCGTCCCACCACATGTTGAGGCTGCCGGCCGCTCCCGCCCCGACCGCGATGCACACCAGCGCCGAAACGCCGATCACCGGATGCAGATGCCCCGGCGCCACCAGCATGCCGACCAGCGCGGTGAACACCGAGAGCTGCATCACCCGCGGCTTCATCAGCGCGATGTAATCGGCGACCTCGGCGACGCTCGGCTCCACCCTGGCGCGGTCGAGCCCGACCGCGAGCGGGGTCGTGATCACATCGTCTCGTTCGGCGTCGGTGGCAAAGGACATCGGACCTCGCAATCGTTCGGGTAAGGGGCGGCGGCGAACCGTCGCCCGCGAAAAACCATTCAGGTGATGCGCGGCAAGACCTCGAACTGATGGAACGGCGGCGGCGACGACAGCGTCCATTCGAGCGTGGTGGCGCCCGCCCCCCACGGATTGTCGGCCGCCTGCTCCTTGCGCACGAAGGCGCGGACCAGGCCGAAGAAGAAGATCAGGAGCGCGAAGCCCGAGATGTAGGAGCCGATCGACGACACCATGTTCCAGCCGTGGAAGGCGTCCGGGTAGTCGGCGATCCGGCGCGGCATGCCGGCGAGCCCGAGGAAGTGCATCGGGAAGAACAGCATGTTGACGCCGACGAAGGTGACCCAGAAATGGAGCTTGCCGATCCATTCCTCGTACATGTAGCCGGTGAATTTCGGGAACCAGTAGTACCAGCCGGCAAAAATGGTGAAGACCGCGCCGAGCGACAGCACGTAGTGGAAGTGGGCAACGACGTAATAGGTGTCGGTCAGCACGCGGTCGACCGACGCGTTGGCGAGCACCACACCGGTGACGCCGCCGACGGTGAACAGGAAGACGAAGCCGAGCGCCCACAGCATCGGCGTGCGGAACTCGATCGAGCCGCCCCACATGGTCGCGATCCAGGAGAAGATCTTGATGCCGGTCGGCACCGCGATGATCATCGTCGCGGCGACGAAATAGGCCTGCGTGCCGGTCGAGAGACCGACCACGTACATGTGGTGCGCCCACACGATGAAGCCGATGAAGCCGATCGCGACCATCGCATAGGCCATGCCGAGATAGCCGAACACCGGCTTGCGCGAGAAGGTCGCGACGATCTGGCTGATCATGCCGAAGCCCGGCAGGATCATGATGTACACTTCCGGATGCCCGAAGAACCAGAACAGATGCTGATAGAGCACCGGGTCGCCGCCGCCCTCCGGCGCGAAGAAGGTGGTGCCGAAATTGCGGTCGGTCAGCAGCATGGTGATGGCGCCGGCGAGCACCGGCAGCGCCAGCAGCAGGAGAAACGCCGTCACCAGGATCGACCACACGAACAGCGGCATCTTGTGCAGCGTCATGCCGGGCGCGCGCATGTTGAGGATCGTGGTGATGAAGTTGATCGCGCCGAGGATCGACGAGGCGCCGGCGAGATGCAGCGCCAGGATCGCGAAGTCGATCGCCGGACCCGGATGGCCGAGCGTCGACAGCGGCGCATAGAGCGTCCAGCCGGCGCCCGCCCCGGTGCCGCCCGGCTCGCCCTCGACGAACAGCGACATGATCAGCAGCGTGAAGGCGAACGGCAGCAGCCAGAACGAGATGTTGTTCATCCGCGGGAACGCCATGTCGGGCGCGCCGATCATCAGCGGCACCAGCCAGTTGCCGAAGCCGCCGATCATCGCCGGCATCACCATGAAGAACACCATGATGAGGCCGTGCGCGGAGGTGAACACGTTGAAGGCGTGGCCCGAGGAGAAGATCTGCATCCCCGGGTCCTGCAGCTCGAGCCGGATGCCGATCGAGAGCACGCCGCCGATCACGCCCGCGAACATCGCGAACACGAGATAGAGCGTGCCGATGTCCTTGTGGTTGGTCGAGTAGAGATAGCGCCGCCATCCGGTCGGATGGGCGTGCGCGTGGGCGTCGTGGCTGTCGTGACTCTTGGCGGTGGCGTCCATGGTCGAATCCTCGAGCCGTTGGCCTGCGCTCGCGTTCGGCCGTCGCGCGTCGGCGACGGCGCCCCGCTCAACGGGCGTTCTGCGTGGTGACGGCGACCGTGACCGGCGACGGCGCCGCGGCCCATTTCTGCTTGGCCTCGGCGAGCCAGGCGGCATAGGCCTGCTCGCCGACGACCCGCACGGTGATCGGCATGAAGGCGTGGTCCTTGCCGCACAGCTCGGAGCACTGCCCGTAATAGACGCCCTCACGCTCGGCCTTGAACCAGGTCTCGTTGAGGCGGCCGGGAATGGCGTCGATCTTGATGCCGAACGCCGGCACCGCGAAGGAGTGGATCACGTCGGCGCCGGTGACCTGCACCCGCACCACCTTGCCGACCGGCACGACCAACTCGTTGTCGACCGCCAGCAGGCGCGGCTGGCCGGGCTTCAGCTCGCCCTCCGGCACCATCAGCGAGTCGAACTCGATCGGCCCGTCGTCCGGATAGGTGTAGGTCCAGAACCACTGCTTGCCGGTCGCCTTCACCGTGAGATCGGCCAGCGGCGTGTTGAGCTGATAGAACATGATGCGGAACGACGGCACCGCGATCACCACCAGGATGATCACCGGCACCACGGTCCAGATCACCTCGATCAGGGTGTTGTGGGTGGTGCGCGAGGGGGTCGGGTTGGCGCCGGCGTTGAAGCGCACCATCACGGTGACGAGCAGCACCAGCACCAGCGCGACCACGCCGGCGATGATCCACAACAAGAGGTCGTGGAACCACACGACGTCCTGCATCACCGGGGCGGCGGCCTGCTGCATGCCGAGCTGCCAGGGCGCGGGCTGGCCCGCGCCGGGCGCAGTGGCGGCGGCTTGCGCGAAGGCGGTGTCGGCGAAGGCGGTGTCGGCGATGGCGAGCACACCGGCGAGCGCCGCGGCGACAGCCGCCGCTCCGCTCGCCATCGTCCCGCTCGGCCGCCGGAAGAGTCCCTGCATCCTGGTCAACGCTCCTCCTCGAGATCCGAACGTGTCAGTTCTGCCGCGCGTCTCGGGACGCGGGCACGACACCGCCGGTGAGCAGGATTCGACGACCTGACGTCTGTCTGAGGTTCCGCAGGGCGCACTTCGGGCGCAACGATTTTGCGGACGGCCTCGACGGCACCGGGGGTATGTACCGCGACCTGTATCTGTCAAACCACAATTCCGCCCTACTCGCAATGTGCCTCATGGATCGCAACGTGCAGAATTCGGCACCGCGGCGATCGCTCGCGCCGACGCTCCGTCCCGGTGTCGCGACCGCCCTCGCCCGAGGGCACGAAGAGCGGCTCGCCGGCGCACACGAACGGCGTGACTTCGCTCGCGAAACTGGCCACGCTGGCCCGCCGATCCACGGGCCGGTGCTCGCAACCGCATGCCGCGAGCGCCGCCCGACCAGGGAGCCCGAGAATGAGTGCGATCCCGCACCACCTGCCGACCGCCGCAGCGCGGTCGTTCCGTCGTTACCACCCGCGCGGTCTCCTGCACGTCGTGCTGGCGGCCGCCGTCGTCCTCGTCGCGCTCGGCGTGCGAATCGATTCGGCCGCCGCCCAGGGTGCGGTCCGCTCGGTGCACGACGACTGGCAGATCCGGTGCGAGACGCCGCCCGGCGCCCAGGCCGAGCAGTGCGCGCTGTTCCAGAGCGTGGTCGCCGAGGACCGCGCCAATGTCGGCCTCACCGTGCTGGTGCTGCGCACCGCCGACCAGAAAACCCGGCTGATGCGCGTGCAGGCGCCGCTCGGGGTGCTGCTGCCCGCCGGCCTCGGCCTCAAGGTGGACAATGTCGACGTCGGCCGCGCCGGCTTCGTGCGCTGCCTGCCGCGCGGCTGCTACGCCGAGGTGGTGATGGACGAGAAGCTGATCGGCCAGTTTCGCAACGGCACCACCGCGACCTTCTTCATCTTTCAGACGCCCGAGGAAGGCATCGGCTTCCCGATGAGCCTGAAGGGCTTCTCGGACGGATTCGACAAGCTGCCTTGACGGACGGGTCGTCGAACGGTCTTCACTCACTTCATCGAGCCCTTCGCACACGATGTCGGGATCAGGCGAGGAAACGGGCGACGCGGGCCGCGCGGCCGCTTCTTCAACGTTCTCGACCGAAGGAGGTTTCATGCGCGGAACAACGAAACGACGACGCACGGCGGCGACCGGGAATGGCGGCCGGCGGCCGCTCGCGCGCGCCGTGCTGCTCGCGGTGCTGGTGCTCGGCACCACCGCCGCTGGCGCGAGCGCCCAAGCCTGCCGCAACACCGGCAGCTTCGACGCGTGGCGCAAGGATTTTCTGAAGGAGGCGGCCGACCAGGGCGTGTCGCAGAAGGCGATCGGCGCCGCCCTGCCCTATCTCGCCTACAGCCAGCGGATCGTGAACATCGACCGCGGCCAGCGCTTCTTCGCGCAGAGCTTCCTGCAGTTCTCCGACAAGCTCCTGATGCCCTACCGGCTGACGCGGGGGCCGCAGCTGATCGCCGAGTATCGCGACGTGTTCGCCCGCGCCGAGAAGGAGTTCGGCGTGCCGGCGCCGGTGATCACCGCGTTCTGGGGACTCGAAAGCGACTTCGGCGCCAATATGGGTGACGACAAGGCGCTGACCTCGCTCGCCACGCTCGCCTACGACTGTCGGCGCTCCGACATGTTCCGCGGCCATCTGATCGATGCGCTACGGATGATCGAGCGCGGCGACCTCACCGCCGCCGGCATGGTCGGCTCGTGGGCCGGCGAGCTCGGCCAGACCCAGATGATGCCGTCCGAATATTTCAAGAACGCGGTCGACTACGACGGCGACGGCAAGCGCGACCTGTTGCGCAGCGTGCCGGACGTGATCGGCTCGTCGGCGAACTATCTCGCCCATCTCGGCTGGCGGCGCGGCGAGCCGTGGCTCGAGGAGGTGCGGGTGCCGGACGATCTGGCGTGGGCCGACGCCGATCTCGCGATCACCCGGCCGGTCTCCGAGTGGGCGCGCCGGGGCGTCACCGCGCGCGACGGCAAGCCGCTCGGGACGGGACCGAACGCCGCGCTGCCGGCCTCGCTGCTGCTGCCGATGGGGCGCAAGGGGCCGGCGTTTCTCGCCTATCCGAACTTTCAGGCGTACCTGAAATGGAACGCCTCGCTGGTCTACTCGACCACCGCCGCCTATTACGCGACGCGGCTCGCCGGCGCGCCGCCGATGAACCGCGGCGACCGAAACATCCCGGTGCTCGGGGCGGACGACACCAAGGAGCTGCAGCAGCGGCTGAACGCCGCCGGCTTCGACGCCGGCGAGCCGGACGGCAAGCTCGGCGCTGGCACCCGCACGGCGGTCAGGGCGGCGCAGCAGAAGTTCGGCTTGCCGGCCGACTCGTGGCCGACCCCGGAGCTGTTGGCGAAGCTGCGCCGGGCGCGCTGACCGCTCGGCCACCGACGAAGCCGGAGCGGGAGTCGGGGCCGGCCCGCCGGACCTGCCACACGCCCCCTCCCGCGCTTGCGCGACGCCGACGTGTTGCCGGCGCCGTGCGCTTTCCCTCGAAAACCGCGGTCAGCGCGGCACGCGCACGCGCGGACGGCTGGCGCCGCTCTCCTCCGCCGCCGCCAGCATGCCGGCCTGAATCTCGCGGGCGCCGACGGTGACCAGGCCGGTCAGGCGCACCCGCAGCGCGTCGTCGAAATTCTGCTGCGGCACCACGAAATTGAGGCTGCCAAGAATGGCGCGCCGCTGATCGAAGATCGGCGCGGCGACGCCGACCCGGTTGGGGTTGAGGTCGCCCGCCGTGCTGGCGACCCCGGCGCGCCGGATGGCGGCGAGCAGGCGGCGGAACTCGTCCCAGTCGCGCCCGAGATCGGCGTCGGCGATCGCCTGGGTGTTGCGCTCGAACAGCGACTTCAACGTGCGGTTCGGCAGATAGGCGAGGATGATCTTGGAGCCGGCGCCGCGAAACAGCGGCATCGGATGGCCGCGCTCGTAGCTGATCAGCTCCGGCGGGTTGTCGCCCATCACCTGGTGCACGCACATCACCCGGTCGTGGAAGAGGCGGCACAGCGACAGAACCCCGCCCTCCGGCACCTGGCGGATCAGCCCGGCCATCACCCCGCGGGCGGCCCGCAGCATCGGGTCGCACAGCTGGATCTGTCGGTCCATCTGGATGATCGCCGGCCCGAGCGTGTAGCTCGCCCCCGACACCGGGCTGATCAGCCCGACCCGCGTCAGCCGCTTGAAGTAGCGATAGGCGGTGGTCGCGGAGACCTCGAGCTTCTCGGCCGCCTCCTCGACCGTCCAGGCCGGGCGGTTTATGGTGAAAAGCCCGAGCACGGCGAGCAGACGATCGCCGCTGCTCGGCAGCCCGCCTTCGTCCCTGCCGCTCGGGTACGACGAGGACGCGGACGGAGACGACGAGGGCTCCGAACGAGCCGGCGAGCCCGGCTCCGACGCGGGAAATAGGTGAGCCACTGTAGTCGACCTCAGGGTTGTGGTATATTACAACTCATACTCAACGTTGGTGATTATTCCAACACTTTTTTCACATTTTGAAAATTTTATAGAATGTTGCACGTTTTTCATGCTGCCGTCAACTCGACACAACCGGTCCGGCGAGGCCCGTGGGAGTGACGCCCGGCGAAGGCCACAACCGACAGGACCACGCGACGCCTCGTACACGCCGCCGATCGCGACACGGTCGACCGGCGACCGCGCGCCCTCCGCCGTCGGAAAACGGCCACCCTGCTCCACCCTCGCGTACCGGCCGAAGGCGTCGACCGAGGTCGCCGACCGACGAGGCCCGGGAACGGAGACCCCGGGGCGCAGAATATGTCGGAGCAGGAACGAACCGTCCCCCGACCGGTTGAACTCTACACCCGTCGGGCGTCGGCACGCGCTCGAAAGTTGCCGCGCCAAAATGCGCCGCTGCGTTTTCCGCAGGGGGCGCTCTTTTGTCCGGTGGCGTGATACCGCCGCCTGTTTGCCCGGAAAGACGACGTGACCGATCCTCTTCTCGCTCTGCCGCCGGACCCGAACGACCCGACCGCGCTGTTTCCGCTCGCCGCGGCGACCCCGCCGCGCCGCGGTCCGCGCCCGGTCGACGAGCCGCCGCCCGGCCCCGCAAACCCCGATCCGCTCGACGATCCCGGCCTGCCCGACGAGCCACTGGACGAGCCACCGCCCGGCCCGGAAGAGCCCGGCCCGATCGAGGAGCCGCCGCCCCTGCCGGACGTCCCCGGCGACATCGACGACCCGATTCGCAAGCCGCCCGACGGCGAGCCGGGCATCCGCGTCGCCGCCTTCGTCGCTCACCCCCGTGGCCCTGGCTGCGCGCCTCTCGCAGAGGGTTGTCCGTGACCGCCGCCGAACGCACCGACGGCCGGGCCGATGCCCATGGCGGTCTCGCCGATGGCGCGATCGTCGAGACCGACATCCCGGCCCGGCTCGACCGCTTGCCGTGGTCGCGCTTCCACACGCTGGTGGTGGCGGCGCTCGGCATCACCTGGATCCTCGACGGGCTCGAGGTGACGCTCGCCGGCACGCTCGCGGGCGCCTTCAAGCAGAGCCCGGTCCTGCAGTTCACCAACACCGATGTCGGCTTCGTCACCAGCGCGTATCTGCTCGGCGCGGTGCTCGGCGCGCTGTTTTTCGGCTGGCTGACCGACCGGCTCGGCCGCCGGCTTCTGTTCTTCGTCACCCTCGCGCTCTATCTCGGCGCCACCGCCGCCACCGCCTTCGCCTGGGACGTCTGGAGCTTCGCACTGCTGCGCTTCCTCACCGGCGCAGGGATCGGCGGCGAGTACACCGCGATCAACTCGACCATCCAGGAGCTGGTGCCGGCACGGGTGCGCGGCTGGACCGACCTCGTGATCAACGGCAGCTTTTGGGTCGGCGCCGCCGCCGGCGCGCTCGGCTCGATCGTCGTGCTCGACCCGGCGATCGTCTCGCCCGAATACGGCTGGCGGCTCGCCTTCCTGATCGGCGCGGCGATCGGCCTCGTGATCCTGTTCATGCGGATGTGGATCCCGGAAAGCCCGCGCTGGCTGATGACGCACGGCCGGCTCGCCGAGGCGGAGGCGGTGGTGTCGGGCATCGAGCGGCGGGTGTGCGGCGCACCGGGCGCCGCGCCCTTGCCGGCGGACGCGCCAAGAATCCGGCTGCGCGTGCGGCACACCACGCCGTTCGCGGCGATCGCGAGGACGCTGCTCGTCACCTATCGCGGCCGCACCGCGGTCGGCTTCGTGCTGATGGCGTCGCAGGCATTCTTCTTCAATGCCGTTTTTTTCACCTACGCGCTGGTGCTGACCGACTTCTACGACGTGCCGATCGACGGCGTCGGCTGGTACGTGCTGCCGTTCGCGGCCGGCAACTTTCTCGGGCCGCTGCTGCTCGGCCGGCTGTTCGACACGCTCGGTCGAAGGCCGATGATCGTCTTCACCTATGCGATCTCCGGCGTGCTGTTGGTGCTCTCCGGCTATCTGTTCAAGGAGAACGTCATCTCGGTGGGCCAGCAGACATTTGCCTGGACCGTCGTGTTCTTCTTCGCGTCCGCCGCGGCGAGTGCCGCTTATCTCACCGTCAGCGAGACGTTTCCGCTGGAAATTCGGGCTTTGACCATCGCAGTCTTTTATGCGATCGGCACCGGGGTGGGTGGTGTCGCCGGCCCCTGGCTGTTCGGATCGTTGATCGATTCCGGCTCGCGGGCCAGTGTGTTCGACGGCTACATGTTCGGTGCCGCCCTGATGATCGTGGCTGCCCTGGTGCAGTGGCGGTTCGGAATCGCGGCCGAGCGAAAAGGGCTCGAGGCGGTGGCGCGTCCGCTCGCCGCGCTCGACTGACGCTCTGCCACACGAATGCCGACGGAGGCTCGGCTCCATGCCCCGCGCAAGGGGATTTTTTCGGATCGACCCGGCCGCACGCTGCGATCCGAGCATTTTTCAGGACGGATCTCATCGATGACCGATACCTTGCCGGACCGCATTGCGCTCGACGAGCTCGCCCTTCTCCTCGACATCGACGGCACGCTGCTCGACTTCGCGCCGACCCCGCGCGAGGTGTGGGTGCCGCCGTCGCTGCGCAAAGACCTCGAGACCCTGCATGGGATGACCGGCGGCGCGCTGGCGCTGGTGAGCGGCCGGGCGATCGCCGATCTCGATCTCCTGTTCGCGCCGCTAGCGCTTCCCGCGGTCGGCGGGCACGGCGCCGAGATGCGGGTCGTGCGCGACGGCGCGGTGGCGCCGAGCGGGGCGGCCACGCTCGACCTGCGGCTGAAGCGCGAGCTCGCCGCGGTCGCCGAGCTCGGTCCCGGCATCCTGATCGAGGACAAGGGCTACTCGCTCGCCCTGCACTACCGCCTCGCCCCCGACATGGGCGACGCCGTGCGCGACGCGGTGGCGGCGATCTGCGGGCGGTTTCCCGAGCTGCCGATCGTCGTGCTGCCGGGAAAATCGGTGGTCGAGGTGAAGCTGACCGGCTTCGACAAGGCGACCGGCGTCGCCCGCCTGCTGAAGGTCGCCCCGTTCGCCGGGCGACGGCCGGTGTTTCTCGGCGACGACGTCACCGACGAGTGCGTGTTTCCGACGCTCGCCGCCCATGGCGGCTTCGGCTTCGCGGTCGGCCGCCACATCGACACGGCGGAGGGCTATTTCTCCGGTCCCGCCGCGGTGCGCGAGTGGCTCGGCACGCTGCCCGCCGCCGGCGGCATCGATCGGCCCAAGACCACGGCGGCGCCCGCCGAGAGCGTGTGATCACGCCAGATCGGTGGTGCAGATCGCGTGGAGGGCTGCGGGATCTCCGCCGTCATCGCCGGGCCGGCCGAAGGCCGCGACCCGGCGATCCATCCGATCCAACAAAGGCGCTTCTTTTCGCCTTCGATGGATGCGCGGGTCGAAGCCCGCGCATGACGGAGGCATGCATCCCGGGCGATCCATCCGGAACCCGGATCATACCAACGGCGACAGAGTCCGACCTCGTCCTGAGAGCCTGACTCGAAATTCGTCCTTTATCGACGGGCTCTGGCGAG
>NZ_AKZI01000057.1 GCF_000293785.1 Rhodovulum sp. PH10 | reverse complement strand
CCGCCCTCACGACCATCCGCAGAAGGTGGGGCCAAAACGACGCTTACCCTGCAGACGGAACAGACGCACGCGAGCCCAGTGATGGAGCCGCGGTCCCTTGCCGCCGGGGGCCGCCGCCAGACGGCGCCAGTCGCGTGCCGGAAGCGGGCCGCGACCGCGGCGGCGGCCTCGTATGCAAACGGCTGCACCATCAGGCGCTCGTTGCCGCGCACGGCCATCACATGCGGCTGGCCACGCTGCTCCAGCGCCATGCGCAGCCCCTTGTCGGAGCCGTAGACCGCATCGCCGAGCACCCAGGCGCAGGAGATCCCGGCATCGAGGGCGGCCATCAGCATGCTGCGTGCGAGCTTGGGCTTGGTCTCGAAGCCGATCTCCGTCGGCACCGACGCCTTCTCACGTCGGTCAGCGTCGGCCGCCCAAGCCTCCGGCAGATAGAGCCGGCGGTCGATCAGTGCGTGCCCGAACCGGCTCGCATAGGCCAGGAACACCCCGACCTGACAGTTCTCCACGCGGCCGGCCGTCCCGGAATATTGCCGCGCCACCCCGACCGAATGCTCGCCCTTCTTCAGGAAGCCGGTCTCGTCGACGATCAGCACGCCGTCACGATCGCCGAGTGCCTCGACTGCGTAATCCATCACGTGGTCGCGCAGCCGATCGGCGTCCCAGCGGCTGCGTCCGATCAGCGACTGGATCCGGTAGGGCCGTTCCGCCCCGACCGTCTCCGACATCAGCCAGCCGGTCTTGCGCTCGACGCCCGAGAGCAGCCCGTCGATGAACGCACCCGCCGTCTCCCGCAGCTCGCTTCGCGGCAGCGCACGTCCGACGCGCTCCTTCAGCACGCTCAGCTCGCGATCCCACGACGTGATGCAGCCGGCCCAGTCGACCACCGC
>NZ_AKZI01000056.1 GCF_000293785.1 Rhodovulum sp. PH10 | reverse complement strand
CGCCGATCCGGCCGGCGCCTGCTGGCCCGGCGCGGCGCCGGGGGCGGCCGACTGGCCCGGCTGGGCGGGGGCGATCGCGGCATTCGCCGGCGGCATCGGGGTGGCCGGAACCGGGGTGGCGGGCGCCACCGTGGCGCCGGGCGGCGGCGGCAGCGGCTGCGACTCGAAGGAATCGAGCCCGGTGCCCGAGCGCATGCCGTAACCCGGCGACCGGTCGCCCGAGCGACCATAATCCGGCGTGCGGTCACCCGATCGGCCGTAGTCCGGTGTCCGGCCGGCATCGGGCGCTTGGTAGGTCTGCTCGCTGTCCGGGTCCTGCCCCGGATAGAGCGGCGGCGGCGCGACATAGTCGTCGTCCGGCATCGGCGTCACCGGCTGCAGCGAGCCGGGCGGCGGCGCGGCCGGCGCGCGGCGGGTCGGCACCGCGCTCGGGGGACGCGGCGGGTCGCCGAAAATGCTGCCGAACTGGGCGGACGCCGGCGCGGTCGCCAGCAGGAGACCGAGAAGCGCGAGCGGCGCGCAAGACGTTCGGAGCATGGGCGAACTCGGGAAAGATCGAATCGGACGAGCCGCGCGGCGGCACAGGCCCCGCACGCCCGGCACTCGACATCAGGATTGCGGCACCGACAAGGTGACGCACCGCCGTTTTCGCCGATCCGCCGCCGGGCCGGACCGCGACCGGCCGCGGCGCGGGCGCGGTCTCAGCGGTCCGGGGACCAGGCCTGGTAGTCGCCGGTGGCGGCCGGGCGGCGCGCCTGGGCGAGCGTCGAGCCCGGCGGGCGATAGGCGCCCGGCAGGCCGGTGAGGTTCGGCACGTGCGGCTTCCACCACTCGCGCGGGGTGATCGTCTGCGCGGACGGCGGCACGTCGACGATGTGGTGGATCCAGGCGTGCCACTCGGGCGGGATGCGCGAGGGCTCGGCCTCGCCGTTGTAGATCACCCAGCGGCGATCGTGCCCGAAGGCCGGGCTGATCGCCCCGCCCTTGGCACGATAATAGCGGTTGCCCTGCTCGTCCTCGCCGACCAGCTCGCCGTGCCGCGAGGTGAAGACCTGGGTCCCGAAGGTCTGCCCGTTCCACCACGTGAAGAAGCGCGTCAGGAAGGTCTTGGTGTCCATCGTTTCCCTGCGGCTCGAGGTTTTCCGGTTCATGCCACCCGGGCCGGCCGATGTCCAGGAGCGCGACGGCGCACCCGAAAAGCGGCGCGTGCGCCGGCCGACGAAAGGCCGAGGAACCCGAAACCGGACGACTCGTTGACGCCGTTGTGCGACGCAGCGGAAAGATTACCGCATCGCGGTAGAAACGCCCGCACCGCACGACCGACCCTCGAAACGTGCGGTGAAGGAGATCGATTTGGACAGGATCGAGAGCATCTTGGCCGCGATCTACGATGCGCTTTCCCGAATTCCCGGCAGCGTGGTCGGCGTGGTCGCGCTGGCGCTCGGCGCGGGTGCGGCGCTGATGGTGCACGCGCTGGCGGTCGCCCTTCTGCGGCGGATTTTCACCGGGCGGCCGTTCGTCCAGTCGCTGCTCACCCGCAGCTACGGCCCGAGCCGGGTCGCCATCGCGATCTTCGTGGTGGCGGCGCTGCTGCCGGCGATGCCGTTCGACGGCTATCTCGCCGACGGCGCGGTGCGGATTCTCGGCGTGGTGCTCGTGCTGCTGCTCGGCTGGATCGCGGCGATCGCGGTGGACATCGCCTCGGCGCTCTACATGCGCCGCTTCTACCGGGCGGACACCACCAACACGTTGCTCGCCCGCAAGCACGTCACCCAGGTGCGCATTCTCAAGCGGGTGGTGACGACGCTGGTCGGCGTGGTCACCGTCTCGGCGGCGCTGATGACCTTCGACACGGTTCGGCAATACGGCGTCAGCCTGTTCGCCTCCGCCGGTGCGGCCGGCCTGGTGGTGGGCCTCGCGGCGCGGCCGCTGTTCTCCAACCTGATCGCCGGCGTGCAGCTCGCCATCACCCAGCCGATCCGCATCGGCGACGCCGTGATCGTCGAGAACGAATGGGGCGAGATCGAAGAGATCACATCGACTTACGTCGTCGTGCGGGTGTGGGATCTGAGGCGCCTGATCGTCCCCCTCACCTATTTCATCGAAAAGCCGTTCCAGAACTGGACGCGCGACAACCAGGACATTTTCGGCACCGTGCTGATCCATGCGGACTATGCGGTGCCCGTCGCCCGCGTGCGAAAGAAGCTCGAGGAGATCGTCGCCGGCTCGGCGCTGTGGGACGGCCGGGTCGCGGTGCTGCAGGTGACCGACGCGACCGAGCGGACCGTCGAGCTGCGCGCGCTGGTCAGCGCCCGCTCGGCCGGCGAGGCGTTCGATTTGCGCTGCGAGGTGCGGGAGAAGCTGATCGCCTATCTGCGCGCCGAGTGTCCGGAGGCGCTGCCCCACGTGCGCACGGCGGTGAGCGACGACGGCGCGCGGGGGCGCGACGGTGCGACGGCAGACGGTGCGACCGCGGACGGTGTGACGGCGGCCGGTGTGTCGGCGGCCGGCCGGAGCAGCGCCCTCGCCGCCGCGGCGGTCCCGAGCGGGTCCGCCTGACGGCGAATCGGCCGTGACACCCGATCCGCCCCCGGCGCGGCCCGAGTCGCAGCCGCGAGTCGGCGGCGGCGCGGGGGATGCGCGCAGACGTCGGTACCCCCCTGCTCGCGTCCGTTGCACGGCCGGCCGCGGCGCGCGTAAATATTTCGGCGACGGAGGGAAATTCACTGCCCTTTGTGCGGTGCGATGGCACCGATCGCGGTACCGTCTTCCCCCCGGGCGACGGGCCGGGTGTGGACCGCCTGTGGGCAGCCGGAGATTCCGTCCCGGATTCCAGTGGGTTGCCGAGACCTCGAGAATATCCCCACAATTCTCCGCATGAGCCACCATATTTAGGGGATGGTTCAGATCTCCGCACTACGTCTTGACTGCCTCGGCGGAGTCGGCCTAGCGTGCAGACCCTGCGGCGCGGCGAGTGATGCGTCCTCGCCGGGCGATTCCGAGAGGCTTGCGACGATCATCCACCAGGGGCGGTTGCCCTTCGTGGACACGTTTCGTCGTGCCCGGGCCTCGGTCGGAGATACGCCCGGACGGACGTGAAGAACACGATCGGGACCGCGCGCGCGGATCAACGGGTAACGGGCGTCAGTCGGAGCACGGTGTTTTCGAGGGGAGTACGTCGTCGGCCGCGGGCCGGCGGCGGGGAAGCCGCGAGCCGAACGGCGCGCGGCGATCGGGGAACCGTCGGCGCTCGCCGGATGGCGACGACCGGGACGAGGAAGAGGCAAGAGATGCGGATCGAGCGGCGATACACCAAAGAGGGGCAGTCCCCTTACGCGGACATCGCGTTCCGGACCACCACCAGCGAGATCCGCAATCCGGACGGCTCGGTGGTGTTTCGCGCCGACGCGGTCGAGGTGCCGGCCGCCTGGTCGCAGGTCGCCTCCGACGTGCTCGCCCAAAAATACTTCCGCAAGGCCGGCATCCCGGCGCAGCTGAAGAAGGTCGAGGAGGAGACCGTCCCCTCCTGGCTGTGGCGCTCGGCGCCCGACGAGGAGGCGCTGAAGGGCTTGCCCGAGAAGGAGCGCACCGTCGGCGAGAGCTCGGCGCGGCAGGTGTTCGACCGGCTCGCCGGCACCTGGACCTATTGGGGCTGGCACGGCGGCTATTTCGACTCCGAGGCCGACGCCCGCGCCTTCTTCGACGAGCTGCGCTTCATGCTGGCGAGCCAGATGGTGGCGCCGAACTCGCCGCAGTGGTTCAACACCGGCCTGCACTGGGCCTACGGCATCGACGGGCCGAGCCAGGGCCACCACTACGTAGACTTCAAGACCGGCAAGGTGCACCGCTCGAAGTCGGCCTACGAGCACCCGCAGCCGCACGCCTGCTTCATCCAGTCGATCCAGGACGACCTCGTCAACGAGGGCGGGATCATGGATCTGTGGGTGCGCGAGGCGCGGCTGTTCAAGTACGGCTCCGGCACCGGCACCAATTTTTCCCGCCTGCGCGGCTCGGGTGAAAAGCTGTCGGGCGGCGGAAAGTCGTCCGGCCTGATGAGCTTCCTCAAGATCGGCGACCGCGCGGCGGGCGCCATCAAGTCGGGCGGCACGACGCGCCGCGCCGCCAAGATGGTGATCGTCGACGTCGACCACCCCGACATCGAGACCTATATCGACTGGAAGGTCACCGAGGAGGAGAAGGTCGCGAGCCTGGTCACCGGCTCGCGCACCGCCCAGAAACATCTGCGGGCGGTGATGAAGGCGTGCGTCAACTGCCAGGGCTCCGGCGACGACTGCTTCACCCCGGAGAAGAACCCGGTTCTCAAGCGCGAGATCAAGGCCGCGCGGCGCGCCTTCGTGCCCGACAACATGATCAAGCGGGTGATCCAGTACGCGCGCCAGGGCTACAAGGACATCGAGTTCCCGGTGTTCGACACCGACTGGGATTCGGAAGCCTATCTCACCGTCTCCGGCCAAAACTCCAACAACTCGGTGCGGGTGACCGACGACTTCCTGAAGGCGGTCGAGGCCGACCGTGACTGGGATCTCACCTGGCGGACCACCGGCAAGGTCGCCCGGACCGTGAAGGCGAGCGGCCTGTGGGAGAAGGTCGCCTATGCGGCCTGGGCCTCGGCCGATCCCGGCCTGCAGTTCCACACCACCATCAACGACTGGCACACCTGCCCGGCCTCGGGGCCGATCCGCGCCTCGAACCCGTGCTCGGAATACATGTTCCTCGACGACACGGCGTGCAATCTCGCCTCGCTGAACCTCCTGACGTTCATGAAGGCGAACCTCGCCTCCGCCGAGGGCGCGACCGCCGACCGGCTGGACGTCGAAGGCTTCGAGCACACGGTGCGGCTGTGGACCATCGTGCTGGAAATCTCCGTGCTGATGGCGCAGTTCCCCTCGCGCGAAATCGCCCAGCTCTCCTACGAGTACCGCACGCTCGGCCTCGGCTACGCCAATCTCGGCGGCCTCCTGATGTCGTCCGGCATCCCCTACGACTCCGACGAGGGCCGGGCGATCTGCGGTGCACTGTCGGCGATCATGACCGGCGTCGCCTACGCGACCTCGGCCGAGATGGCGATGCTGCTCGGGCCGTTCCCCGGCTACAAGAAGAACCGCGAGCACATGCTGCGGGTGATCAGAAACCATCGCCGCGCCGCGCACGGCGAGAAGCACGGCTACGAGAAGCTGCAGACGCTGCCGGTCTGGCTCGACCGCGCCGCCTGCCCCGATCCGCGCCTCGTCGAGCACGCCGTGAAGGCATGGGACAAGGCGCTCGCGCTCGGCACCGAGCACGGCTTCCGCAATGCGCAGGCGACCGTGATCGCGCCGACCGGCACGATCGGCCTCGTCATGGACTGCGACACCACCGGCATCGAGCCCGATTTCGCGCTGGTGAAGTTCAAGAAGCTCGCCGGCGGCGGCTACTTCAAGATCATCAACCGCGCGGTGCCGACCGCCCTGCGAAAGCTCGGCTACAGCGACGCGCAGATCGCCGACATCGAGGCCTATGCGGTCGGCCGCGGCACCCTGTCGGACGCGCCGGGCATCAACCACAAGAGCCTCGCGGCAAAAGGCTTCACGCCGGAGATTCTGGCGACCATCGACAAGGCGCTCCCGACCGCGTTCGACATCAAGTTCGCGTTCAACAAATGGACGCTCGGCGAGGCCTTCTGCATCGACACGCTCGGCTTCTCGGCGGAGGAGCTGGCAAAGCCCGGCTTCGACATGCTGGCCGCCCTCGGCTTCACGCGGCGCGAGATCGAGGCCGCCAACGTCCATGTCTGCGGGGCGATGACGGTGGAAGGCGCGCCGCACCTGAAGCCCGAGCATTACGCGGTGTTCGACTGCGCCAATCCGTGCGGCCGCAACGGCCGGCGCTATCTCTCGGTCGAGAGCCACATCCGCATGATGGCGGCGGCGCAGCCGTTCGTCTCCGGCGCGATCTCGAAGACCATCAACATGCCGAACGAGGCGACCGTCGAGGACTGCAAGGCGGCCTACATGCTGTCCTGGAAGCTCGGCCTCAAGGCGAACGCGCTGTATCGCGACGGCTCGAAGCTGTCGCAGCCGCTGCAGAGCCAGCTGGTCGCCGACGACGAGGACGACGACGAGGTGGAGGCGCTGTTGGAGAAGCCCGCCACCGCTCGCGCCGCCGCGCTGTCGGAGAAGATCGTCGAGAAGGTGGTCGAGCGCATCATCGTCATGCGCGAGCGCGAAAAGATGCCGGATCGCCGCAAGGGCTACACCCAGAAGGCCGTGGTCGGCGGCCACAAGGTGTATCTGCGCACCGGCGAGTACGACGACGGCCGCCTCGGCGAAATCTTCATCGACATGCACAAGGAGGGCGCCGCCCTCCGGTCGCTGTTGAACAACTTCGCCATCGCCGTGTCGCTCGGCCTGCAATACGGCGTGCCGCTCGACGAGTATGTCGACGCCTTCACCTTCACCCGGTTCGAGCCGTCGGGCCCGGTGCAGGGCAACGACTCGATCAAGTACGCCACCTCGATCCTCGACTACGTGTTTCGTGAGCTGGCGGTGTCGTATCTCGCCCGCTTCGACCTCGCCCATGTCGACCCCTCGACCACCGGCGGGTTCGATGCGCTCGGCAAGGGCGTCGCCGAGGGCAAGGCGCCGGAGGGCACGCCGGCCGCCCGCCTGGTCTCGCGCGGCCTGACGCGCTCGCGCACCGACAAGCTGGTGGTGATGCAGGGCGGCGGCACCGAGCACCGCGCGGTGACCACCGAGCACCGCCATCCGCCGGGACTGCAGCATCCGGCCGGCGAGGGAAAGCCGGAGAGCCGGTCGCATGCCGAGGCGCGTTCTTCGCACGGCGGGGCCGAGACCGGTGCCACGGGCTCTTCGCTCGCTGGCGGGGCGCATGGTGGGGCACATCATGCGGCGAACGTCACGCCCCTGCCCCGCGCCGCGACCGCCGGCATCGCTGCGGCGGTGGCGCTGAAGTCGGAGCCCGCCCGCGCACTCGACGATCTGCCATGGCAGTCGCCGGCGGAGGCCCGCGAAACCTCCGCCCGCGCGGACGCGAAAGCGCACGTCCGCGAAAAGCGCGCCGAGGCCAAGGCCAAGGGCTACGAGGGCGACCCCTGCGGCGAGTGCGGCAATTTTACCCTCGTCCGCAACGGCACCTGCATGAAGTGCGACACGTGCGGGTCCACGACGGGGTGCTCGTGAGCCGAGACAGGCGTTGTGGGCGGCGCATTGCGCCGCTCACACGGTGCCGATACTCTTCCTTAGAGAAGCAAGCGTAGGGTGGGCAAAGGCGCAAGGCGCCGTGCCCACGCAAGGAACAACGAGACGGCGGCACGACGTGGGCATGCTTCGCATGCCCACCCTACGGAATACGGAGAGCAACCGTAGCCCGGATCGAGCGAGGCGAAATCCTGGGTTTTCGGGTCGAGGCGCCTGCCGGAGGAGTCCCGG
Source organism: Rhodovulum sp. PH10 (assembly GCF_000293785.1). Lineage (GTDB taxonomy): Bacteria > Pseudomonadota > Alphaproteobacteria > Rhizobiales > Xanthobacteraceae > Rhodoplanes. Next base: position 22,226 of record NZ_AKZI01000056.1, on the reverse strand, counting down.
ATCTCGCTTCGCTCGATCCGGGCTACGATGGAGCCTTGCCTTTCTGCGAAACTACACGGCACGTCCCGCCCGGGATGCGACGCGGCCGGCCGATCCGGTCGATCCGGCGGACACGGCGGTCCGCGGCGGCTCGAACGACCGCCGGGCCGGCACCCCTCGCGGCACCGCCCGCGGGTTCGGCACGGCCGCGGCCGGGCGGCGCGGCTGCACGGATGCTTCGCCGGCGCGTTCGCCCACCGGCTCCGTCTCCGGCTCGGCCGGTGCCTGCGCCTCCTGCCCGGCCCGCGCCGCCTTCTCCGCCGCCTCGAGGTCGCTGAAGCGGTAGGTCACCCGAAGACTCATCCAGGTGCCGTAGCCGGCGAACAGAAACAAAAGGCCGCCGAGATCGAGCCAAGAGAACCAGCGCGTGCCCGCCATCACCCAGAACAGGAACGCGGTTTTCAGGCCGACATAGGCCATGAACCAGAGGATCATCGGCCGCAGAATCTCGCCATAGGTCGCCATCGAGGTCAGCGCCGGCGGCTCGGGAAAGATGCCGCGGGCGGCGAGCGCCGTGCGCGCCGCGAGCACCCGCTGCTTGCGCAGCCAGCCGGCCCAAATCAGCAGCGAGCCGGCGAGAAACAGAGCGGGACCGATCCAGTTGCGCATGGCTCTCCTCCCCGAGGTGGCGCGAGCATCGTCCTCGCACGAGCCGAGCATGCCGGAAGCCCCTCGGGCAAATCACGGAACGGTCAACGAGACGAAACAATGCGGCACGCCGCCCGCACGCATCCGCCGATGCACGCCGCCCGCCCCGCCCGCCACGACCGCTGCAATTCGAGCGCCGCCGGTAACCGGACCGCAAAGGTATTTTGCGACCATCCCTTCATTGCAGCACGCCGGCTCGTCCGGCCCCGCCGAGTCCGCTCGGCGCCCGAGAGCGCGCGCGCCTGCGCCGTGACCGACCGGCGGTTTTCTCGTTCCGGCGGCCCGGCCTTCACCATTGTCGATTTCGATCAGGAGCGTCCCATGCGTGTTCTGTTCGCCGCCTCGGTGTCCGTGCTGACGCTGCTCGCGCTCGGCAACCTCCCCTTCCCGACCGACCCGCACGCCGCCCGGCCCGGCATCCACACCGCCGCGACCCCGGGCGCCGCCGCCACCCGGCTCGGCCCGCCGCAGACCGGTGCCTGCGCGCAGGTCGTCCCCTGCACGGTGATGTGATGCGCCCTGCCGCAGCCGCAGCCCGCTGCGTCGTCCGCGCGAAAGACAACGCCTCGCGTGCCGCCCGCCCGGCCGGCCCGCGAGGCGAAACGTATGCTCAGGTCTCGGGCTCGGTGGTGAAGAACAGCGGGTAGCCGGCCTGCTTGCCGAGATCGGTCGCCTCGGTCGCCTTGGTCTCGGCGACGTCGCGAGCGAACACCGCGACCACGCACGCATCGCGCCGATGCGCCGTGATCATCACCGCATAGGCCTGCTCCTCGCTCATGCGAAACACCGCCTTCAGCACGCCGACCACGAAGTCGCGCGGCGTGTAGTCGTCGTTGAGCAGGATCACCTTGTAGAGCGGCGGGCGCTTGGTGGTCGTCTGCACCACGGTGCGCGGACTCTCGAGGGTTCGGCTCATCTCCGTCTCCTCGCGTGGCGTCGGAGCCGGCGCAAACGCCGCCGGCTCTCACCCTCGTGCGCAGCGTAGCCCGTCTTTCGCATTGCGCAAGAGCGCGGCTAGACCGTCGCCGTCCCGACAGGCCGCGCACCGGAACGCCATTCGCCGTGCAAAACCCCTCGAAAACCCGCCACATCGTTGACACCTCCCGCGCGAATCGATCCAAACTCGTGCAGGGACGCGGGCATTCTCATGGGGCGTCTCGCGCGGACGTGATCACCGGGCCGGGCGATGCGAGCCGTCGCCGCCGGTCTCGATCGTCGGCCCCGCGTGGCGCCCGTGCCCTCGGCCTCACGTTTTTTTTCGACGGGGCGGCCCGTTCGCTGCCCGATTCGGGACGGCCTTTTCGCCGCCCGCTCATTTCACGGGGCGCAGGACGCGCTCATGACGCGATGATTTGTCGTCCGACCATCCGAGGCATGCCATGCACGGCGCCCCAAGACCTCAGACGGAGCTGTTTCCCGACGAAATCCGCGCGCTGACACGGTCGGAGGGCGAGAGCGAGGGCGCGGGCCAGCGCGGCGTGACCGCGCTGCTCGACACGGTCGTGCCGAAGATCGCGGAGGATCGCGACCCCTTCGCCTATGTCGAGTTCCACCGCACCGTGCTGCGGCTCCTGCAGGAGAACGGCGCCGCGCTCGCGCCGCCGGCCGCGTCCCCTCGCCCGGAGGTTTTGCGCGCGACGCGAAAGATCGACGCGGCGCTGAGCGGCCGCGCGCCGGGCACCAGGCGGCCGCCGCTGATCGAGGGCGACACCTTCGAGGCGTGCCTCGGGCAGTACGACGCGCTGATCGGCTATGTCGGCAATCTGTGGGCGTCCGGCTGCGCGCTGTTTCGCGACGGCGCCTGGCCGCTGTGCGCGGCGGTGTCGCTGCTCGCCATGGAGGAGATCGGCCGGCTCGACCGCACCTGGTACGACCTGGTCGCCTGGGACTACAGCGTGGCGCAGGTGGAGACCGTCGACGCGCACCCGGACGAGCAGCGCCGGCAGGATTTCGTCGCCGCGGTGCGCACCGCGCTGGTGAGCCCGCGCCTGCGCCGCCTGTTCGGGCCGGAGCCGGTGGAGCGACTGATCGCCGACATCGAGAGCGGCGAGATCGAGCGGTTCCGGCGGCACTGCCTGCACATCGAGACCGACCGGGGGTGGCTCACCACGCCGGCCGAGCGGGTCGACCGCCCGACCGCCGAGTTCCTGGTGGTGCTGGCGGGCGAGCTGTGGGCCGAGGTGCTCGGGCATTTCCCGTGGAAATATTACGAGATGATCGAGCGGGTGGCGGAGTTCGAGCTGGCGATCGGGCTGCCGCAGGAGCGGGTGTGGGACTCCGGCCTGCCGGCGAGAGGCTGACCGGAGCGCCGCTCCTCCGTGACGTCTCGTCGCCCACCGCCCTTCGCGAAAGGCACGGACGTTCGCGAAAGGCGCAGCGTCTCTGCTAGACTGCCGCCCTCCGCCGCCGGGATGTCGTCTCCGCCCACTGCGCTCGCGCACCCGGCCGGCCACCCCGGAACGGCCATCCCGGAACCACCCATGCACATCGAAACCGATCCGAAACTCGACTTCAAGGACGTCCTGATCCGGCCGAAGCGCTCGACGCTCGGCTCGCGCGCCGACGTCGACGTCACCCGCACGCTGAAGTTCGTGCACACGGGCGCGGAGTGGACCGGCTTTCCGCTGATCGCCTCCAACATGGACACCGTCGGCACCTTCGCGATGGCGCGCTCGCTCGCCCCGTTCGGCGCGATGGTGGCGCTCCACAAGCATTACGACGCGGACGCGCTGGTCGAGTTCTTCAAGGCCGAGCTCGCGGCGAACGTCTTCTATGCGATCGGCACCACCCGCGACGACCTCGACAAGCTCGCCGCCGTGCGCGCCCGCGTGCCGGTGACGAAGATCTGCATCGACGTCGCCAACGGCTACAGCCAGCATTTCCTCGAGGTGGTCACCGAGGTCCGCGAGAAGAATCCGGATGCGGTGATCATGGCCGGGGCGATCGTCACCGGCGAGATGGCCGAGGCGCTGATCCTGGCCGGCGCCGACATCGTCAAGGTCGGCATCGGCTCGGGCTCGGTGTGCACCACCCGCGACCTCACCGGCGTCGGTTATCCGCAGCTCTCCGCCGTGATCGAATGCGCCGACGCCGCGCACGGCCTGCGCGGGCACGTCTGCTCGGACGGCGGCTGCACGGTGCCGGGCGACGTCGCAAAAGCGTTCGGCGCCGGCGCCGACTTCGTGATGCTCGGCGGCATGCTGGCCGGCCACGACGAGTGCGAGGGCACCGTGAAGTACGCCGAGGAGAACGGCCGCAAGGTGCCGGTGGCGATGGAATTCTACGGCATGTCGTCGGACACCGCGATGACCAAGTACTACGGCGGCGTCGCGAATTATCGCGCCTCCGAGGGCAAGACCGTTCAAGTCCCCTATCGCGGGCCGGTGAAGGGCACGATGCAGGAGATCACCGGCGGCTTGCGCTCGATGATGACCTATATCGGCGCCACGCGCTTGAAGGAGGTGCCCAAGCGCACCACGTTCGTGATGGTCGGCGCCCAGCGCAACACCGTCTTCGACCGCTGACGGTCGACCGCCCTCCGGATCCACGCTCTCGAAAGACGCACCTCATGGACTACACCCGCCTCGGGCGCACCGGCCTCGAGATTTCCCGCCTGTGCCTCGGCTGCATGAGCTACGGCATTCCGAACCGCGGCGCCCACGCCTGGACGCTGCCCGAGGAGGAGAGCCGGCCCTTCATCAGAAAGGCGCTCGATCTCGGCATCAACTTCTTCGACACCGCGAACGTCTACTCGGACGGCTCGTCGGAGGAGATCGTCGGCCGCGCGCTCAAGGATTTCGCCAAGCGCGACGACATCGTGCTGGCGACCAAGGTGTTTCAGCGCATGCGGCCGGGCCCGAACGGTGCCGGCCTGTCGCGCAAGGCGATCCTGTCCGAGATCGACGCCAGCCTGAAGCGGCTCGGCACCGATTATGTCGACCTCTATCAGATCCACCGGTTCGATCCGGCGACGCCGATCGAGGAGACCATGGAGGCGCTGAACGACGTCGTGCGCGCCGGAAAAGCCCGCTATATCGGCGCCTCCTCGATGTATGCGTGGCAGTTCGCAAAAGCGCTCGCGGTGTCGGAACGCCACGGTTTCGCGCGCTTCGTGTCGATGCAGAATTACGTGAACCTGCTCTATCGCGAGGAGGAGCGCGAGATGCTGCCGCTGTGCCGGTCCGAGGGCATCGGCGTGATCCCGTGGAGCCCGCTCGCCCGCGGGCGCCTCACCCGCGATTGGGACGCCGCGACGGCGCGGGCGGAAACCGACGAGTTCGGCAAGACCCTTTATGCAAAGACCGCCGAAGCCGACCGCAAGGTGGTCGAGGCGGTGGCGAAAGTCGCCGCCGGACGTGGCGTGCCGCGGGCACAGGTGGCGCTCGCCTGGGTGTTGCAGAAGGCCGAGGTGTCGGCGCCGATCGTCGGCGCGACCAAGCCGGCGCATCTCGACGACGCGGTGGCCGCGCTGTCGCTGAAACTCACGCCGGAAGAAATCGCCACGCTCGAGGCGCCCTACGTGCCGCACGCGGTGGTCGGGTTCTCGTGAGCCAATGAGAGGTGTTCATGCGTCACGTGGCTGGCTCGTCTCGGCGAGCCGGCCACGGTTGGGCCGAGCATTCTCGAGGGATTCGCGTGCGGTCAAAAACAGCTCACCAGCGGAAGAATTTTGCACGGCATCGTCCCCAAATAGATTCCGACGGCAAGCATCAGCACCGCGAATAGATCGACGAAAGCTCCATCGGTGAGCGCAACCTTTATGTCATCGATCTTTTTACCGAGAGCGGACTCTCTCGCATCCAGCTCTGAAAGTATATCACCCTTCACCCTCTCTACCAATTTTTCAATATCTTCAGATTTATTCTCAATTCTCAGAAGGTCATTCCTCCGCAACTCATCATTCTTTTCTAAAATGTCGACCCGACCTTTGACCGTAGGCTCCTCTGGCGCATGAAGATGCCCCCCAGCTGGTCGGCCGCTAACATTGAAGGAAGCTGCTTCAAGCCTCGTATCTATAACCGGCTGCGGTTGCGTATTTATTCTAACGAAAAGATCTTTAAATCGGAGATTGAACTGGTGCACGCGATCAAAAACGCCCCACACCACACTCAACAGAGAGCCGATCTGCAATAACGCCCCCACAATGCGTATACGTTCCTCTGCACCAAGAGAGCGCACAATAGGAACAGGGCAGAACAGGGCTACAAGCGACAGCACGATCAAAATTGCGAGAAACAAGAGTCTATTCCGCACTTGCACCCCTTTATCCCTCCTCACCGCCTCGGCTCGACAGATTCTCCTTTCACGAGCATATCAGAATCTCTTCGCGCAAGCAGGTCCAGTGAATCACATCCCCGAAAGGGGTTGATCCTCACCGCAGCCCGAAACTCCCGCCGCCGCGCCGCATGATCATCCCGCCGAACGGCCCCCGCGGTCCGCGAGGCCCGCGCCAGCCGCCGCCCGGCGGGCGGTAGGGGCCGTCGCCCATCTGCGGCGGACGATGCGGCCCGTGCGGTCGGTGCGGGCGGACATGTGGCCGGAACGGGCGCACCGGCATGACCCCGATCACCGGCGGGCCGGCCGGCACGATCACCGGACGCGGCGGGGGCTCCTCGCGCACGATCACACGATGCGGCCGCGCCTCCCGCTTCGGCGTGGATTTGCGCTCGCTGCGCCGGCTGCGCCGCGGCTCCGCACGCGCCGGTGCGGCCGGTGCGACCGCCGGCGCCACGGCCGGCATCACCGGCGGCGCCACGCATACGGCAGCGACCGCCGCCGGTGCCGGATTGAACGCGCGGGTGCGCGCCCGGGCCATCAAGCGCTCGGCGGTGGCGATCAGGTCGATGCCGGGATGGTCGCCGATGAAGGTCGCGAACGCCGCCGGCGTGCCGGTGATCACCGCGTGATACCAGTCGACCATCACCACCCGCCGCTCGACGATCTCGCGAACCCGCGTGAGGCGGTACGGCGCCTCTGCGCCGAACAGCTCGAGATAGGCCTGATAGGCCTCGACCTCGTCCTGCTCGATCACGATGCGATAGGCCTTCGGCTGGCCGAGCGGCGCGAGCTCGGTCTTCCAGTCGGCGACCGAGCGCACCGGCGCACGGGCATCCGCCACCTGCAGCACCTGCGGCCGCGGCCGGGGGACCGGCTCACTCGCGGGCTCGCCCGGCCCACTCGTGAGCCCACTCGCGGGCGCACGCGTGCGCTCGTCCGTGGGCTCGCTTGCCCCTGCCCCGCCGTCGGCCGTCTTCTTCTCCTCGCCGCCCTCCGCCTTCGCCTCCGGGAAGAAGGAGAAATTCGCGGTGAGCGACGAGCTTTCCCACGGCGTCTGGCGGCCGTCGGTCGCCTCGTGCACCGCCCAGCGCACCCGCTTGAGCGCTTGCTCGATCGGCACCCCGGGGTTTTTTGCCACCTCGAGCAGCGCCGCCGTGTAGGGGCTGTGCGTGCCCGATCCGTCCTCCGCCTCCGCACCGGGCGCGGTGGAGTAGGAGACGATCGAGCCCGCCGGCGCGTCGACGATCGCGAGCCCCCTCCCCGTCACCTTGCCGATCGCCGAGAACGGATTGTTGCGGCAGGCGTCGAGCATCACGATGCGGGTCTTGCTCGGGATCGCGGCGAGCGCGTTCATCAGGTCCGTGAGCCGCACCGCCTGGAAGGTCACGTCGGCCTCCCGCTCGATCCGGGCATCGACCGGGACCAGAAAATTCTCGCCGTCGATCTGCACGCCGTGGCCGGCATAATAGACCAGCGCGACCGGCTCGCCGCCCGCCGCGGCGAGCTTGGCGGCAAAGGTGCCGATCGCCCTCCGCATCCCCTCCTGGGTCAGGTCGGGCGCCTCCGTCACCTCGAAGCCGGCCTCGCCCAGAAGCTTTGCCATCGCGCGGGCGTCGTTCGCCGGGTTCGGCAGCGCCGGCACCGCCCGATAGGCCGAGTTGCCGATCACCAGCGCCATCCGAGCCTCCGCGGCACCGGTCCCGGCCCGACCGGTCTCGGCAAAGGCCGGCGCCAGCGTCGCGCAAGCCGTCACCCATCCGCCGACCACCGCCGCCAGGGCGGCCGTGAAAAGTCGCCGTCGCATGCGCATCTCCGCGGCCAGAGAGAATTCGGTCTCGCCGGTGTCGTCGGCAGCCGCCGCCGGGTGGTTCGATCGGCCGCACGATTTTGCCGGGGATGGTCGTCCACCCGCCAAGAAATCCGCATCATCGTGCCGCACGAGTCCTCGGCGCGGGACGCCTGCGCCCGCCGCCTTTGGAGAATCGCCCGACATGATGTTTCCGTTGCCCATCCCCCCGGGCCGAGGCACCGCCCCGGCCCGCCGGGCCGGCGCCCTCGCTGCGGCCGTGCTGGCCCTCGGCGTGCTCGCATCCCCTGCGGCTCGCGCGCAGCAACCCCCGGCGACCGACGAGCTGCCGGCGCTGCGCACCAACCAGGCCCAGCTCGACGAGCTGTCGCGTCCGACCGTGCTCGACACCAAGGACCCGATGGCGGTGTTCGCCTTCGTGTTCGCCCGGCTGCCCGAGCGCGTGAAAGTCTATCCGACCGAGAACTACTACTATTTCACCTTTGTGCACGCCGGTATCCCGTACAATGGCAACATCCGGCTCGACGCCAGCGACCGTGACCGGGGCAAGGTGCATTTCGCCTACTCGGAGGATCTGGTCGAGTGGCGCGACGAGACCGACGTGATCCACGAGCTCTTGGGCGAGGCGCAGGACGTCCAGGTGGAGAAGGTCGAGCCGCTGCTCTACCGGATCACCTATCAGGGCAAGAGCGTGCTGTTCGCGCTCAACGACCTGTCGAAGGTGAAGCCGCCCAAGGACGCGCTGGCCCCCGACGAGACCTTCGTCGGGCCGATCTGCGACGAGTCCGGGATCCGCTTCTTCCTGGTGTTCGACAACAAGCTGAAGCAGTTCCTCTACATTCTCGACGAGACCGAGCGGGTGCCCGAGCAGTTCGAGCCACGCAAGTCCGGACGGGTCGAGATCGGCAAGCGCACCGGCTTCGCCTTCTATCGGGACGACAAGCTCCCGCGGAAGATCCTGGTCGGCGTCTATTTCGGCAATTCGCGGGTGAACAACTATTTCGACGGCCCGTTCGACCAGATGCCGGACAACTTCATCCAGGGCGACAGCTTCCGCGACATGCTCCTGCAGGTCGATCCGAGCCTTAAGGGCACGATCGACCGGTTCGGCGGCTGGCCGGACGGCTCGCAGCGCTTCATGATCGCGCCCTATTACTACTATCAGGACATCGAGGAGCTGGCCGCCTTCGACGCCTGCGCGACCGACAAGCGGGTTTCTCCCGAGAAATACTATGCCTGCTTCGTCGCCGACGAGGACAGCCAGGCCGAGTTCAAGCTGGTGCCGCGCGCCGTCAAGGAATTGGCCGCCGCCAAGAACCGCAAGAAGAAGTGAGCCGCGGACCTACGAGCCCTCGACGCACCACGCCACACGATGCTTCGACGGGCCGCCTCCGGGCGGCCCGGTCCGTTTCGGGCACGGAAAAGGCCGGCCCGCGGGGGCGGACCGGCCGAATGGTCGAGACGATCGAGCGACGATCAGCAGCGGCCCCAGACGCTGCGGCCCCGCCAGTGGCAGCGGCGGCGGCTGCCCCAGCGCCAATGGCTGCGGCCCGGATTGTGGTAGCCGCGGCTGCCCCAGCGCCAGTGGCTGCGGCGCGAGCCGTGCCATTGCGCCTGTTCGACGGCATTCGCCAGATTCTGAGTCGACAGGAGGCCGGCCCCGTTCAGGGGCGCCGCCGTCGCCGAGCCGGCACCGGCGAGCCCGAGGCCCGCGGCGACCATGATCGCCAGAATCGTTCCACGCATGTCTTTCTCCTCTCTGTGCCGGCCGGCGGCCCCGGCTCGTCCGCGAGGCCTGAAACACCGAACCGACCGGTCACGTTCCGTATCGGAGTGGGTCGGAAACAGTTGTCAGGGAATGCGAGCCCTGGACCGGCCGAAACCTCCATCGATCGCTTTCGCCGGTGGAGCGCCCGCCCCGTCCCGGCACGAACCCTACTCTGTAGTGGATCGACAGCGGCCGCTGGTTCATCGGGACCGCCGGCGAAATCGGCAGCGACTCAACGCATATCCGGGAGAGTTGTTCACGCCCCCGCCGCGGGTTATCTCCCTCCGCCATGGGCAAGCCGACGATTCCCCCCGAGCCTTCCGACGTCCACGACGTCCCGCTGCGCGACGCGCTCGAAGAGCGCTATCTCGCTTATGCACTCTCCACGATCATGCACCGGGCGCTGCCCGACGCCCGCGACGGCCTCAAGCCGGTGCATCGGCGGCTCCTGTTCGCGATGCGCGAGCTGCGGCTCGACCCCGGCGCCGCCTTCAAGAAGTGCGCCCGCGTGGTCGGCGACGTCATCGGCAAGTACCACCCGCACGGCGACCAGTCGGTCTACGACGCGATGGTGCGGCTGGCGCAGGACTTTGCCCAACGCTACCCGCTGGTCGACGGCCAGGGGAATTTCGGGAACATCGACGGCGACAACGCCGCCGCCATGCGATACACGGAAGCCCGCCTGACCGAGGTCGCCCGGCTGATGCTGGACGGGCTCGACGAGAACGCGGTCGACTTCCGCCCGACCTATGACGGCTCCGAGGACGAGCCGGTGGTGCTGCCGGGCGCCTTCCCGAACCTGTTGGCGAACGGCGCGCAGGGCATCGCGGTCGGCATGGCGACCGCCATTCCGCCCCACAACGCCGCCGAGCTGTGCGCCGCCGCGCTGCATTTGATCCAGAACCCCGACGCTACCACCAAGGCGCTGATGAAGTTCGTGCCCGGCCCGGACTTTCCGACCGGCGGGCTGATCATCGATTCCCGCGCCACCATCGCCGAGGCCTACGAGACCGGCCGCGGCGCGTTTCGGGTGCGCGCCCGCTGGGAGAAGGAGGAAGGCACGCGCGGCAGCTGGGTGGTGGTGATCACCGAGATCCCGTGGCTCGTGCAAAAATCGCGGCTGGTCGAGCGGATCGCCGAGCTGCTCAACGACAAGAAGCTGCCGCTGGTCGGCGACGTGCGCGACGAGTCGGCCGAGGACATCCGCCTCGTGATCGAGCCGCGCTCGCGCACCGTCGACCCCGAGATTTTGATGGAGTCGCTGTTCAAGCTGACCGATCTCGAGTCGCGCATCCCGCTCAACATGAACGTGCTGGTGCACGGCCGGGTGCCGAAGGTGATCGGCCTGCGCGACGCGCTACGCGAGTGGCTCGACCACCGGCGCGACGTGCTGGTGCGCCGCGCCAATCACCGGCTCGACAAGATCGCCCATCGCCTCGAGGTGCTGGGCGGCCTCCTGATCGCCTATCTCAATCTCGACGAGGTGATCCGCATCATCCGCACCGAGGACGAGCCGAAGCCGGTGCTGATCCGCACCTTCGAGCTCACCGAGGTGCAGGCGGAAGCCATACTCAACATGCGCCTGCGCAACCTGCGCAAGCTCGAGGAGATGGAGATCCGCGCCGAGGACAAGGCGCTGCGCAAGGAGCAGCGCGATCTTCGCGCGCTGGTCGCCTCCGAGGCGAAGCAGTGGGAGAAGATCTCCGAGGAGATCGCCAAGGTCCGCGAAACGTTCGGGCCGAAGACCGCGCTCGGCAAGCGCCGCACCGGCTTCGCCGAGGCGCCCGCGCACGACGAGGCGGCGATCGAGGAGGCGATGGCGGTGCGCGAGCCGATCACCGTCGTGGTCTCCGAGAAAGGCTGGATCCGCGCGCTCAAGGGCACCGTGACGGACCTCTCCGGCATCGCCTTCAAGACCGACGACGCGCTGAAATTCGCCTTCCCGGCCGAGACCGTCTCCAAGATCCTGGTGCTCGCCACCAATGGCCGCTTCTACACGCTCGACGCCGGAAAACTACCGGGCGGGCGCGGCCACGGCGAGCCGATCCGCCTGTTCATCGAGATGGAGCAGGAGGCCGACCTCGTCGCGATCTTCCCTTATTCCGGCGGCCGCAAGTTTCTGCTGACGAGCCGCGAGGGACGCGGTTTTCTGGTCGGCGAGGACGAGTGCGTCGCCAACACCCGCAAGGGCAAGCAGGTGCTCAATGTCGACATGCCGGACGAGGCGAAGCTCGTCTGGACGGTCGAGCCCGACCACGATCAGGTCGCGGTGATCGGCGAGAACCGCAAGCTTCTGGTCTTCCCGCTCGATCAGGTGCCGGAGATGGCGCGCGGCCGCGGCGTGCGGCTGCAGCGCTACAAGGACGGCGGGCTGTCCGACCTCGTCACCTTCAAGGGCGCCGACGGGCTGTCCTGGCACGACGCCGCCGACCGCACCTTCACGCTCGGCTTGCGCGACCTCGCCGACTGGCGCGGCAACCGCGCCGATGCCGGCCGCTTGCCGCCGAAGGGTTTTCCACGCAGCAACTCGTTCCGCCCGCGCTGACGCGGGCGCACCTAGCGGGGCGCACCGAGCGGGGCGCACTGACGGGCGGCCACGCGCCGCGTCGCGAGACGAAAAAGAGAAGGCCCGACACGGTGTGCCGTGCCGGGCCTTCGTCTTCGCGGCGGTGCGTATGGTAGTCGCGGCAATCTTCGTGGCCGCTCGTCTCGCGGCAGTGCGGATCGGTGGCCGGGACGGTCCGGAAAAAGGACCGCCACGGCGGTACGCGTCAGGCGCGGGCGATGCGCCACGCGTTACGCAGCGCGTCGAAACGCGCCAGCGGATAGCGTCGATAGATGCCGTAATGCATGACGAAACGTCGAACGAACGCGTTCATGGCAGCCTCTTTGGCGTCTCGATCCCTGACACAACGCTCGGAAAGGTTCCCGGTTCCATCGCCTTTCCGTATTTTTGGCCATGATATGGCCAATCGCACGCTGGCGGCTAGAGGGATTCTGTGCCCGGCGCGCCGCCTGCGGCGCCCGGGCGCACACGTTTCGGTGTAGGCGCAGCGCAGCACGCGATGCGGCAGCGCACGCGACTTATTCAAATCATCGTATATGGGTATTACTGAATATTTCGTGCCGCTTGCTGCCGGACGACGGACGTTCGGATCACGCCTCGGCGGGGGTTTTGGCGCGCTCGCGGCGGAGCGCGGCGTTCAGAAACTGCGTGCGGGCGTCGGGCAGCGGCACGCCACGCGGCTCGAACACGTTTCTCGCGAGAAAGAAGCCCGTCGTGCGAAACGCCTCGACGAGATCGTCGTCGCTCGCCTCCAGCACCAGCTCCTCGGCGGCGAGCACCGCCGGCAAGGGCAGCAGCCGGTCGTGCCACGGCGCGCCGACCGTGCGGGTGACCGCCCGCCCCGTCCTCGGCGACACGTAAGCGAGGTCTTCCGTCTCGCCGGACACCGCGCAGCGATCGAGAGCGAGCCCGAAGCCGAGCTCGGCCAGCATCATCCGCTCGAACCGCACCACCAGGGCGGCGGCGGCACGGCGGTCGGCGAGGTGGTCGAGAATGGCCTCCAGCGCGTCGTGGACGTGCGGGTGGCGGTCGCGCTCCGGCAGCAGGCGGGCGAGGGCGGCGAGATGCGTCAGCGCATAGAGGGCGTGCGGAAGCGCGAGATAGGCGCCGGCGCGCAGCCGCAGCCCTTCCACCGAATAGCTGCCGAGATGCTCGTCGAGCCGCGCCCGCCAGGTCGCCGCCACCCGGTTGCCGGGCTGCAGCACCGCCTGGAGCCGCGGCCCCGCCCCGCCCCGCACCAGGCCGAGATGGCGGCCGTGCTCGCGCGTCATCAGCTCGACGATCGCGCTCGTCTCGCCGTGCCGGCGCACCCCCAGCACGATGCCGTCCTCGGACCACTGCATGGAGCCGGTCTACTGCACGAATCTTCTCGGCGGAAGCGGATGGAGAGGCGGACGCCCGCCCCCTACCCCTTCGGAAATTCCAAGCCCATCTCGCGGTAGCGCTCGGGATCGTCCGACCAGTTTTCGCGTACCTTCACGAACAAAAAGAGATGCACCTTCTGATCGATCAGCTCGGACAGCTCCTTGCGGGCGTCGGAGCCGATCGACTTGATGGTATGGCCACCCTTGCCGAGCACGATCTTCCGCTGGCTCTCGCGCTCGACGAAGATCGTCTGCTCGATCTTCACCGAGCCGTCCGGCTGCTCGGTCCACATGTCGGTCTCGACGGTGGAGCGGTAGGGCAGCTCCTGGTGCAGCTTGAGGAAGAGCTTTTCGCGGGTGATCTCGGCGGCGAGGCTGCGCAACGGCGCATCCGAAATCTGGTCCTCCGGATAGAGCCACGGCCCGGCCGGCATCTTGTCCGCGAGGTGCGCCTTGAGGTCGGCGACGCCGTCGCCCGTGATCGCCGCGATCATGTAGGTGTCGACGAAGGTCACCCGGTCGTTCGCGGCCTGGGCGAGCGCCAGCAGCGCCGGCTTGGCGACCAGATCGACCTTGTTGATCACCAAAATCTTCGGCTGCGGCACGGCGGCGAGCTTTTCGAGGATCGCAGAAGTCTCGGCGTCGAGGCCACGCTTGGCGTCGATCACCAGGAGCGCCAGATCGGCGTCGCTCGCGCCCGACCAGGCGGTCGTCACCATCGCCCGCTCGAGCCGCCGGCGCGGCAGGAAGATGCCGGGGGTGTCGACGAAGATCAGCTGCGCCGCGCCGTCGAGCGCGATGCCGCGCACCAGCGTCCGCGTGGTCTGAACCTTGGGGCTGACGATCGACACCTTGCTGCCGACCATCGCGTTGACGAGGGTCGATTTGCCGACGTTCGGCGCGCCGATCACCGCGACGAACCCGCATCTGGACTCGTCCGGAGACTTTTCCGGCGACTCGTCCCCCGAGGGCTCGCTTTGCGAACCCTCGTCGCCGGTGCCGCCGTCTTCGGGCCGGTCGTCCGCCGCCGGAAGCTCGTCCAAATTCTCGTCGGCCGGGCCGTCGTTCGCCTCAGGCATTCTGCTTCGCCGCCTCCACGCCTTCGCGGCCGAGAAACGCCGCCGCCGCCGCCTGCTCGGCCGCCCGCTTGGAGCGCCCGATCCCTTCCGCCGATTCGAGGTCCGGCAGCTCGACCACCACCCGGAACTCCGGATCGTGATCCGGCCCGCTGCGAGCGACCTCGCGATAGGTCGGCGTCGGCAGGCCGCGCCCCTGCGCCCATTCCTGCAGCACCGTCTTGGCGTCGCGCAGCGGCCGCTTGGGCGCCCGCATCCGCTCGGTCCACAGCCGCTCGATGAACGCGCAGGCCGCCGGATAGCCGCCGTCGACGAACACCGCGCCGATCACCGCCTCGCACACGTCGGCGAGGATCGCGGTGCGGCGCCGCCCGCCGGCGTTCGCCTCCGACACGCCGAGCCGGATCGCCACCCCGATGTCGAGCGTGCGGGCGACGTCGGCGCAGGTCTCGCGGCGCACGAGGTCGGCGAGGCGACGCGACAGCTCGCCCTCCTCGGCCGAGGGAAACTCGCGAAACAGCATGTCCGAAACGATCAGCCCGAGCACGTGGTCGCCCAAGAACTCGAGCCGCTGATAGCTCTCGACGCGGGCTTTTCCGGACAGCGCCGAGATGTGGGTCAGCGCCACGTCGAGCAGCGTCTTGTCGGTGAAGACGTATCCGAGGCGGTCTTCGAGATCGCGTCGGCCCTTTGTCCGTTGGCTCATCGCACCAGTGTCAGCAGCCGGTCCCATCGCACCGCCCACGGCCAGGCCCACACGTGCCACGCCGGAACGCCGTCGGCGACCGAGAAGAAGATCACCTGGGCCTTGCCGATCAAGTTCTCGAACGGCACGTAGCCCACCTGGGAGAGAACCCGGCTGTCCGTCGAATTGTCGCGATTGTCGCCCATCATGAAGTAGTGACCGGGCGGCACCTCGTAGACCTGGGTGTTGTCGAGGAAGCCGTTGTCCTGAAGGTCGAGGGTGAGATAGCTCACGCCGTTCGGCAGGGTCTCGCGCCAGCGCCGCACCCGCACGGTGCGGCCGCCGTCCTCGTCCACATAGTCCTCGACGCGCTCGCGCTTCACCGCCTCGCCGTTGATGTGCAGCACGCCGCCGATCATCTGGATGCGGTCGCCCGGCAGGCCGATCACCCGCTTGATGTAGTCGGTGGTGTCGTCCTTCGGCAGGCGGAAGACAACCACGTCGCCGCGCTCGGGCGCCGATCCGATGATCCGCCCGTCGAACAGCGGCAGCGACAGCGGGAAGGAATACTTGCTGTAACCGTAGCTGTACTTGGAGACGAACAGGTAGTCACCGACCAGCAGCGTCGCCATCATCGAGCCGGACGGAATGTTGAACGGCTGAAACAGGAACGTCCTGATCACCAGGGCGATGAGAAGCGCGTGAAATATGACGCGGGCGGTCTCGAGAATTCCGCCTTCCTTCTTCTTCGTCGGCGACTTGTCTTGGCTTGACACGCTCATCGGCCTCTCGATCGTTCCTGCGCCCCGCGTCGTCTTGCCCGGGGGTGCGGCCCCGTCACCGAACGGAAAGCCGTTCGACGGGCGCTGCACCGCCTGCCCTCATCGCCCGACACGACTGCTTGGGAGGATGAAACCGGCGCCACGGCGTCCGAGTTCTAGCTGCTCGCCGGGCGTGGCGCAATTCAGGCGCTCCTCTCGCGCCCGTTTTACATCGGCTCGGCCGAGATGATCACGAAGGCTTGCGCGAGCGGCCAGTCGTCGGTGAGCGCGAGGTCGATCTTCGCCACGTGCCCCGGCGGGGTGAGCGCCGCGAGCCGCACCGCGGCACCGCCGGTGAGCGTCAGCGTCGGCTTGCCGGACGGCAGGTTGACCACCCCGAGATCGCGAAAGAAGACGCCCTGGCGAAAGCCGGTGCCGAGCGCCTTTGCGCACGCCTCCTTGGCGGCGAAGCGCTTCGCATAGGTGGCGGCGCGGTTGCGGCGTCGCTCGGCGAGCTTTTGCTCGGTCGGCGTGAACACCCGTTGCACGAACCGCTCGCCGTGCCGGGCGAGCGTCTTCTCGATCCGGCGGATGTCGCACAGATCGGTGCCGATGCCGATGATCACCGCGAAATCCTCTCGCCGGCGGCGGCCTCGAGCGCCGCCCGGCCGCGCCGCATCGCCGCCCGCATGCGGGCGATCGCCTCGCCGAGGCCGACGCTCACCGCCTCGCCGACCAGGAAATGGCCGATGTTCAGCTCGACGATCTCCGGCAGCGCGGCGATCGTCTCGGCGGTCGCGTAGTCGAGCCCGTGGCCGGCATGCACCTCGAGCCCCCGCTCGCGCGCCAGCGCGGCGGCGGCGCGGATGCGAACGAGCTCGGAGCCGGCGAGCGCGGTGTCGCCGGCGACCACCGCATCGCACCAAGTGCCGGTGTGCAGCTCGACCGCCGGCGCGCCGAGCGCAGCCGCCGCCTCGATCTGCGCCGGATCGGGAGCGACGAACAGCGAGACGACGATGCCGGCCGCGCAAAGGTCGCGAACCACCGGCGCCAGCGACGCCTGCTGGCCGGCAGCATCGAGCCCGCCCTCGGTGGTGCGCTCCTCGCGGCGTTCCGGCACCAGGCAGGCGGCGTGCGGCCGCAGCCGCTCGGCGATCTCGACCATCTCGGGGACGGCCGCCATCTCCATGTTGAGCGGCACCGTGAGCCGCTCGCGCAGCTGCGCGATGTCGTCGTCGCGGATGTGCCGGCGATCCTCGCGCAAATGCGCGGTGATGCCGTCGGCGCCGGCGGCAACCGCCAGCTCCGCCGCCGCCAGCGGATCGGGATGACGGCCCCCGCGGGCGTTGCGCAGGGTGGCGACGTGGTCGATGTTGACGCCGAGACGAATGGGGAGAGTGGTCACGCGCTCGCTCCGAGCGGAAAAATACGGATGGGCCGCCGGTGTGCCGCAGAATGCCGCAGGACTCAAGCCCGTCGCCGGAGCGGGCCGCGGCCATCCCGGGGCCGGAGGCGCATGGCCCTCGTTTTTCGGGAAACGCGTCGCGGGCCCGAGAATGCCGCGCCCGCGGGCGGTCACGAGCGTACGGCCGGACGGCCGGCGCGTTTTGCGCACGGAACGGCGCACGAGGCACCCGCCGGGTGGCACCCGCCGGGTGAGCACACCAGGGGTGAGCACACCAGGGTCGGCGGGCGCGTGGCAAAACCCTACCGACGCCGCATTGACCCGTATCAAGGCGATGCTCCGCCCCCTGCCCTAGTTCTGTCCAAGGCGCTCCGTTCGCTTCGCGGCGCGTGCGGCGTCGATGCGCTACGGGCGGCCGATGAGAGTCTCACGGCCGCCCGTTCCGCATCCGCGGCGAGGTTTTTCTCGTACCAACGGCGACAGAGTCCGACCTCGTCCCGAGAGTTTGTGAATCTTTCCGATTTTCAGCGTTTCCGGCTCCGCCAAGCCCTTGATTTGACTCAGGTGGCGTCGGTCGTGAACCGAAAGATTCACAGACTCTGAGGAGCACTCCGCAGGAGTGCGTTTCGAAGGGCGAGGCCACGGTGCGGGCCTCATCCTTCGAGACGGCCGCTTCGCGGCCCCTCAGGATGAGGTCATAGTTTCCCGCCGCTGGGATCACTCGATCGACGGACGGTTTTTCCCGCGGGCGAAGCGCCTGCGCTCGCGAGCGGGTGACGGTGGGTCGACGAGCGGGCGACGCGCCTCGGTGCGTCGGACATCGTCGTCTCGGAAATCCATCGCGGCCGATCGAGGGCGGTTCCGCCCGGCAAGACCGTTGCGCCCGCGAGCCGTGGCATCGCCGGAGCCGGCCGAGGAGCACTGCCTCCCGGCCGAGCAACAAACCCGGCGGGAGGCACATCGTACGCCTTCTTCGCCCTGCGGCGTATGGAGCCCCAGAATAAGATACCGCCATCCCGCCGTCGCGGCCGAAATCCGGATACCGAAAGAAAGGGTTTCCGAAAACCTACCGGCCGACACCCTCGCCCCGTCGGCCGGCATGCCGTGGTCCGGCGCTCCGGTGCCGCACGCGCGCACCCTGATCGGACGAAAAAGGCCCCAGGCGAATGCCCGGGGCCAAGAACGCTCGCGAATTTGGGACTTCGCGACTGGAGAGCCGATCTCAGTAACGCGCCAGCAGCGGCGGGGCCGAGCCGAAACGATAGTTCAGGCCCACCTTGGCGGTGTGGATGCCGTCGATCTGGATATCGTTGACGACCGTCCCGACTCCGGTGACGAAAGCACCCTGAGTTTGAGTTTCATCAAGCGCGATGTACATGTACTCGGCCTTGATGCTCCAGTTCGGGTCGAGTGCCCATTCGACGCCGCCGCCGACCGTCCAGGTCGTAATCGTGTCGCTGGTGGATGACGAGAACCCGAAGAAGGTGTCGGTGAGGGTGTTTTCGACGTCGACGAACGCCGCACCGCCCTTCACGTAGATCATCATCCGATCCCACGAATAACCGAGCCGGCCGGTGATCATCCCGTACCAGTCACCGATCTTGGTCGAAGAGGTGACTGTCGGATCGAACGGATCGAGCGCCGAACCCTCGAGGCTGATGTAGCCGACCTCGCCCTCGATGCCGAGCACGAAGGGCGAGCCGACCGGCTGCCAGTTGCAGCCCAGCGTGCCACCGCCGATGAAGCTCGAGTCGGGCGAATAACCGTAGTTGTAAAGCGGTACGGTGACACCACTCAGGTACTCATCGCTTGCGGTCGCATCTTCGGCCCAGGCACCGCCGACATAACCGCCGATATAGCAGCCGGTCCACGAGAACACCGGCGCGACCACCGGAGGCGCCTTCACCGGCATACGCGCCGGCAGGTCGGCGGCCGAAGCCATGCCGGCCATTGCGACGGTCGCGACCGTTGCGAGCAGAAACTTCTTCATGACCACCCCCTCCCGCTGGAGACAAAGACAAAGCTGATTCCACCAGCTTCGAGAGGGAGCGTACTCCGAAGGCGTCCATCGTTGGTTGCAGAACGGCAACACGGTAAGGGAAACAGTGTATGTCGCAGCGCCGACAATTCTCGATGGAATTCTTCTACCACACGACGACGACAGTATCCTGATACACTATCCCCCTTCGGCGCAGACGAGCCCCTCGCGGCTCCCGCGACCGATACTTTCATCATCAATGAGAAAAGGCGCCGTGTAGCACCGCCAGCGCCACGGGCCCGAGCCCGGGCCCGAGCCCGACGGCTTCCTGCGTCCGAGGCGACCCGCAAAAGGGAGGCGAAGCGCGACCCGGCGTGGCGTCGACCGGCGAGCCAGCGAGCGGAACGCCTCACTCGCCGGCGAGCATCCGGCGGCCCTGCTCGGTGAGCCGGTCGTGGCGGTCGATCAGCCCGTGATCGCGCAAGCCATCGACGATCCAGGCGTGCAGGCTGGCGGCCCTCCCGCTTTCCACCCGGACCAGAAACTCACCGAGTTCGGCCGTCGGCATGAATGCGATCAGGTCGCTGCGCTGAAGCACGGGCTCGCTCCTCGCCGGAAAATTGATTGATCGAACACGCGGTCGGATAAATGGTAGCGAAGGAAAAACCGGCGATCCAGCGTTTTGTTGCGTTGCCGCACCGATTACCGCAATATTTTTGCGTCTCTGGTGAGCGTTTTGTTTATTTCCTATTTCTTTTGTTTATTGGCGACAACACCGACCCACAGGGGCCCCGTCTCACCCTTCTGCCGGCACCGGCCGGCGGCGGCGCGCCAGCGCGACGATCTCGCCGACCAGGCCGCGACGAAACACCAGCACCGTCACCACGAAGATCACCCCCTGCATCACCAGCACCCACTCGCCGAGCCAGGCGAGCCGGTTCTGCATGAAGATG
Source organism: Rhodovulum sp. PH10 (assembly GCF_000293785.1). Classification (GTDB taxonomy): domain Bacteria; phylum Pseudomonadota; class Alphaproteobacteria; order Rhizobiales; family Xanthobacteraceae; genus Rhodoplanes. Next base: position 1,899 of record NZ_AKZI01000056.1, on the reverse strand, counting down.
ATGACGGCGGCGCCGACGATCGGCCCGAACACCGTGCCCATGCCGCCGAGCAGCGTCATCAGCACCACCTCGCCGGACATTTGCCAGGTGACATCGGTGAGCGAGGCGAGCTGCATCACCAAGGCCTTGGTGGCGCCGGCGAGGCCGGCGAGCGTCGCCGACAGCACGAAGGCGATCAGCTTGAAGCGGTCGACCGCGTAGCCGAGCGAGGTGGCGCGCGCCTCGTTCTCGCGGATCGCCTTGAGAACCTGGCCGAACGGCGAGTGGATCGTGCGGTAGATCACCAGGAAGCCGAGGGTGAACACGGCGAGCACGACATAATAGAAGGCGAGGTCGTCGGAGACGTCGAGCAGGCCGAACAGCGGCCGCCGCGGGATCGCCTGGATGCCGTCCTCGCCGCCGGTGAACGGCGCCTGCAGGCAGAAGAAGAACACCATCTGCGCGAGCGCCAGCGTCACCATCGCGAAATAGATGCCCTGGCGGCGGATCGCGATCAGCCCGGTGACGAGGCCGAGCAAGGCCGCGACCGTGGTGCCGGAAAGAAGGCCGAGCTCGGTGGAGAAGCCCCAGCTCTTCACGGTGTAGGCGGAGACGTAGGCCGAGAAGCCGAAGAACATCGCGTGGCCGAACGACAACAGCCCCGCATAGCCGATCAGCAGGTTGAAGGCGAGCGCGAACAGCGCGAAGCACAAGACCTGCATCAGCAGCACAGGATAGACCAGGAACGGCCCGGCGAGCAGCGCCAACGTCAGCACCGCGAAGGCGATCAGATCGCCGGAGACGCGGCGCCGCGGCTTTTCGTTTCCCTTTTTGTCGATCCCCTCCCCGTTCGTCATCGTCCACTCCCGAAAAGACCCTGCGGCCGGATCATCAGCACGATCGCCATGATCACGAAGATCACGGTGTTGGACGCCTCCGGATAGAACACCTTGGTGAAACCCTCGACGACGCCGAGCCCGAAGCCGGTGACGATCGAGCCGAGAATGGAGCCCATGCCGCCGATCACCACCACCGCGAACACGACGATGATCAGGTTCGAGCCCATGGTCGGGTTCACGCTGTAGATCGGCGCGGCGAGCACGCCGGCGAGCGCCGCGAGCCCGACGCCGAAGCCGTAGGTGAGCGTGATCATGCGCGGCACGTTCACCCCGAACGCCTGCACGAGATCGGGTCTCTCCGTCGCTGCGCGCAGATAGGCGCCGAGTTTCGTCCACTCGATCATGATCCAGGTGGCGAGGCAGACGACGAGCGAGAACACCACTACCCAGCCGCGATACCAGGGCAAAAACATGAAGCCGAGATTCTGGCCGCCCGGGATCGGGTTGGTGTAGGGCAGCCCGGAGGAGCCGAACTGCTGGCGAAACAGCCCCTCGAGAATCAGCGCGAGACCGAAAGTCAGCAGGAGGCCGTAGAGATGGTCGAGGTGATAAAGGCGCGAGATGAGAAAGCGCTCGATCACCACGCCGGTCGCGCCGACGATCAGCGGCACCAGCACCAGCGCGCCCCAATAAGGAATGCCGGCATATTGCAGCAGCATCCAGGCGACGAACGCGCCCATCATGTACTGAGCGCCGTGCGTGAAGTTGATCACGTTCATCATGCCGAAGATGACCGCGAGCCCGAGCGACAGGAGCGCGTAGAAGGCGCCGTTGATCAGCCCGAGCAGCAACTGCCCGAGCAGCACCTGAACCGGCATTCCGAAGATGTCGAGCATTTGCTGATCACCTGGACATCGTCACCTGGACATCGACACTCGTGAAAGAATTGCCTTCACCTCTCCCCGCGAGCGGGGAGAGGTCGGAGCCCGCGCCAAGCGGGCTCCGGGTGAGGGGGCGTCCCCGATTGCTCCGAAACGCTGCCCCCGCGCGCCCCCCCCCCCCCCCCCCCCCCCCCCCCCCC
>NZ_AKZI01000055.1 GCF_000293785.1 Rhodovulum sp. PH10 | reverse complement strand
ATATCGGCATCGCTTTTCTCCTGGCCTCCGGCAGTTCGCGCCGCAACGCAGCCCTCGTCCGAGTTTCCAAACGGTCTCCGAGGGGACGGCTCTCGCCGCCCGGCTCGCCGCGAGCCGGGCCGAGACACCGGTACCCCAGGACGAATCACACCGGCGCGGTGGGCATCTCGCCGGCGTCGGCCGTCGCGTCGGTGGTGATGCCGAGCTTCGCCTCCAAGGCCGCGACCCGCGCCTTGAGCGTCTCGTTCTCCTCGCGGGCGATGCGCACCATCTCCTTGACCGCCTCGAACTCGTCGCGCTGCACCATGTCCATGTCGCGCAGCATCCGCTCGGCCTGGGCCTTGAAGACCGTCTCGGCCTCGCGGCGCACCCCCTGGGCGACGCCGGCGGCGTCGTTCACCAGGCGGGCCATCTCGTCGAAGAACCGGCTCGTCGTCTGGGCCATCGCTGTGTCATCTCCGAAAGGCATGAATGAAACTCGGGTCGGCGAGACAATGGCGATCGACGGCGCGCCGCGCAAGCCCGCGAACGGTGTCGGAGGACCGGGCCGCCGGCGGCCCGAGCGGTGGCACAGTCCGGCCGCCGGCTTGACGCGCGCCCGCCCCCGCCCCATCACGCCGAAACGATCCGAATCGGGGCGCTCGCCGCGCCCCCGTCCCCCCTCGTGACCGAGGCAGACGCCCCCATGCCGCTCGCCGTGCTGCCGTTCCCGAACATCGACCCGGTGCTGGTGCATCTCGGGCCGCTGGCGATCCGCTGGTACGCGCTCGCCTACATCGTCGGCATCCTCGCCGGCTGGCTCTATGCCCGCGCGCTGATCCGCAAGCCGCATCTGTGGGGCGGCCCGGCGCCGATGACGGCGATCGACTTCGACGACTTCCTCCTGTGGGTCACCCTCGGCATCGTGCTCGGCGGCCGCACCGGCTACGTGCTCTTTTATAATTTTGCCTACTTCTCCGAGAATCCCCTCGAGATCCTCACGCTGTGGAAGGGCGGCATGTCGTTCCACGGCGGCTTTCTCGGCTGCGTCGCCGCGGTGGTGCTGTTCGCCAAGAGCCGCGGCATCTCCATCCTGTCGCTCGGCGACATCACCTGCGCGGTGGCGCCGATCGGGCTGTTTCTCGGCCGGCTGGCGAATTTCGTGAACGGCGAGCTGTGGGGCCGCCCGGCGCCGGATGTCGACTGGGCGATGGTGTTTCCCCGCGATCCGCTGCAGGTGCCGCGGCATCCGAGCCAGCTCTACGAGGCGACGCTCGAAGGCCTCGTGCTGTTCGTGCTTCTCGCGCTGATCGTGCGGGCCGGCGGCCTCAAGCGGCCGGGGCTGGTGATCGGCGCCTTCGCCTGCCTCTATGCCGTCTTCCGCTCGATCTGCGAGTTCTTCCGCGAGCCCGACCCGCAGCTCGGCTTCTTGTGGGGCGGGATGACGATGGGAATGCTTCTGTCGATCCCGCTGTTTCTCACCGGCCTCGCCTTCATCGTGACGGCGCTGCGCCGCCCCGCCCGCAGCACGGCGACGGACGCCGGGCGGACCGGCGAGCCGCCGGAGCCGGTCGCCCCGTGAGCCTCGGCGAGATCTTGCGAGAACGCATTCGGGCGCACGGGCCGATCCCGGTCGCCGACTACATGGCGGCCTGCCTCGGCGATCCGACGCACGGCTATTACACGACGCGCGACCCGTTCGGCGCAAAGGGCGACTTCACCACCGCCCCGGAGATCAGCCAGATTTTCGGCGAGCTGATCGGCCTGTGGACGGTCGCGGTGTGGCAGCAGATGGGCATGCCCGTGCCCGTGCGGCTGGTCGAGCTCGGCCCCGGCCGCGGCACCATGATGTCCGACATTTTGCGCGCGACGAAGGTGGTTCCGGCATTTTCCGAGGTGGCGACGGTGCATCTGGTCGAGACGAGCCCCCTGCTGCAAGAACGCCAGCGCGAGACGCTGGCGGCGGCGTCCGTGCCGATCTCCTGGCACGCCGATCTCGACGACGTACCCAATGGCGCGACCATCGTGCTCGCCAACGAGTTCGTCGACGCACAGCCGGTGCATCAGGCGGTGAAGCGGGCCGACGGCTGGCACGCCCGGCTGGTCGGGCTCGATGCCGGCGAAAACCTCGCCTTCACGCTCGCCCCCGCGGCCGATCCGGCGATCGCACAAAGCATCCCGGAAAACCTCCGCGATGCCCCCGAGGGCGTGCTCTACGAGTGGCGCGACGAGGCTCCGACCAAAATGCTGGCCGACCGGGCGGCCCGCACCGGCGCGGCGCTGGTGATCGACTACGGCCATGCAGAGCCGGGCCTCGGCGAGACGCTCCAGGCCTTGCGCGCCCACGCCTTCGTCGATCCGCTGGAGACGCCGGGCGAGGCCGACCTCACCGCCCATGTCGATTTTTCCGCGCTCGCCCGCATTGCCGCCGACGTCGGCGCGCGGGTCGACGGCCCGATCACCCAGGGGGATTTTCTCCGCCGCCTCGGCATCGACCGGCGCGCCGACCGCCTGAAAGCCGCCAACCCGGAAAAAGCCGAGACCATCGCGGCGGCCTGCGCCCGCCTGACGAGCCCGCAAAAAACCGGAATGGGCGGGCTCTTCCGGGTGATCGGCTTCGCCGCCCCCTCGCTCGGCCCGCTGCCCGCATTGGAACCGCCTCGATGATGCTCACCGCTCCCGCGCTCACCGCCCTCCCAAAAATCCGCCACGCCTTCTTCACCCGCGAGGGCGGCGTCTCGGAGGGGATTTATGCGAGCCTCAATGCCGGGGTCGGCTCGGCCGACGACCCGCAAAAAGTCGCCGAGAACCGGGCGCGGATGGCGGCGGCGGTCGGCGTTCCCCCCGACCATCTCTTGTCCGCCTATCAGATCCATTCGGCCGACGTGATCGTGGCGGAGGCGCCGTGGCCGGCGGAGAGCAGGCCAAAGCTCGATGCGATCGTCACAAAAACGCCCGGCCTCGCGGTCGCCGCCTCGTCGGCCGATTGCGGCCCGGTGCTCTTGGCCGACGCCGAGGCGCGCGTGATCGGCGCGGCGCATGCCGGCTGGCGCGGTGCGCTCGCCGGCGTGACCGATTCCGCGATCGCCGCAATGGAACGCCTCGGCGCGAACCGCAGCCGGATGGTCGCCGTGCTCGGCCCGATGATCCGCCAGCCGAACTACGAGGTCGGCCCCGAGGTTTTGGCCCAGTTCACGGCGCAAGATCCGGCGCATGCGCGGTTCTTCGTGCCGTCCGAGACGCCGGGCCGCCAAAAACTCGACCTCGCCGGCTACATCGCCGCGCGCCTGAAGGCCGCCGGCGTCGCCCAGGTGGAAGACATCGGGCTGTGCACCTATGCCGACCCGGACCGCTTCTTCAGCTATCGCCGGGCGACCCACCGTGGCGAGCCGGATTATGGCCGCCACCTCGCGGTGATCACGCTGGTGGCGTGACCGCCGGGGGAACCCCACAAATCCCTCGAATTGTCTCGTCCCTCGATCGCCTGCCTTAACCGTGCCCCTCGGGGCCGACCTCCGCGTGCTGGACCGGCGCGATGGTTGTGGTTAACGTCCGGTTACCGAGCGGCCGGCCCCGGCCGCCGCTCGTGGGCCTGCGAGGGGCAGGCCGGACGCGAACGGGGGAAAGATGCACCAGCCGAACCGGCCCACGGCCCGCGCTCTCGCGCATCGCGCGGCGCGGCGCGCCTCCCCCGGCCCGGCGATGGCCGCCCTCCTCCTCGCGCTCGGCTGTGGTGCCTGCACCACGACCTCCGGCCAAATGTCCGGGCAGTCGCCCGGCCCGGTCGCCGCGGCCAAGGGGCCGACGGTCGCCTTCGAATCGATCGACGGCCCGCCGCAAAGCGTGTTCTCCCGGCTGGTGCAGAGCCTGACCGCCGAGGCGCAGGCCCGCCAGGTGGCGGTCGTCTCTCGGGCGGCGCCGGCGCAGTACCGCGTGCGCGTCTACGCCGCGACCGTGGTCGAGCCGAAGCGCTCGGTGGTGAGCTGGGTGTGGGACGTCTACGATCAGAACCGGCAGCGCGCCTTCCGTCTCGCCGGCGAGGAGCCGGTGACGGGCGCCGGGCGCACCACCTGGGCGGCCGCCGACGAGCAGGTGATCCAGAAGATCGCCGGCCGCGGCATGGAGCAGCTGGTCGCCGCGATGGCGCAACCCACCGATGCGCAAGCGCCGCAACCCGCTCCGTCCGCGCAGCCCGATGCGCCCGAAAAGGCCCCGCCCGTCGACGACAAGGCGGTGACGGTGGCGGCCTTCGCGTCCGCTCCGGCTGGCGAATGAACCATAACCGAGCAAAATGGCTCGGGATAACAAATCCGTCGTATTGCTAAGAAACCTCCTGCCTTGTATTGAGGCGCCGCCGGTTCGATGAGAGCGCGCAATCGTGGCGCGCACCGGTGAGGGGCGTGCGGGAGGTTGGGTATGCCTGGCAAGAATGGAGCCATCAAGCTCGTCGCCGGCAACTCGAACCCAAGGTTGGCGGAGGCGATCGCCGCCTACCTGAAGACGCCCTTGACCCGTGCGGTGGTCCGGCGCTTCGCCGACATGGAGATCTTCGTCGAGATCCAGGAGAACGTGCGCGGCGCCGACGTCTTCGTCGTGCAGTCCACCTCGTTCCCGGCGAACGACCATTTGATGGAGCTCCTGATCATCACCGACGCGCTGAAGCGGGCCTCCGCCCGGCGCATCACCGCGGTTCTTCCCTATTTCGGCTATGCCCGGCAGGACCGAAAACCCGGCCCGCGCACGCCGATCTCGGCCAAGCTGGTCGCCAACCTGATCACCCGCGCCGGCGCCGACCGCGTGCTGACGCTCGACCTGCACGCCGGCCAGATCCAGGGCTTCTTCGACATCCCCACCGACAATCTCTACGCCTCGCCGGTGATGGTGCGCGACATCAAGGACCGCTTCGACCTCGCCAATGTGATGGTGGTGTCGCCCGACGTCGGCGGCGTGGTGCGCGCGCGCGGCCTCGCCAAGCGCATCAATGCGCCGCTCGCCATCATCGACAAGCGCCGCGAGCGGCCGGGCGAGTCGGAAGTGATGAACGTGATCGGCGACGTCGACGGGCGCACCTGCATCCTGCTCGACGACATCGTCGACTCCGGCGGCACGCTGGTGAACGCCGCCGACGCCCTGCTCGCCCAGGGCGCCAAGGAGGTCTACGCCTACATCACCCACGGGGTGCTGTCGGGCGGCGCGGTCGCCCGCGTCACCGCCTCGCATCTGAAAGAGCTGGTGATCACCGACTCGATCCAGCCGACCGAGGCGGTGCGGGTCGCCGACAACATCCGCGTCCTCTCCATCGCCTCCCTGCTCGGCGAGGCGATCGCCCGCACCGCGGCCGAGGAATCGGTGTCGAGCCTGTTCGACTGATTTTTTCTCCCTGCTCCCGTCGGAACGCAGCGCCTCCATCCGAGGCGCTGCTTCTTTTTTACGACCTTGCAAAAAGACTCACGTCGCCGCCGCACGAACAGATGCGACGCGCACGACGACGCGCGGTATCACGACGAACGGCGCGGCTTTGATCCATGTCGAGCCGCGTTCCGCGTCCGATTCCGGTTCGTTCCACTTTTGATTCAAACCGCCCTCCTCCATCCGTCGCCCCGAGTCGAAACGTCGCAGAGGAAAACCCGCTTCCCTGTGGACCGACGCGCCTCCTTCGTTGCGCGATTCAGCGGAATGGACGATCGCTCGTCTACGGCTTGGCCGGCGAGTCAGGTTGGATATAGTCGGTAACAGCCGGTGATTCGGTGCGTTTCGGCATTGCCGTCGCGCGGGTGCGCCCGTTGCGAAAAGGCTTTTGTCGAAGCATCGGTGCGTGCCGTCCCGGTGGCGTGCCGTGTTCGCGAGCGTGTGCTCCCCGCGTCGACACAGAAAGGTGAGACGGCATGTCCCTGCTCGAGATTCAGAATCCGCGGACCGCGAACCCGGTCGAGATCGTCGAGCGGCTCGCCGCGCTGCGCGACTGGTCGTTCTCGAGATCGAGCGAGGACGAGGTGACGCTGGTGATCGCCGGCACCTGGACCGATTATCAGATCTCCTTCACCTGGATGGGCGAGATCGAGGCGCTGCATCTCGCCTGCGCGTTCGATCTGAAGGTGCCGGAGCGGCGCCGCGCCGAGGTGATCGAGCTGGTCTCGATGGTCAACGAGCAGCTCTGGGTCGGCCATTTCGACCTGTGGGCCAATGACGGCCTGGTGATGTTCCGCCACGCGCTGGTGCTGGCCGGTGGCGTCGGCGCCTCGGGCGCGCAGTGCGAGTCGCTGCTCGCCACCGCGACGGAGGCGTGCGAGCGCTACTTCCAGGCTTTTCAGTTCGTGCTGTGGGCCGGCAAGTCGCCGCGCGAGGCGCTCGACGCGGTCTTGTTCGAGACGCACGGCGAGGCGTGATCACGACGGGGCGTGCCGGCGAACGGGCGGCGTGCCCGCGGCACCATCGCACCGCCGATCGCCTCGTCCGTCCCCGTGCCCTCCTGCATGGCGGCGTCCCGGGCAAATCGGGGCCGCCGCGAATTCCCATCCCGGCCGTTCTTCGCTAACACTGCCGCCGACGCGATCCCTGACGCTTCCCCCTTCGGCGAGTTCCCATGAACGTTCTTCTTCTCGGATCCGGCGGCCGCGAGCACGCGCTCGCCTGGAAGATCGCCCAGAGCCCGCTGGTCGAGCGCCTCTGGTGCGCCCCCGGCAATGCCGGCATCGCCCAGGAGGCCGAGATCGTCGCGCTCGACCCGGCCGACCACGCCGCCGTGATCGCCTTCTGTCGCGACAACGCGGTCGACCTCGTGGTGATCGGTCCGGAGGCGCCGCTGGTCGCCGGCCTCGCCGACGACCTTTCGGCCGCCGGCATCAAGGCGTTCGGGCCGAGCAAGCTGGCCGCGCAGCTCGAGGGCTCGAAGAGCTTCACCAAGGAGATGTGCCAGCGCGCAAGCATCCCGACCGCCGCCTTCGCCCGCTTCACCGACGCCGAGGCCGCCAAGGCTCATGTCCGGGAAAAAGGCGCGCCGATCGTCGTCAAGGCGGATGGGCTCGCCGCCGGCAAGGGCGTGGTGGTGGCGGCCAAGGTCGAGGAGGCGGAAGCGGCGATCGACCGCATGCTCGGCGGCGAGCTGGGCGCGGCCGGCGTGTCGCTGGTGATCGAGGAGTATCTCAAGGGCGAGGAGGCCTCGTTCTTCGTGCTGTGCGACGGCAAGACCGCGCTGCCGCTCGCCTCCGCCCAGGATCACAAGCGCGCCTACGATTTCGACTTCGGCCCCAACACCGGCGGCATGGGCGCCTACTCGCCCGCCCCGGCGATGACGGCGGAGATCACCGCCCGCACGATGGACGAGATCGTCCGCCCGACGCTTTCCGCCATGGCCGAGATGGGCTGCCCCTACAAAGGCGTGCTGTTCGCCGGCCTGATGATCACCGCCGAGGGGCCGAAGCTGATCGAGTACAACTGCCGCTTCGGCGATCCCGAATGCCAGGTGCTGATGCTGCGGCTGATGTCGGACCTGGTGCCGGCGCTGGTCGCCACCTGCGACGGCACGCTCGACACCGTCTCGCTCGACTGGTCCGACGCCATCGCGCTGACCGTGGTGATGGCGACCAAGGGTTATCCGGGCACTTACCGGAAGGGCTCCCCGATCGGCGACCTCTACGAGGCGATGGCGGTCGAGGACGTCGAGATCTTCCACGCCGGCACCGCCGAGCAGGACGGAAAGCTGGTCGCGGTCGGCGGCCGGGTGCTGAACGTGTGCGCCACCGGAAAGACGCTCGCCGAGGCGCAGACCCAGGCCTACACGGCGATCGGCGAGATCGACTGGCCGCAGGGTTTTTTCCGGCGCGACATCGGCAGCCGCGCGCTGGTCCGCCACCCCGGCGGCTGACCTTCGACTCCGGCACACGGGTTCCTATATCCTTCGAGCGAGGGCTTCCGGGCGTCGCGGCGATGAGCCGCCCCGCGAGGCTGCGTCCGGCCGGAGGATCCTGTCATGCCCGATCTCGCCGACCTCTATCCCGGCTTCGAGTCCCGCTGGATCCACACCGAGGCCGGGCGCTTGTTCGTTCGCACCGGCGGCAGCGGGCCGCCGCTCCTGCTGCTGCACGGCTATCCGCAGTCGAACGTGATGTGGCACCGCGTGGCGCCGAGGCTCGCGGAAAAATTCAGCCTGGTGATCCCGGATCTGCCCGGCTACGGCTGGTCCGACGTGCCGCGCGCCGGCCCCGACCACGCGCCCTACACCAAGCGCGCGATGGCGAACGCGATGATCGCGCTGATGGAGGAGCTCGGCCATGCCCGCTTCGCGCTCGCCGGGCACGACCGCGGCGGCCGGGTCGCCTACCGCCTCGCGCTCGACCATCCGGGCCGGCTGTCGCGTCTCGCGGTGCTCGACATCCTGCCGACCTATGCGATGTGGCAGGCGATGGACGCGGCCCTCGCCTACAAGGTCTGGCACTGGACCTTTCTCGCGCTGCCCGAGCCGTTTCCCGAATCGATGATCGGCAAGGACCCGGTCCATTATCTCGACTGGAAGATGGCGAGCTGGACCGGCACCGGCGACCTCTCGCCGTTCGATCCGCGCGCGCTCGCGCACTACCGCACCGCCTTCCAGGACCCGCTGCGCATCCACGCGACCTGCGAGGATTACCGCGCCGGCCGCACCACCGACCTCGCCTTCGACGGCGCCGACCGCGCCGCCGGCCGAAAGATCGACTGCCCGGTGCTGGTGCTGTGGGGCAAGCACGGCATCCCGAGCGAGAACTCTCCGCTTTCGGTGTGGGCCGAATGGGCGAGCGACGTGCGCGGCACCCCGATCGAGTCCGGCCACTTCCTCGCCGAGGAGAACCCCGGCCCCACCGCCGCCGCGCTTTTGGAGTTTTTCACGGAGGCCTCGTGAAGACCTTTGCGCTCGCGCTCGGGGCCGGCGGCGCGCGCGGCCTCGCCCACATCGCCGTGTTCGAGGCGCTGGACGAGCTCGGCGTGAAGCCGGCCGCGATCTCCGGCTCGTCGGTCGGCGCGGTGATGGGCGCCGCTTACGCCGCCGGCATCCCGCCGAAGGCCTTGCGCCGCCACGCCATCGAGATGGTGCACAATCGCGCGGAAATGTATCGCCGGCTGCTCGGGGCGCGCGCGAGCGCCTGGGCATGGTCGAGCGTGCTGCGCGTGCCGTTCGGCCACAATCCGGTGCTGCTCGATGCGGAAAAGTTCTGCACCGCCTTTCTGCCCGAAGGTTTGCCCGAAACCTTCGCCGGCCTGACAATCCCGCTGATGGTGATCGCCAGCGACCTCTACGGCCGCGCGGAAGTGATCTTTTCCGAAGGGCCGCTGGTGCCGGCGATCGCCGCCTCGATGGCGATCCCCGGCCTCGTGCAGCCGGTCGAGCACGAGGGCCGCGTGCTGGTCGACGGCGCGGCGGTCGATCCCCTGCCCTTCACCCAGCTCACCGGAAAAGCCGACGTGATCGTCGCGATCGACTGCTCGCCGGGGCCGAGCGAGCGCACCACCGTGCCCGGCGCCTGGGACGCCGTGTTCGCCGCCATCACGCTGATGGGCCAGACCATCGTCGCGGAGAAGCTGCACCGCGCCCGGCCGGACCTCCTGATCCGCCCCAACGTCTCGGTGTTCCGCATGCTCGATTTCACCCAGGCGATCGCGATCGTGCGGGCCGGCGAGGCGATCAAGGACGAGATCAAGCACGAGCTGACGGCGCTGCTGGCGTGACGCGGGAGCGCGTCCCCTCGCCGCCGGGCTCACCAGATCATGCTGACGACGAAGCGGCTCGAGGTCATGATCAGAAACAGCCCGAAGGCGAGCTCGAGCGTACGCCGGCGCAGGCGGTGGGCGATCTGCGCGCCGATCCGCGCGGTGAAGGCCGAGATCGGCGCCATCAGCGCAAAGCCCACCAGCGAGACGAAGCCGATCGACAAGGGCGGCAGCTCGCTCTGGTGAAACAGGCCGGCGATCACGTAGCCGACCGTCCCGGTCAGCGCGATCGGCACGCCGAGCCCGGCGGAGGTCGCGACCGCGGTGTGGATCGGCTGGCCGTAGAGCGTCAGCACGATGGTCGACAAGGCGCCGCCGCCGACCCCCATCAGCGACGACAGAAGCCCGATGGTCCAGCCATAGATCCGCATGAGCCACGGCCCCGGCAGCGTCGCCCCGAGCCGCCAGCGCTCGCCCCCCGCCAGCATGCGCACCGCGGTGCCGAGCGAGATCGCGGCAAACACGATCTTGAACAGCGGCGCCGGCGCCCACACCGCGAGCACCGCGCCCGCCACCACGCCGAGCACCACCGGCACCGTCCAGCCGCGCACCACGTGCTCGAGCGCGGCGCCCTTCGCCTTGTGGGTGCGGTAGGAGCGGAAGGCGGTCGGCGCGATCACCGCGAGCGAGGTGCCGACGCACAGCTGCATGTGCACGCTCTCCGGCACGCCGAGAAAGCCGAACACCTCGAACAGCACCGGCACCAGCACCGCGCCGCCGCCGATGCCGAACAGCCCCGCGAGCAGCCCGGTAAAGACGCCGCCGACCGCGATCACGCCCGCGAGCGCCAAAAGCTCGCCGACCGGCACTTCGCCCATGTCACCTGCCCTCGCCTCGGGAATTTCCGGCGGATCAGGCCGCGGCGTCGCGATCGGTGGGACGGATCAGCGCCAGCGCCGCCTGAAGGACGTCGAGGCCGGCACCGGGCTTCACCGCTTCGGTCGCGAGATGGCGGCGAAACGCCCGGGCGCCGGGGACGCCCTGAAACAGACCTAGCATATGGCGGGCGATCGCATACAGCCGCTCGCCGGCGGCAAGCTGGCATTCGATGTATGGAAAGAGGCTCTCGACCGCCTCGCGCGCCGACGCCGCCGGCGCCGGCACGCCGAACAGGTCGGGATCGACCGCCAGAAGCCGCCACGGCTCCTGATAGGCGGCGCGCCCGAGCATCACCCCGTCGACATGCGCGAGCTGGGTCTTCGCCGCCTCGATCGAGCCGATGCCGCCATTGATCACCACCGGCGTCTCTGGCAGCCGCGCCTTCAGCCGATGGACGCGATCGTAGTCGAGCGGCGGCACGTCGCGGTTTTCGCGCGGCGACAGGCCTTGCAGCCAGGCTTTTCGGGCGTGGACGATCAGCGCGTCGCAGCCGGCAGCGATCACCGTGTCGGCCAGCAGGTCGAGCGCCGCCTCGGGGTCCTGGTCGTCGATGCCGATCCGGCATTTGACCGTCACCGGCACGTCGACCGCCGCCTTCATCGCCGCGACGCAATCGCCGACCAGCGCCGGCTCCGCCATCAGGCAGGCGCCGAAGCGGCCCTCCTGCACCCGGTCGGAGGGGCAGCCGACATTGAGATTCACCTCGTCGTAGCCGAGATCGGCACAGATGCGGGCGGCCTGCGCCAGCGCCGCCGGGTCGCTGCCGCCGAGCTGCAGCGCGACCGGATGCTCGACCGGGTCGTAGCGCAAGAGCCGCGCCCGATCGCCGTGCAGCACCGCGCCGGTCGTCACCATCTCGGTATAGAGCAGCGCCTCTCGCGTCAGCGCCCGATGAAAGACCCGGCAATGCCGGTCGGTCCAATCCATCATGGGCGCGGAACAGAATCTATGTCGTTGATATTTCGGCATTTTTCGTTTAGTCTTCGAGAGTTGGCTCGCCTCGTGTCCACTCGGTTTTACGCCACGATGCGACGTTTTTTCCCCTGTTTCGACGCCTCGGTGCACATGGAGCGCACACGCCTTGGCCACCTTCACGAGACTGAAATCCGGCTCCTGGCGGGTTCAGGTCAGACGAAAGGGGACGTATGTCAACGACACATTTCTCCGCCGGAAGGACGCCGAGGAATGGGCGCTCGACATGGAGCGCCGGATCGACCGCCAGGAGCCGGCGATCTCCCGAAAGTCTCGCGACGCCCGCCTGTTCGGTGACTTGGTCCGGCTTCATCGCCAGGACATGCAAGAGGTCGGGAAGCGGATCGGCCGCTCCAAGACGGCGAGCCTCGCATTTCTCGACCGGCGCCTCGGCGGTTTACGACTGCGCGATCTCGACCGGGAGCGCCTGATCGAATTCGGCAAAGAGCGTGCACGCGAGGGCGCGGGCCCGGTCACGGTCGCCATCGACCTCGGCTACATCAAGACGATCCTGTCCCACGCCGCCGCAGTCCACGGCGTGTGCGTCTCGACCGAACCGATCGACCTCGCGAGGATCGCGCTCGGCCGTCTCGGTCTCGTCGGGAAAGGAGAAGAGCGCGACCGGCGCCCCACCCCGGAAGAACTCACGCGAATAATCTCGACGTTCGAAGGGAACTCGCGGCAGCAAATCCCGATGGCACGCATCGTGAAGTTCGCGGTCGCCACCGCGATGCGGCTCGACGAAATCTGCAGGGTCGAATGGCAAGACTACGATTCGCGAACTCGAATGCTCACGATACGGGACCGCAAGGACCCTCGACGAAAGAAAGGAAACCATCAACGGATTCCTCTCCTCGACGTGTCGGGGTATGACGCCTGCGCGCTCATCGAGGAGCAAAGGCAATTCACGAAAAGCAATAACGGTCGGATATTCCCCTACAACGGACGCTCGGTCGGAACGGCATTCCGGCGCATGTGTCGTGATCTGAAGATCGAGGACCTTCATTTTCACGATCTGCGCCACGAAGGAACCAGCCGTCTCTTCGAGGCAGGCTTTTCGATCGAGCAGGTCGCGCTCGTCACCGGACACAAAGACTGGAAAATGCTCCGGCGATACACGCACCTCCGACCAGAGGATCTACACCGGCGACGGCGTTCGCATGTCGCGGGCCCGACGGACAGTAAATTCGAAAGTTTCGGTCGCGAAGGCTGACGCCCCGAAGCGCCGGCGCTCCGAAATACCGAAGCACGTCGGCACGATCGTCAAGGACGCGGGTTCGGCAGCCGACGATCGTCCCCCCAGCGATCGGGCCGGATCGGCTCCGGCGCGGATCGGCCGTATTCGCCTGGATAGGCCGGCCCCGATCGCGGCGGATAGGACTGCGGTCTAGGTCCGGTGGGAACGGCCGTGGAGGGGCTCGCGACCGATGGCGCTGGAGCCTGATAGACCGGCGGCGCGCCGGAGGTCACGCTCTGGTCGACGCCCTGCGCGTGAGCGACGCCGATGCCGAGAAGCAAGAAGATGAAGGTTTTCATGAGCGACTCGCCGAATTCGAACGACAACGATGCAGGCACCAATTCGTTCACGACTTCTCCCGCCGACCGCGGTGAAGGCGCCGCAATGCCGCGCTGCTTGCGATTACGCACATCACAGCCGGTCACAGCCGGCAGGCGCGAGCCTGCAGCCTGATCCGGACCGCATAGCCGGTCGAGATCGTCTCGGCGTCGATCGTCATGACGGTCGGCGGAAGGGATGGGCCGAGGTTCTTGCGCTGGACGATCTCGTCGGCCGGGAGCCTCCGGCCCGGCATCCGCGCCGCGGCAAAAACCGGACGCGTCTGGTTGCCGACGGTGGCCGTACCCTCCAGGCGGACCAGGCCGATCTTGGGAAGACCACGCTCACGATGACAGCGGGCATCCTCCCACACGAGCGTCTCGGCGGACCCGAGTGTCCGGTCGACGTTCGAGAACTGCGTATCCACGATCCCATAAAATCGGGAATCGATCGCGTGGTCCGAGATCTGCACCCAAATGCGCAGGTCGGCGACCGGGGCCGGTTCACCGCCGGTCGCGTGTGATCCGCCGGCCCCACCGGGTGACGGCAGGATCGTCGCCGTCACGCGATGGTGCACCCCCTCCCCCCGACCATCGGCGTGCGATGCGTCGACGGGCGTGATCGTCAGCAGCGCCAGGACGGCCGCGACCAGCCGCATCATCGGCCGGAGTAACCGTGGCACGAAGCGGCCAGATCAGGCGTCAGCGGCAGACCAAAACCCGCTGCCAGCGCACCTCGCAGGTCGGCAGCGGAAATTGGCGGACACAGGCCGGGACGTACCGAACGCACGGCGTTTTCCTGTAGCGATAGCCGTACGGATAGGGCTGAGCCCAGAACGACGCCACCTGGAGCCGGGCCGGGCCGGATCGCGGACCATCGGTCGAAGCGAATGGCGTCGCATGGCCTGCATCGGCCAAAACGAACATCAAGAGAAGCGACGCGACAACGGCGGCA
Organism: Rhodovulum sp. PH10; assembly: GCF_000293785.1. Taxonomy (GTDB): domain Bacteria; phylum Pseudomonadota; class Alphaproteobacteria; order Rhizobiales; family Xanthobacteraceae; genus Rhodoplanes. The sequence goes on along the minus strand of NZ_AKZI01000055.1, from coordinate 18,621 downwards.
AACCGGGTTCTCGGCAACATGTCGTCCACCTCGATTGCGTTGGCGTTTCAAGCGATCGTTCCGAACCGTCGAGACGAATATCGTTCGGAGAGGCTAACAAACTCTCCCTCGGACTGCACCCTGCACGATGCCCGAGCTTATCACATCGGCATTTGCCGAGTGCAGCCCGCAGGCGGCGAAGGAAACACAGCAGCGACGCCGATGTGTGTACGGCAAGAGCGCGGCTCGGTCGCCGCCGGTCGAAACTGACACGGGCCTCATCGATGCGATCGTCGAAGGAGACGAGCGTGTTGCTTCACCGTCGTCACGGCTCGCGAACACGCCAATATTTTCATATTCTGTAATTCGTGCATTCGTCCGGCCGCCCTTCCGCCCCTCGCGACTATTCCAAAAGTGTCGGCTTTCGCACATTAGTTCCACCAATCGGACCACCACGGAGGCCTCTAAGCCGTCCGGTTAACCCTCTCACGAGCGAAAAACGGCCTTCAAAGACTATAAAACTTGACGTTGTACGGCTAACCAATTATTAACTCTACGCGCAGTGGGGAGCCTCTTCGATATTACGGAGCTGGCTGCGCTTCAGGACGGGGAGCGAGGGGAGCTCTTGCCGATGCGTACGTTGCGAATTCTCGTGGTCGATCTTTGGCTTGTGTTCATTGCCTCCTTCTTCGCGCTGGTGCTGCGCGACAATCTCGAGCTGTCGGAGGAGCGGATCGTCGACGCCCTGCCATACTGGCTGCTGACGGTCGTCGCCGCGATCGTCGTGCTGCCGCTGCTCGGAGTGACCCGGGCGGTGTGGCGGTTCAGCTCGATGCGCAACTACATCGACATCGTCGCGGCGGCCGGGGCGACGGTGGTCGGGGCACTCGCCTTCACGTTCGTCATCAACCGGCTCGAAGGCATTCCGCGGGCGATGCCGATCATCCAGGGCATGCTGATCGTGGTGTTGCTGATCGGCGCCCGCATCGCGGTGCGCACGTGGTATGCGCGCCACCAACGGCGTACCCGCACCGCAACGATGCCCGGCCCCGGCGAGACCGTGCTGGTGGTCGGCGTCACCAAGATGGCCGAGCTTTATCTTCACTGCATCGCCGATTATGCGCCCGAACGTGTGCACGTGGCCGGAGTGCTCGATCCGCACGAGAGCGGCGTCCGGACGCTGATCACCCACCCGGTGCTGGGACCGCCGAAAGACGTCGCCGCAGTGTTGCGACGGCTCGAGGTGCACGGCGTGTTCGTCGACCGCATCGTCGTCGCGATGCCGGCGACGGAGCTTTCGGCCGAGGCCCACGCCGCGTTGCTTACCGTCGAGGCCGAAACATCTGTCGTGCTCGAGTTTCTCGACCAGAAGATGGGGCTCGACGATCGTCTCGCCGACGCGCTCCATCAAGCGCCCACGCAGGAAGGCTGCGCGGCAGCGGCAGGAAACCCCGCAGCGGGGGGCACGTCGTCCGTGGTCGAGACGCCGGTGGCCGTGCCTTATCGCGTGGTCAAACGCGTGATCGATATCGCAGGGGCCACGTTGCTGATGGTTCTGCTCGCTCCTGTGATGGCGTTGGTGGCGATTGCGGTGCTCCTCGACATCGGCGCACCGATGCTGTTCTGGCAGCAGCGCCCGGGCCTGCGGGGCCGCGCATTCAAGCTCTACAAATTCCGTACCATGGGGGCCGGCCACGACGCCGACGGACGCCGCCTGACAGATGCCGAGCGCGTCTCGAGGTTGGGTCGGTTTCTCCGCCGCACCCGGCTGGACGAGCTGCCGCAGCTCTGGTCCATCCTGATCGGCACGATGTCGTTCGTCGGTCCGCGCCCGCTGTTGCCGGTGGACCAGCCGGTGGGCTTCTCGAAGCGGCTCGCGGTCAGGCCGGGCCTCACCGGCTGGGCGCAGATTAAGGGCGGCCGCATCATCTCGGCCGCCGACAAGGCGGCGCTCGACGTGTGGTACGTCAGGAACATGTCACTCACACTCGATATCAGGATCGTGCTCGGCACCATCCCGATGGTGCTGTTCGGCGAGCGGGTGGAGGACGCGGCGATCGCGAGGGCGTGGGCGGAGATCGGGGAGGCAAAGAGCTGAGGGTGACCTGACCGACTTCCGTCGATCCCGCTGCTGTCCGTTTTAGGCTCACAGCACCCCTCGATTGTCTGCAGTGATGCTGAATAAAGCGGCGTCCATTGAGGATGCCCCTAGATACTGAATGGCGCGTCCCTAGATAGCGCACCGCTCGGCAATACTCGGCGGGAGAAGCCACGCAGGTTTCACCCCGAGTGCGGTAGCTTGAGTTTTTCTTTTCACGGCGCCTTCGGGAAGAGTCCAATTCTGCCGAGATGGCTCGGCTCGGGTCGGCCGACCAGGACGCCACCTCGAGCATCGCCCCTTCCAAGAGCATTTATTACATGAACCCAAATGAAACGACGATTGCGGTCATTGGCCTCGGCTACGTGGGCCTTCCGCTGGCCGTCGAGTTCGGAAAAATTCGTCCGGTCGTCGGGTTCGATATCAGCAAGGCGCGTGTCGAGGAGCTGCGATCCGGGCGGGACGGCACGCTCGAGGTCGAGCCCGACGATCTGGCCGCCGCAAAGTACCTGAAGTATAGTTATGCAGGCGAGGACCTGAAAGACTGCGGCATGTTCATCGTCGCTGTCCCGACACCAATCGATCGGGCCAAACGCCCGGATCTCACTCTTCTCGAGAAAGCCTCCGAGATCGTCGGCAAGGCCATGTCGAAAGGTGCCATCGTCATTTTTGAATCGACCGTCTACCCGGGTTGCACCGTGGAGATTTGCGTGCCGGTTCTGGAGCGGACATCAGGGCTGAGATTCAACCAAGACTTCTTTGTCGGCTACAGCCCGGAGCGCATCAATCCCGGCGACAAGGCGCATCGCCTGACGACCATCACCAAGGTGACGAGCGGCTCCACCCCCGAAGCCGCCGATGCGGTCGATGCCCTCTACGCCTCGATCGTCACGGCCGGCACCCACAAGGCCACCTCGATCGAGGTCGCGGAAGCCGCCAAGGTCATCGAGAACACGCAGCGGGACCTCAACATCGCGTTGATGAACGAGCTCGCCATCATCTTTCACAAGCTCGGCCTCGATACCCGGAAGGTGCTCGCCGCGGCAGCCTCGAAGTGGAATTTCTTGCCCTTCGCGCCGGGCCTGGTCGGCGGCCACTGCATCGGCGTCGACCCTTATTACCTCACCCATCGTGCCCAGGAGATCGGCTATCACCCCGAGGTGATTCTCGCGGGCCGCCGCATCAACGACGGCATGGGCGCGCACGTCGCCGAGCGGGTCGCCCGCCTGATGATGCGACGCGGTTTCCCCGTCGTAGGCTCCCGCGTCCTGGTGCTGGGTCTCACGTTCAAGGAGAACTGCCCCGATCTTCGAAACTCCAAGGTCCTCGACGTGATCCGAGGGCTGCAGGAGAACAACGCCGTAGTCGAGGTCTGGGATCCTTGGGTCGACGTGGCCGACGCACGGGACGAACTCGGCGTCGAGGTCGAGCAGACCGAGCCGCCGGCCGGTCGTTACGACGCGGTGATCCTTGCGGTGAGCCACCGCCAGTTCGCCGAGATGGGAGCGGCCAAGGTGCGCGAATTCGGCCGGCCCAACGCGGTGCTCTTCGACGTCAAAGGCGTGTTCGCAAAGCACGAAACCGACGGGCGGCTGTGAGTTCGAAATGAAAGTTCTCGTGACCGGGGCCGCCGGATTCATCGGCTTCCACACCGCGAAGCGCCTGCTCGAACGCGGTGACGAGGTCGTCGGGTTCGATGTCGTCAACACCTACTACGACGTGTCCCTCAAGGAGGCGCGACTCCGCATCCTCGACGAGGCCGCGCGCCATGGCCCGGGCCGTTGGACCTTCATTCGCGCCGACCTGGCGGATCAGCGTGCCGTCGACGCGGCATTCACGACACACGGCTTCGACCGTGTCATCCACCTTGCGGCGCAAGCCGGCGTGCGCCACAGCCTGACGCACCCGCACGATTACGTTCAGTCGAACATCGTCGCCTTCACGAACATCCTCGAAGCCTGCCGCCACGCCGCGACGCCGCACCTGACCTACGCCTCGACGTCGAGCGTGTACGGGGCCAACACGCGGATGCCGTTCTCCGAGCACCGGGGCGTCGACCATCCGCTCCAGTTCTACGCCGCGACCAAGCGGGCGAACGAGCTCATGGCGCACGCCTACAGCCACCTGTTCGGGCTGCCGACCACCGGGCTGCGGTTCTTCACGGTCTATGGCCCCTGGGGCCGGCCGGACATGGCGCTGTTCCTGTTCACCAAGAGCATCCTGGCCGGCGCACCGATCAAGGTCTTCAATCACGGAAATCACACGCGCGACTTCACCTACGTGGCGGACATCGCCGAGGGCGTGATCCGCGCGTCCGACCAGATCGCCGCCCCGAACCCGGACTGGTCGAGCGACGACCCCGATCCGGCGAGCTCCAACGCACCGTTCCGCCTTTTTAACATCGGCAACAACCAGCCGGTGAAGCTGATGGAGTACATCGAGGCCATCGAGGACGCGGTCGGCAAGAAGGCGGCGAAGGAGCTTTTGCCTATGCAGCCGGGGGACATTCCCGACACCTACGCTGATGTTACGGAACTGTCCAAGACAGTAGGTTACAAGCCCGCGACCCCAACTCGTGAAGGCGTGGCGACATTCGTGCGTTGGTACCAAAGTTATTATAATGATTTAATTTTTACGCAATAGATCGTTGACAAGGTGTATTTGCGTGCAGTTTATTGACCTTACGCTCCGGTTTCGATGCGCCACGGATGTGGTGTCGCCTCCGACGGGAGTTGTTTAGTCTCATGTGCGGCATTTGCGGTGCATTCGCCTATCGGGATGGAGCCAAGGTCGACGAAACAGCTCTGCTCCGCATCCGCGACAGTATGGCGACGCGAGGACCTGATGGCAGTGGCGAATGGAGTTGCCCTAGCGGGCGAGTTTGGCTCGGTCACCGTCGGCTCGCGATAATTGACCTTACATCGAACGGTGCGCAGCCGATGGCGAGCGATGATGGCAGCGTGGTCTTAACGTTCAACGGCGAAATCTATAATTTCAGGCAACTGCGGGAGAGCCTACAGCGCCAGGGTTACGTCTTCCGCAGCACGTCGGACACGGAGGTGCTGCTGCAACTGTATCGTCAAGACGGACCTGGCTTCATCTCTAAACTGCGCGGAATGTTCGCCTTCGCGTTGTGGGACGAGCCGCGCCAGACACTTTTCTGCGCGCGCGACCCCTACGGCATCAAACCATTTTACTATGCCGACGCTGGCGGCATTTTCTCCTTCGCGTCGCAGGTCAAGGCACTCGTGCTCGATCCGAGGACCCGGCGTCGCCCCGATCCCGCCGGCGTCACGGGCTTTTTCCTGTTCGGAAGCGTGCCGGAGCCGTGGACAGTGTTCGAAAGCGTCAAGGCGCTGCCGGCCGGCTCCACACTCACAGTCGATCGCACAGGAGCACACGCTCATAAACACTATTATTCCCTCTCCGCTGCAATCCATGCTGCCGAGGACGAACGCACTGCCCTTCCGACTGCAGCATTGCAGCAGATCGTGCGCGAGGCGCTCCTCGACAGCGTGCGGCACCACCTTATCGCCGACGTGCCAGTAGGGGTTTTCCTTTCTGCCGGCGTCGATTCTGGTTCGCTCGTCGGCCTCATCCGAGATGCCGGCCAGACGGAAATCCGTACGATCACGCTGAGCTACGAAGAGTTCCAGGGCAGTGTCAACGACGAAGCGCCGCTCGCGGCCGAGATCGCTCGCTTTTACGCAACCAACCACACGACGCGAGTCGTGAGCGCCAGCGAGTTCCACAACGATCTGCCGAAGATTCTCCAGGCGATGGATCAGCCGTCGATAGACGGCATTAACACGTGGTTCGTCAGCAAGGCTAGTCATGAAGCCGGTCTCAAGGTTGCGATCAGCGGTGTGGGAGGAGATGAGCTTTTTGGAGGCTACTCGACGTTCCAGAGCCTGCCCTATCTGACGCGCATGCTGCATGTGCCGGCACGGGTTCCTGGCCTGGCAACTCTCGCGCAGGCTGCCGTTCGCTTGGCTGAGTCCGTGGGACTGCCCGTGCATCCCAAGCTTGCCGGGCTCCTCCGCTATGGCGCGGAGCTCTCTGGAACCTACCTTCTGCAGCGCGGCCTTTTCCTTCCCGAGGAGATGGGAGAGGCGATTGCGGATAAGGCCTTCGTTCGTGAAGGACTTGAGGAGTTAGCCCCTTTCGAGTTCCTGTCACGAGTGCTAGAAGGCGGTCCGAAAACCGATTTCGGTATGGTTTCCGCGCTAGAATCGAGCATTTATCTGCGCAACCAACTTTTGCGCGACTCCGACTGGGCGAGCATGGCTCATTCGCTTGAGCTGCGTACCCCACTCGTCGACCACTACCTGCTTGAGGCCGTCGCCCCCTTGATGATTGCCGGCCGGCGGCCATCCGGGAAAGCACTTCTGGCCGCGGCGCCAAGCCGTCCGCTACCGGACGAGATAGTTCGACGCCCCAAGACCGGATTCGGCATCCCCGTCCAGAGCTGGATCGAGAAGGGGCCTTCCAACCAAATGCATACGGTCTCGAATGCAAAGCCTTTCAGTCGTGGTTGGGCTCGTAGCGTGGCAGCTTGGCAGCAGGTGACGTGCTGAAATCATATCCGCCGCGGGACTTGGCAATCCGCAATCATATTTCAGTGCCGGGCATGTTGGCGCGAATAGGAAAGAACTTCGGCGCAAAGCTGGTGGGTTTGGCGATCAGCTTTGTGGATCGCTTCTTAGTCGTGATGGTGCTGCTGCGCGGCTGGGGCACGGACGTCTTTGCCGAATGGGCCATCCTGATGGCCGTTGCTGGTTCCTTTGCCCTGGCCGAGATGGGGCTCAACATCTACTTCGGCAACGTCTGGCAGCAGCATAGAGCGAGTCTGGATCATGCTGCCTTCCAGCGCACTCTAGGAGTGGCGATTACGTGGGGGTTTGCTCTCGCATGCGGAACGCTGCTGATCCTCATCGTCGGGCTCACTCTGCTGGATGTGCCGTCAGTCTTCGCCATCAAGATGATTCCGCGTGAACAATCTCAGGTTATCCTGGTGCTTCTCAGCGCGGCAAGCATCTCGCGCTCCGCGAGAGGCGCCATTTCCCAACTCTACCGCGGTCGTCAGCAGTACGCCCTTGGCACTTTAGTCGACCAAGTGCAGTTCGCCGCGTTGGCGGTCTCGACGCTCGTTGCGGCGAGCCTTGGCGCCACGCCGCTCGTCCAGGCTGTCGTCGTCTTGATAAGCGATCTGGTGGCAGGTTGGGGGGTCATGATTCGCGACTTGAAGCAACGCTTCCCCGATCTGACCTTCAGACCTCAGCTGCCAACCTCCGCAGAGGTGGTCGAGATCGCGCACCACGTCAAGTGGCTGGTCCTCCAGCAAGGGATTCCGGTCGCTTGGCAGCAGGCCCCCGTACTCGTACTCGGCCTAATGGGCATTGGCGGAACGCCGCTGGTCGGGTTCATCATTCTGCGCACACTGGTCACGTTCGCGCGACAGATTGTGATGATGTTTTCATTGTCGGCTGCCGTCGAGTTGGCCGACGCACTGCACAATGGCCGGCGAGAGGCGGTGGTGCGCAATGTCGAGCACAGTGCGGTCTTGATGTCAGTCCTGCTCTCGATCATCGGCGTCGGGATCGCAGTACTCGGTGCTTCGTTCGTCACGCTGTGGACCGGACGCGCGGACCTGTTCGATCTGTCAATCAGCTTGTACTTGCTGGCCGGTGCAGCCGCGGCAGTTCCAAGCATTCCGGTCACTAGCCTCCTGACGCTTGCCAATATGCCCCGCCCGGGGGCCATCGCTCAGGTCGTTCAACTGGCCTTCGGACTAGCCGGGCTCCTTCTTCTGTCCTGGAAATTCGGTACGGCGGGTGCCGCGGCGGGGTTGGCGGTAGGCGATATCGTGGCATTCTGCATTGCCCTGCCATTGCTCGCCCACAGCGTCACAGGATGGTTCGAACCGGTCCCTTATCTGGCGAGGTGTTATTGGGCGATGATCCTGTCCGCAATCTGGTGCTCGCTAGTTGTCACGACACTGGTCTACCTCGTCGGGGTGACCTCGGTTGCGTCGTTCCTGGTCGTCGGCCTGCTTTACGCCGTTCTGGGTGCCGCGCCCGCCGGAGTGGTTGGCCTGCCAGCTGAACTGAGGCGCAGCATCATCGGGCGGCTCCGGCAACAGAGGGTCGCGAGCCGGCCGTGATGCGGAACCCGAAATGAGCATCCGAGCCTGCTTGCTTGAGTGTGCGAGCCAATCACTTTGTTTCGCTCGCCATGTGCCACCCGGACGGCTCGTGCGGTGAGTCGAACTCGACCTGCAGCGACAAATGCGCGATCTGTTGCCCGCTCTGGTGCGAACGCCGGACAGCCCGATGCCGCGGGTCGGCTTACCCAATGCCGCAATTTTCCCGCGCGTGCCGAGCTGGCGCCGTAGCGCGTGGCCGGTCGCACGATCCACCGGACGAAAGTTGCTCATACCCAACACATGATCATCGAGAATCAATGTTCGACAATGCCAGCCGGTGCCGTCAAGTCCGACAGGCTTCTATAACTTGACGCGGGAGGCTATGTCATATCCCCAGAATAGATTTGTGTGGCTGATATTATCAGATGTGCATCCCGGATTTCAAACATGAAGCAGGTCCAACAGAATTACCTTAGCGGCGATTTGAAGGTCGCCGAGGTTCCTGCTCCGAGGGCGGGAGTCGGAACGGTGCTTGTTCTGACGCGTGTCTCCCTCATCTCTTCCGGCACGGAGAAGCAGCTGATAAATTTAGCTAAGGCATCACTAGCGGGCAAGGCGATGGCACGGCCCGACCTGGTGCGCCGCGTGATTCGCAACGCTCGGCGCGACGGCCTGCAGCCGACGTTCGAAAAGGTTTTTGCCAAGCTCGATACGCCAATCCCGCTCGGCTACTCGCTCGCCGGCGAGGTGGTCGAGATCGGCCACGGCGTCTCGGGTCTCGCGGTCGGCGACCGCGTTGCCTGCGCCGGGGCGGGCATGGCGAATCATGCAGAGATCAACGCTGTCCCCAAGAACCTGACGGTGCGCATTCCCGACGGGGTCGGGGACGAGGACGCGAGCTTCGTCACGCTCGGCGCCATCGCACTGCAAGGCGTTCGGCAGGCTGCGCCTACGCTGGGCGAGGGCATCGTCGTCATGGGGCTCGGCCTGATCGGGCTGTTGACCGTGCAGTTACTGAAAGCGAACGGTTGCCGGGTTCTCGGCTTCGATCCCAACCCCGAGCGCGTGGCGCTGGCCCGCGCCCTCGGGGCGGACACCGCGATCAGTGACGGACTGCGCGAGGCAGCGCTCGGTTTCTCCGCCGGCTACGGCGCCGACGGCGTCATCGTCACCGCGTCGACGAAGTCGAGCGAGCCTCTGAACCTCGCGGCCGAGATCAGCCGCACGAAAGGCCGCATCGTGGTCGTCGGCCTCGTCGGCATGACCATCGATCGCGAGCCTTTCTACAAGCGGGAGCTGGAATTGAAGCTCTCCATGTCGTACGGGCCCGGCCGCCACGATCCGGCCTACGAGCTCGCCGGCAACGACTACCCGTTGCCCTACGTACGCTGGACCGAGCAGCGCAACATGTTCGCGTTCTTGGGGCTGATCGCCGACGGTCGGGTTACCCCGTCGCGACTGGTCACCCACCGGTTTCCAATCCACGCCGCTGAGCAGGCCTATGCTGCAATGGAGCGCGGCGACGCGCACCTGGCGATGCTGCTGAGCTACCCCGGGAGTAAGGCGCGAAATGAGCCCTCGGTGATCACGAGGCCGCTTAAACGCCCGGTCCGTTCCGGCCTCCGCATCGGATTCGTCGGCTTCGGGAATTACGCCAAGGGCGTGCTGCTACCTGCGGTGAAGAAGTGCTCCGGAGTGTCTCTCGCGGCCGTCGCCACCTCGACCGGAATCAGTGCCGGGCATGCCGGGAGCAAGCACGGCTTTCACACCGTCGGCACCGATCCCGCCGCGATCACCAGGGGTGAGGACGTCGATGCGGTCTTCATCGCGACCCGGCACAACTCGCATGCGCGCTACGTGATCGATGCGCTGAATGCGGGGAAGCACGTTTTTTGCGAGAAGCCGCTTGCCATGGATGACGAGCAGCTCGACGCCGTGCTGGCGGCCGCACGCGCCTCCACCGCAGTCTTGACCGTCGGCTTCAACCGGCGCATGGCCCCCCTGCTGCTGCAGGCTAAGGCGGCCTTGAGCCCGTGCTCTGGTCCCGTGGTGATGCTGTACCGAGTGAACGCCGGGGCAATCCCCGGAGACAGTTGGATCCAACGGGAGGAAGGTGGCGGCCGCATCGTCGGCGAGGTCTGCCATTTCATCGACGCGATGGTGGCGCTGAATGGGAGTCTTCCGCTGGAGGTGTCGGCCGTGGCTGCCCGCGGTCTCGACGACGCCGTGTCGATTCTGATCCGTTTCGCGAACGGCTCGACGGGGGCAATCGTCTACTCCTCGCTCGGAGACCCAGCGGTCTCGAAGGAGCAGATCGAGGTGTTCGCGGCGGGGTGCGTGGTCCAGATCGACGACTTCTTCCGCATGATTGTCACCAAGGCCGGCCGGCAAACGGTGACAAAGGCCAGTCAGGACAAGGGTCAAGTGTCGCTAGTAAAGGCCTTCCTGGATGCCGCCAAGGGCAAGGGCGCGGCGCCTATCCCTCTGGTAGAGCTGGAGGCTGTCACCCGCGCCACATTCGCCATCCAAGACGCATTGAGAACAGGCGCCGTCGTAGTGCTGTCCGGTGCCGACGCTGCGGCCGAGGCGGTCGAGCATGCTTGAGGTCGGCGATCGGGCGGGCACCGTGAGGGCTGTCGGGGGCCCCTGCAAGCTTCCCATTACCGCGATCATCCTCGCATTCAACGAGGAGATCCACATCGAGCGCTGCTTGTCACGCATCCTGCCCCTTGCCGAGCGGGTGATCGTGATCGACAGCTTCTCCACCGACCGCACCGTCGAGATCGCGCGCGCGATGGGCGCGGAGGTGCTGCAGCACGCGTGGAAGAACTATTCCGATCAGTTCCAGTGGGGCATTGACAACGCCCGACCCACGACGTCCTGGACGATGCGGCTCGACGCCGACGAGTACCTCGAGGACAGGGCACACGCCGAGCTGCGCCTACGTTTCGATGCCCTTCCCGAGGACGTAACCGGGCTCACGTTCAAGCTCAAGGTGATCTTTCGCGGGCGGTGGATCCGGCACGGCCGCTATTACTCGACCATCCTACTGCGCCTGTGGCGCACGGGGGTCGGCCAAATCGAGCAACGCTGGATGGACGAGCACATCGTGCTGTCGCACGGGCGTACCGAGCACATCGCTGGCGGCGACCTGGTCGACCACAACCTCAACGACATCGGCTGGTGGATCGACAAGCACAACCGCTACTCCACGCGGCACATGATCGACTACGTCAACCGCACGTATCGACTATTCGCGGAAGACAGGCGAATCCACGACACAGCAGCCGCCGCGCGCCGCAAGCGCTTCATGAAAAACAACGTCTATGGCCGCGCGCCGATCTACCTGCGAGCCACGCTGTTCTATCTTTATCGCTACATCATCCGCGCGGGCTTTCTCGACGGCAAGGAAGGTTTCGTATTTCACTTCATGCACGGATTCTGGATGATGATGCTGATCGACGCCAAGATCGACGAAGCGCGCTCGTTCATCAAGGCGCATGGCGTCGATGCATTTCGAGCGCACGTCAAGGCGCGGCACGGGCTCGAGGTTTGACAGTGCAGGATCGCGTCTCGCGGAAGCCCGTCGTCGTCGTCCTGATGGGCGCCTATTGGCCCGGCAACGAAGCGAGCGGCCCCATCCAGAGCTTCAAGGGGCTAGCCAAGTCGCTCTCGGCCGAGTTTGATTTCCGCCTAGTGGCGCGTGATCGGCCGTTCGGTGCATCGAAGCCGCTGCCGGCGGCTGTCGCGAAGGTGGATGGCTGGATCGATCTCGGCTTCGCCAAGGCGCGCTATCTGCGCGTCGGCCGCTTCGGGGCCCGGGGACTTGGCGATCTGCTCGCGGCGACGCCCCACGACCTCGTCTGGTTGAACGGCTTTTTCGATCGCGAGTTCACGATTCCGTTCCTTCTCCAGCGCCGCCTCGGATTGTCGAGCAAGACGGCCGCGGCTATGCTTTCCCCGCGCGGCGAGTTCTCCCCTGGAGCCTTGGAGCAGCGCTTCGCCGTCAAGAAGCACTTCCTGCTGGCATCCCGTATTTTGAAACTGCTGGACGGAGTCTGTATTCACGCCACCGACCCACTTGAACTGGGCGATTTAAAGCGGATGCTGACATGGCATGGTGGCTATGCCTTAGCGCCTAACGTGCCTACCATCCAGACTATTCCAGGTGCACGAGTTGCAGCCAGGGGCGATAGGGTCCGGCTCGTATTCCTGAGCCGTATCGACCGGAAGAAAAACGTGAAACTGGCGATCGAGATCGTCCAGCAATTGGCTCAGCCCATAGTGTTCGACATCTACGGTCCGGTTAGCGACGAGGCCTATTGGGCCGAATGTCGGGAAGCAATCCGATCGCCGCACATCCGCTATTGCGGAGAGCTGCCGCACGACGAGGTCGCAGCCAAGCTTGCAGAGTACGATGTTTTTTTCTTTCCCACGAAGGGCGAGAATTTCGGCCACGCTATCTTCGAGGCGCTCGCCTGCGGCGTGCCGGTGCTGATCTCCGACCAGACACCGTGGCGCGACCTGCACCGCGACGGCGCCGGCTGGGATCTGCCGCTGGACAGCCCGGACCGCTTCGCGACAGCCATCGAAGAGTTCGCTGGTTTACCGGAAGCCGCGCGCATGCGCATGAGTGAGGCCGCACGCCTGCGTGCCGAACATTGGCTCGAGCAGAGCGATGCTGTTGGGCGCACACGGGACATGCTGGCAGAACTGATCGCAAATTGCGGGGCAGAGCAGGCGAATGGCCGATAGCGCAAGACCGGTCCGGCACCCTCCGATACGGTTGTCGCGCTCCGCGAAAAGTGGTCGACCACGAGAGAGTGATTGCTGAATGGCACGATTGTACGACAGCAGAAAGCGTATCCTGGTGACCGGAGGTGGCGGGTTCCTAGGCTCGCATCTGTGTGACCGTCTGTTGGGCAAGGGACACGAGATCCTGTGCCTCGACAACTTGTTCACCGGCACCAAGCGAAACATCGAGCATCTCCATGCGGAGCCGCGGTTCGAGTTCCTGCGCCACGACGTCACGTTTCCGCTCTACGTCGAGGTCGACGAGATCTACAATCTCGCCTGCCCAGCCTCACCCGTTCATTATCAGCACGATCCGGTCCAGACGACGAAGACCAGCGTGCACGGCGCCATCAACATGCTTGGTCTCGCCAAGCGGCTCAAATGTCCGATCCTGCAGGCGTCGACGAGCGAGGTCTACGGCGATCCGAGCGTGCATCCGCAGACCGAGGACTATTGGGGAAACGTCAACCCGATCGGCATGCGCGCCTGCTACGATGAGGGCAAGCGCTGCGCCGAGACGCTGTTCTTCGACTATCACCGACAGCACGGTTTAGAGATCAAGGTGGTCCGCATCTTCAACACCTACGGACCGCGCATGCATCCATCCGACGGCCGCGTGGTCTCGAACTTCATCATGCAGGCCCTTCGTCGCGAGCCGATCACGATATACGGCAACGGACAGCAGACGCGATCATTCTGCTATGTCGACGATCTGATCGAGGGCATGATCCGCATGATGGAAAGCTCGCCCGACTTCGTTGGTCCCGTCAACATTGGAAATCCCAACGCTTTTACGATTACAGAGCTGGCCGAGCAGGTTGTCGCGCAGTGCGGTAGCGCCAGCGGGCTGCGTTACTTGCCCTTGCCGGTTGACGATCCCAAGCAGCGCCAGCCGGACATATCGCTGGCGCGCAGCAAACTTGGCTGGGAACCGGAGATCCAGCTCCGCGACGGCCTAGCGAAGACGATCGAGTACTTCCGCAAGGTTGTCCAATAGGGGTGTGCGGAAGATGAGCCGAAGGATGCGCCTTTGCGTCGTCAATTCGCACCCGATCCAGTATTTCGCTCCCCTCTACGCCTACCTCGCTCAGCACGACGACGTCGACTTGACGGTGCTGTATTTGTCCGACTCGAGCATCCGCGGCGCCAAGGACAGCGGTTTCGGCCAAGCGGTGAAGTGGGATGTCGACCTGCTCTCGGGCTACACGCACGAGTTCATCGGCAGGAAGGCCAGGGCGATCACGCCTGGTGGCTTCTGGTCCATCGGTGGACCCTCGCTCTGGCGTCGGATCTATCGTGGCCGGTTCGATGCCGTCCTCGTGCATGGGCACGCTTATGCGGCTGATCACATCGCCATATCTGCAGCCAAGGCATCCGGTGCCGCCGTATTCACGCGCGGTGAGACACACCTCGATTTGACGCGACGCGGCGCCAAGGCCGTCGCGCGAAACGCGGCGCTCAAGGGCCTTTATCGGTTTTGCGATGCCTTTCTCGCCATCGGCAGCGCCAACCGCGATTTCTACCGCGCCATGGGCGCGCCGGACGAGCGCATCTTCCTCGTGCCCTATACGGTGGACAACGCCCGCTTCGTCGCCCGATCATCGCTTTCGGGAGATGAACGCCGCGCGATCCGCAGCGAGCTGGGGGTGGCCGACGACACGACGATCGTGCTCTACCTGTCGAAGCTGCAGCGGCGCAAGCACCCCGACGCCGTCCTGCGCGCCGCGCAACGGCTGGAGCGCGAGGGGGTCGCGCTGGCGCTCGTGCTTGGCGGCACCGGCGAGATGGAGAGCGAGCTGCGTGCCGCAGCCGCACAGGGCGGACCGCGGCAAGTTGAATTCACAGGGTTCCTCAATCAGTCGCGGATGCCGAAGGTGCTCGGTGCGGCGGACGTTTTCGTGCTCCCGTCCGAGGAGGAGCCATGGGGTCTCATCGTCAACGAGGCAATGTGCGCGGGCCTGCCCGTCATCGTCGGCGAGAAGCTCGGCTGTGTACGCGATCTGGTTCGTCCCGGCGTCAACGGGTTCACCGTACCGGCAGGCGATGCCGATGCCATCGCCCAGGCGCTGCGACCTCTTCTGACCGACCCGGAGAAGCGCGCGGCCATGGGCCGGATGAGCCGCGAGATCATAGGCCGGTGGAGCTATGAGGAATGCCGGCAGGGAATCCTCGCGGCGCTGAAATACGTGAACGCCAAGCGGATGGCGCCCAGGTCCGGGCCGCAGCCGGCGAGCCCGCGCCAGCATAGCGGTGAGATTCGGTATGATGCCGACCAAAATTAAAGTCATCTACCAAGGTGCGCTTTGGAAGGGCAGCACGGCGGCAATGCGGGCGGAGGCGTTCGGCGCGTTGCCGGCCGTGCAATGCGTTCCTCTCGATACCGGCGCCGTGATCGGGGGAAAGGCATCGATCTACAATCGCGTGATGTGGAAGCTGGGTCGCCCGAACGACACGTACAAGGAAAACGAGGCGCTGATGGCGACGGTCGAGCGCGAGCGGCCGGACGCGATCCTAGTCGATTCGAGCCGGGTCATCACGGTTGCAACGTTGCGCGCCATGCGCAACTTTGGTCCCATCGTGAGGGCTTACTACTCGCCGGACGACAGTATCGGCCGCCATTTCCTGAGCGCACAGCTCGAGGCCAGCCTTCCGCTCTGGGATGTTTTCTTCACCAACAAGCAGGTCAATGTCCCCGAATTGAAGGCGCTCGGCGCGGCCAATCCCGTGCATGTCGGCAAGGGCTGCGATCCTGCTATCCACCGCCCGCTCGTTCAGTCGGAAGTCGGGACCGAGTACGATAGCTGCGACCTCGTGTTCGTCGGCTCCTTCGAGGCCGAACGGTGCCGCAGCATCAACCGTCTGGCCGGGGCAGGGATGCGCGTCGTCGTCTGGGGAGACAATTGGCCATCGCGCGTGCTCGACCCACGCGTGACGGTGCGGCCAGCGCAATACGGCACCGACTATGGTAAGGCCCTCCACACAGGCAAGATCGCGCTCGGCTTCCTGCGCAAGCTCAATCGCGACACCATCACCTCGCGAAGCTGGGAGACGACGGCTATGGGCCGTCCGCTGCTGGCCGAGAAGACGGACGATCACGACACGGCCTTCATCGACGGCGAGGGCTATGTCGGATTCACCGACGACGACGACCTCGTCGCCAAGGCCCGCACTCTGCTCGGTAATGACGAGCTGCGTCTGCGACTGGCGGAGAAGGGACGCGAGCGCTGCCTGTCTTCTGGCGCCTCGACGGTGCAGCGGGCCATGGAGATGCTGGGGCATATCCAAGCGGCACGCGAAAGGATTCTTGGGCAATTGGTCGAATAGCGACCGTATCCCGCGTCAACAGATTGGTCGACGATGTCCGGTACACCTGGTACACCTCGCATCGAGAAAATTGAAAAGAGTCGTGCCGAGCGCACAGCCGTTACACTATCTCGCTGGCTCTCACAACGCACACCGAGCATGACCTCGGTGATCGACATAGGTTGCGCCGATGGCGTGTCTCGCCGGCAGCTCGGTCCGCAGACCAGCTACCGCGGGATTGATGTCGGCGCCGATATCTACGCCCGGACCAGCGACAGCTCCGTCACATACATCGAGGACGCGGCGTGCTTGGAGGAAGAGCTGCGTCGGCAAAAGCCCGCGCACACGGTTTTCATTTTCGACGTGCTCGAGCACACCAACACATTCGTCAGCTTGTTCGACATCGGACTCGAGCTTGCAGAGCGCCAAGTTTTTGTCTCGCTTCCCAACGAAGTCAACCTTCGGCATGCGATGCACATGTTGTTCGACGAACTGCCGGGTGCGCACGGCGTGCGAATGGTCGGCAGCAAGCCTGGCCATCGCCATCAGTGGCTGATCAACTGTGCGGGAGCGATCGACGTGTTGGTTCCGCGAGCCCGGCACCATGGCTTCACCCTCGAACGAATCCTGCACATAATGAACATGTCGCCGAGCCTCGGGAGGCGTCTGGCACGCCGACTGGTAATGTCGCCGCTACCGCTGCGTCTGCAATCGGATCAATTTGCTCTTCTGTTCGTCCGCCAATGAAACAGCCCGCATACGAGCACGCAACGGTCGACCTCTACGCCTCCTACGAGGCCTGGAAGGGCTGGATCAAGCCGTTCACTATCACCGACGACGAGAGGCGCTACTTCGTCGGCGAGACATGCGGCGTCGCGATCCGCGATGCCGACGTACTGGAGATCGGTTTCGGCTCGGGCAGCTTTCTGGCCTGGGCGCGTGAAAGGGGCGCGCGTGTTGCAGGTACGGAGATTAACGACGTCTTGCTCTCGGCGGCGCGGGAGCGGGGCATCGAGCTCCTGGATCCCGCGATCGAGAGGATCGCATCCGGTCAGCTGAATCGCTTCAACACCATCGTCGCCTTCGACGTGTTCGAGCACTTCTCGATTTCGGAGATCCTGAATCGTTTAGAGGCCGCTGCGAAAATGCTGAAACCCGGTGGACACTTGCTGCTGCGCTTTCCCAATGGGCAGAGCCCGTTCGGACTGCAGGCGCAGCACGGTGATCCCACGCATAAGTCGGCGCTCTCGCGCAGCATTTTCGAGCAGCTCATCCAGGGCATGCCCTTCACGATCGTTCGCTATCGAGCGGCTCACGCCATCTGTGGCGGTGGCATTGCGAAGAACATCGTACGCGGCCTTCGTGCGCGGATACGCGACGCCATCTCCCGCGCGCTCAACGCGATCTATGCCACCGATATTCCCTGGGATCCCGTCGTGGTTCTCGTCCTGCGCCGCGACGAATGACGTTCTTGTCGTACCGTCGAGCGGAGCATTATACCCTGCCGCCTCTCGCCACGGGGGAGACATACCGGCGGAGGCCGTGCAGCGGGCCAATTTGTTCATCGATGCGACCATCGTAGCTGGGCCCAACTGAACGCCATTCTGACCGCACTATCGATCGTTCGAACCAAGGTAAGCGTCGTTTTGGCCCCACCTTCTTCGGGGGTTCGTGAGGGCGGAGTGTGCCGATCATCGAGGTCTGAATCGGAGATCGACTCATGTCTAAACTCGACCCTATGCTCGAGCCCAAGGGGGCGGTTCACCGGATCGAGGTGATCTCGGGGACGGGCCGGCGGCGGCGGTTTTCGGCGGGCGACAAGGCGCGGATCGTCGAGGAGACCCTGGTGGCGGGCGCCGTCGTGTCGGAGGTCGCACGTCGGCATGGGCTGATGCCGCAGCAGGTGTTCACGTGGCGGCGACAAGCTCGGCAGCCGCAGGCGAATGCGCCGACCTCGGAGACGCCGCTGTTCGTGCCGGCGGTGGTCGAGACATCCGCGCCTTCGCCGGAGACTCCGCGGCGGCGGCGAGCCCGAAGAGACCGCAAGGCCGCGGATGTCACCGGCACGATCGCGCTGGAGATCGACGGGGTGAGCGTGCGGATCGGTGCCGGCGCGGAGGCCGGGACGATCGCTGCGGTGATCCGCGCGCTGAGGGCGCGGCCGTGATCGGCCCGACCGGAGCGGTGCGGGTGATGGTGGCGACCCGGCCGGTCGACTTCCGCAAGGGTGCCGAAGGGCTCGCCGCGCTGGTACGCGAAGAGATGCGGGCCGATCCGTTCTCCGGGGCGGTCTATGTGTTCC
>NZ_AKZI01000054.1 GCF_000293785.1 Rhodovulum sp. PH10 | reverse complement strand
AGACACTGGCGATGACCGGGCGGTACGTGAACCGCGCCGACGATCCGATACGAGCCTCGAGCGACCAGGTGGGCGAGCGGATCGAGGGCGGGTTGGCGGGACGACACGCAGCGAACGCGGTGACGCTGAAACTCGGATCATGACTGCGAGCCGCTCGGATGCCCGCCTGCGAGAAACTGCGAGGGACGGGTGGGGGGTGAAATCTTGGGGTGAATTCGCCTCGCGACCGGTGGGCTAAGCGCGCGTGTGGTGCCGCGAAATTCAGGAGGATTTTTTCGGCTGTCTCACGAAGCTTTCATTGAACTCGACGGTCGCCGCGCCGAATGCCGTCGAACCAGCGGCGCAGATATCGGTCAGGCTTCTTTCCCCACTCCGCGATCCCTGTCCGTCTTCCGAGCGCGTTCGACCGCGTCGCGATCGACCAGCACGATGTGCTGCTCGTGGGGAGGGCGGGTGTCGGGCGGCACGTCGAGCCCGAGCCGCTTGAGCGCGTAGAACAAAAGCGCGCGGCGCACCGGGATCGTCGCCGTCTTCCCCGTGATGCCGTAGTCGATCGCGATCGCCTTTGCCTGTGCCCGCGTGAGGCCGGGGTGAGGCGCGATCACCAGGGGCACGATGGTGTGCCACTCCACATCGTCCTCCGGACGGGCATCGGCGGGGCCGGCGGGCGCCGGATCGCCGAGCCGCCCGAGCACGAAGTCCCGGAATGTTTCGCTGTCGCGGTCGTGGGCGCGGACGTGCCAGCGGAACCCGTCGTTGGCGAGCGCGTGCGGGGAGACGATGCGCCGGGTCGCGGTCGGCCGGCTCATCGACTGGTACGTCACCGAAAGCGCGAGGCGGTCGCGGATCGCGTGCCACACCGCGCGCAGCACGAGGGGGTCGACCGCGCGCTCCGGCAGCGGCGTTCCGGCAAACGGCGGCAGGGCGCCGAGCATCGTGTCCTCGACGGCGATGCTGCCGAGCCCGACGAGGCGCATCTCGCCGAGCAGCCGTGTCGCGTCGGGAGGGCCGATCACCGGCGCGAAATTTTCGCCGGCGACGTAACGCTTGGCCGACTTGTCGTAGCTCACGCCGGCCGGATTCTTTTCGAGATACCGGGCGATGTCGCCCGACGCCTGGCTCATCGAGATGCCGAAGCGGCGCACCAGATCGGTCCGGTTCACCTCGCCCAGCCAAAAGAGCCGCTCGTCGACGAAGGCGAGCCGCTGCTCGACGCTCCAGCGCAGCGACGGCCCGGTGGCGGCCGCCATCTCGGCGCCGACGGACGCCACATCCGGGGCTGCCCTCGGCCGTCGGCGACGGTCGGGGATTGACGATCCGGTCCTCTTAGTATCTGATACCATCGCGTTTGTGAGACCATCGAGAATTTGGAACAGTGTAGCGCGATTCGCGAATGCGGGTCGTGCCGTCGCCGATGTCCGCGCGGCCGCGACGAGCCGGTCGCCCGCACGAGCACGCGCGGGTCTTTTGTGGATTTATCTCGCGCAATGCGCGAGACGGTGTAAATGGCGCTACCGTTGCGGCGTCGTGGCCTGTCGTGGCGAACGGCCCGGGCAGCCGACGTCCTTGTGAGATCGCGATGACGGACGACTCGTTTTTCGATTGCGGGTTCGAGGCGCTGACCGGTCATTCGCCGATGCGGTGGCAGCGCCGGTTGTTCGGGGAGTTCTCGGTCGGGCGGATTCCCGATGCTCTCGATCTCCCGACCGGGCTCGGCAAAACCGCGGTGATGTTGATCTGGCTGCTGGCGCTCGCCGCACAGGCGAGGAGCGGCCGTCCGTCACTGCCGCGGCGGCTCGTTTATGTGGTAGACCGCCGGACCGTCGTCGATCAGGCGACCGACACCGCGCGAGGCATTCGAGACGCTTTGCAGGATGGCGCGCGTCCCCAGGTCGTCGCGGTTCGCACGGCCTTGCAGGCATTGTGCGTCGATCCTTCGGACGGTGCGTCGCCGCTCGCGATCAGCACGCTGCGCGGCGAGTATGCCGACAATCTCGAATGGCAGGCCGATCCGGCGCGCCCCGGCATCGTCGTCGGGACGGTCGACATGATCGGCAGCCGCCTGTTGTTCTCCGGTTATGGCGTGTCGCGCCGCATGCGGCCATTCCATGCCGGGCTCGTCGGTCAGGACGTGCTGATCGTCCACGACGAGGCGCACCTGTCGCCGGCGTTCGGCGCCCTTTTGCGGGCGCTCGAGGCCCGCCAGGCCGAAGGCGCCGAGCCGCGCCCGTTGCGGCTGCTCGACCTGTCGGCGACCCGCCGAGACGATACGGGTCGTGTCTTCGGCCTGACGGACGACGACACCAGCGAGCCGGAGGTCCGGATCCGCACGACGGCCGAGAAGATCCTGACGTTCGAGCCGGCACCCGACGATCACCGCGCCTCCCTTGCGGCCATCGTGGCGAGCGCCCGCCGTCACCATGCCGACCGCAAGCGGGTCGTCGTATATCTGCGCGCCCCGGCGGATGTCCGGCAGGTCGCCGAGATGCTGGGGGAGGGCGGCGACGACGTCGCGATCCTCACCGGCACGATCCGCGGCCGGGAGCGCGACGTTTTGGCGAAGAGCCCGCTGTTCGAGAGCTTCAAGTCCGCGCCGTGTCGAGAGCCGCTGCCGCGCACCCGCTATCTGGTCGCGACGTCGGCGGGCGAGGTCGGCATCGATCTCGACGCGGACCACATGGTCTGCGACCTCGCCTCGCTCGATTCGATGATCCAGCGGCTCGGCCGCGTCAACCGGCTCGGGCGCGGGGCCGCGACCGTGCATGTGATCGAGATTCCGAAGAAGGGCGGCAAGGACGACGCGGACGCCGACGCGCGGCTGGCGGCGACCGAGGAAGCTTTGATGTCGCTGCCGGCGCGGGGCGGCGGCGTCGATGCGAGCCCCGCAGCGCTTCGGACGCTGGCGCATCGCACCGACGCGTTCGCCGCGGTGCCGCGCACGGTGCCGGTGACCGACATCTTGCTCGATGCCTGGTCGCTGACGCGCGTGGCGGAGCTGCCTGGGCGCCCGCCGGTCGCGCGGTGGCTGCACGGCGTCGAGGCCGAACGGCCCGTCCTCCATGTCGCCTGGCGCGAGGAGGTGAGCCTGCTCGGCACGGCGCCCGCGAGAACCGTCCGGACGCTCTACGAGAAGCACCGGATTCTTGCCCGGGAGCGTTTGCAGGGGCCGCTCTGGGAGGTCGTCGCGGAGCTGAAGAAGATTTTGCGCCGCAAGGGCGATCAGGAGGCCGACGGCGCGCGGCCGCTGCCGGCCGTGCTGATCCCGGCGAACGGCGATCCCGTCCACGGTTCGCTCGCCGATCTTCTCGACGACGAGCCCGGGCTCGCAGAGGCGACGCTGGTGCTGCCGCCCGAGGCCGGTGGCCTCGACGTGCGCGGCATGCTGGACGGCGCCGCGAAGGCGACGCCAGCGACGGATTACGACGTCGCCGATCTCGAGGACGCCTCCGGTGCATCTGAGCCGGCGATCGGCCGCAGGCGCGCCCGCCTGCTCGCGTCGTTCGATGCCGAGGAGGAGCGCTGGTCGGTTCGGCGGCTCGGCGCCGAGGAAGGGCTCGTTGTCGAGGAGATCGACGCGTCGAGCTGGCGTGCCGCCGTCGCCTCGGCGTGCGGTCTCTTTCCGGACATGGCCGAGAAGGACGCGAGCGTGCTGGCGCGCGACGACGAGGGCGAGCCGAGCATGGTGCTCGTCCTGCTCGGCGACAGCCGCTCGCTCGACGTGTCCCAGAACGATCCGGCGGCGGCCGGCGGTGCGCGCACGCTCGACGATCATGCCGCCGACGTGAGCGCGATGGCCGAGACGATCGTCGGCCGCCTCGGGCCCCTGATCTACGCCGACACGGCGGCCGACCGTGCGGCCGAGGCCGTCGCCGAGGCGGTCGTTCTCGCCGCCCGTCATCACGATCGCGGCAAGAACCGGCCCGCATGGCAGGCCGACATCGGCAATCCGCCGCCGCGGCATCCCGGCTCGCTCTGGGTTCCGCTGGCGAAGAGCGGGCGAACCGGTTTCGCCTCGCGGCGCAGCGGCGCCTATCGCCACGAGTTCGGCTCGCTGCGCGAGGCGTCCGACCTGCAGGAGATTTCGGCCCACCCCGAGCGCGACCTGATCCTCCATCTGATCGCGTCGCATCACGGCTGGGCGCGGCCGCATTTCGAGCAGGACCAGTGGGACATCGCCGATGGCGTCGGCGAGGAGGCGAACGCCGAGATCGCCGCCGAGACGATGCGCCGGTTCGCGCGGCTGCAACGCCGCTTCGGCCACTGGGGCCTCGCCTGGCTCGAGGGTTTGATGCGAGCCGCCGATTATGCGGCCAGCCGCGGCATTCCGCGCGATCCCGAAAGGGCGGCGGAGGCGATGGCCGAGGAGGGGACGACATGATCCGCCCCGATCCCGACATCACGCTGGCGGTCGATCTGCGCAACCCGGGCCAGTTCTTCGCCTGCTGCGGTCTGCTGGAGCTGGCGAGCCGGTCTTGGCCCGCCCGTCGTGACAATGGCTGGCGATCGCCGGAAGGGTGGTTCGAGCAGAACGGCAGCCGTGCCCGGTTCCGGATCGCCACCCACGGCGGCCACGACGATCCGCTCGCCGACCTCGTTCGCCGTCTCGTCGAGAGCGACGAGACGGTCGCTCTGGCCGACGATCACGAGGCGCAGGCGCAGGCGGACCGCAAGCCGGTGGTGATCCGGCCGTTCGATCTGCGGCTCGACTGGTGGCTCGACTCCTATCGCGGCGCCGACAAGTCGGAGCTGAAGGTGTGGGCCGGGCAGCAGACGCCGAAACGCAACATCGACGGGCTGCGCAAAGCGTGGCTCGAAATTATTGCACGGTCGCCCGACCGGATCGCCTCGGCCGACTTGTTCTCGGCGCGCTGGCCGACGACCGGACGCTTCGGCTTCGATCCGTCGGCGTCGTGGGAGGCGCAGGACGTCGGCTTCTCGCCCGACGAGCAGGGCGTGCCGGTGCTGACCTCGCCTGCGACCGAGATTCTTGCGGCGATCGGGCTTCAGCGCTGCCGGCCGACCGCGGTCGAGAGTCGCCGGCGATGGTTTTCCTATCGCGCCTGGGCGGATCCGCTCGACATTTCGGTCGCACCGGCAGCGGTCGCCGGGATCGGGCGGTGCATCGGCACGTACGAGTTTCCGGTGGAGATGCGCAATTCCCAGTACGGCAGCTTCGGCCGGGCAAAGCCTTCGGAGGAGAGACGATGAGCGGGTGGGACGCGCTTGCGGATCGCATGCTGGCCGCGGACGGGCCGGCGGCGCTGGTGTGCCGGCAATATCTGATGCCGGCGGAGGGGCACGACGCCGTGATCTTCCCGCCGACATTCGCGGCGGCGGAGGGCGGTGGCGGCAAGGCCGGCTACAACATCGATCCGCTCGGCGATCCGGCCGATCCGGCGACGCAACGGGTCGCCATCATCGACACGGTCGGGGCGCAGGCGAACCGGATGGAGCCGCTGTTCAAGGCGAACGGCGCAGCTGCGGCCGGCGAGGATCCGTTTTCGATGCTGGTGCCGCAGATCGAGATCGAGGCCGGCAACAAGACCGTCAATTTGCTCGACGCCGGCCACCGCGCCGCCGACGCGATCGTTCGTTATTCCGCGCTCGGCCCGCGGCTGAAGGAGGCGTTCGAGGCGTATCGGGAGAGCGGCGACGCGACCGGGCTCGCCAAGATCGCCCCGACCTCGCTGGTGTTCGGCGCCTGGGATTCGCGCGACACCCAGGTCAAGCTGCCGCGGCTCGTCGCCTCGACGATCCGGGCGTACGACGTGATCGAGCTGAGGCGCTCGGCGCAGTACAATCCGCCGGTCGACTACGTGGATCTCGGGCTTCTCGACGATGCCGACGACAAGAAGGTACTCGATGCGGCATCCGAGCTCGGCTTCCGCCACGCGCCGGCCGCCGGCACGCACGGCGGGGTTCAGGTGCGCGGCGACATCCGTCGCGACGCCATCTCGAGCCTGGTCGGCCTGCGTGCCATCGGTCCGAAGGGGGCGAAGGGCGATGCCTTGCGCCGCTACGTGCTCGGGCTCGCTCTGGTGGCGATGACGCACGATCGCGTCCACGATCTGCGGCAAGGCTGCCTGCTGGTGAGCGATCCCGACAAGCCCGCGACGTGGGAGCTGGTCGCTCACGATGGCACCCGCGAGGTTGTCGCCGCCGATCCCGCCGGCGCGCTCCGCTTCGCGCAGAACGCCGCAAAAGCCTTCGGGGTCGGCAAGAGCGAGAAAGTGGCGTTCGACGCCGCGGCCGCCAATGCGGCGATCAAGGAGAAGGTCGGCGGGAAGAGCAGGGGAAAGAAAGGCGGCTGATCATGCGCTTTCTGTGCCTCGAGGCGCACTTTCTCGACGGACGTTATCACGGCCGCAGCGAGGACGGCCGCGCCCGCGAATGGCCGCCAAATCCGCACCGGCTCTTCCAGGCGCTGGTCGCGGCCGGTCATCTCGGCTTCCGCCGTACCGAGTTCTCCGACGCGAAGGGGGCCGCGCTGCGCTGGCTCGAGCGGCGCGCCCCGCCGGAGATCGTCGCCGCGCCCGCGCAGGCGGCGCCGCTGGTGCGCCTCTATGTCCCGAACAACGACATGGACAAGGTCGCCCGCGCCTGGGCGCAGGACAAGGAGCCGGAGAAGCAGCCGAACGCGCTGCGCACCGACAAGGACCTCCGGCCGCATCGGGTCGACGGCGACGCCACCGTGCGGTTCCTATGGCCGATCGCCGACGAGGAGTGGGAGAGCGCCCGGCCGCACGCCGCGGTGCTGTGCGAGGAGGCACGGCACCTGCACGCGCTCGGGCTCGGCATCGATCTGGTCGCCGGCAACGGCCGGGTGGTCGACGAGGCCGCGCGGCGGGAGCTACCCGGCGAGGTTTGGGGCGCGCTGCCGGGCGTCGGCTGGCGGGTGCCGGTCGAGGGCTCGCTCGACGAGCTTTTGGAGCGGCATCGGGAATTCGGTCGTCGCGTCCAGGCGGGGCGGGGGCGCGGCGCCGAGCGCTGGGTGGCGCCGCCGTCGCCGCCCACCGTGTTTCGCGAGGTCGCCTATCGCCGGCGAGCCGCCGGCCGCACCCGGCCGGTGCACGTCTTTCGGTTGGTCGATGGCGATGGCGCCGCCTCGTTCGATCCGCGCGCGGCGATCGAGATCGCGGCCTGGCTCCGCCACGCGGCGCACGATTGCGCCCGCGGCCTGAAGCTCGATCAATCCTTCGTCGAGCGCTTCGTCTGCGGCCACGGCGACGACGTCGCATCCAAGAACGACCGCTTCTCCTACCTGCCGCTGCCGACGATTCCCTTGAAAGGCCGCGACGGCCGCATCCGCCGCGCCGTGCTGGCCGAGCCGTTCGGCGGCGGCGATGCGCGGGCGCGCGCCGTCGTGCGGCGTCTCGCGGGCGCCGCGCTGATCGAGGAGGGGACCGGCGTGGTGAAGGCGGACCTGCGGGCCCTGTCCGAGGACGAGCGCGCCGCCGACGGTGTTCTCGCCTGCTATCTCGCGGGAGACGGCGCGACCCGATGGGGCACGGTCACGCCCATGGTGCTGCCCGGCCGCGACGACTACAGGTCGCGCAAAGCGCACGCGCTGGTGCTGAAGGCGCTCGCCCAGGCCGGCTGGACGACGCCCGTGACCGAGATTCATCTGCAGCGCGAGCCGGTGTTTCCCGGCGCCGAGCCCGCCGGAGCTTATCGGGTCCCGGCCTATCTGAAGGCGCTGCCGCGCACCCATGTCGTGATCACGTTCGCCGAGCCGGTGCCGGGTTTGCTGGCGCTGGGCGCCGGCCGCCATGTCGGCCTCGGCCTGTTCGCCGCGCTGACGTGAGGAGAGCGCGTCGCGATCCGGTCCGGCCGGGCCGGCCCCGTCGCGACGTGCCGCTTCGATGATCGTTGCGAGGGACCTCGATCCGAGGGGGCGCCATGTCCACCCAGCTGTCGTTCGATCTGCCGGCGCCGCCGGCGACCTCCGAGACGCCGCTGGTGCCGGTGCGGATGGTCAACGAGTGGGTGTTTTGCCCGCGGCTGGCCTTCCTCGAATGGGTCGACGGCGAGTGGGCGGACTCCGGCGACACCGAGGAGGGACGGCGCGCGCATGTGCGGGTCGATGCCGGCGGTGGCACGCTGCCGGCCGCCGAAACGGTCGACGAGAAGCCGGACTTTTCCGTCCGCTCGGTGACGCTCGCTTCCGAAAAGCTCGGCATCGTCGGAAAAATGGATCTGGTGGAGGGCGAGGACGGCGCCGTCACCCCGGTCGACACCAAGAAGGGCAAGCGGCCGCATGTCGCCGAAGGCGCCTACGCGCCGGAGCGCGTGCAGGTGTGCGCCCAGGCGCTGATCCTCGAGGACGCCGGCTATCGCGTGAGCGAGGGCGCGATCTGGTACGCCGGCTCGCGCGAGCGGGTGCGCATCGCCCTCGACGACGTGTTGCGCGGCGAGACCCGCACCGCGATCTCTCAGCTCCGCCTCGCGGCCGCCGCCGGAAAGCTGCCGCCGCCGCTCGCCGACAGCCCGAAATGCACCAAATGCTCGCTCGCCGGGATCTGTTTGCCCGACGAGGTGTCGTTCTTCCGCAAGGGCGTCGCGCCGCGTCCGCTCAACCCGTCCGCCGAGGCGGCGCTGCCGCTCTATGTGCAGGAGCCCGGCGCGCGGGTGCGCAAATCCGGCGAGGTTTTGGTGATCGAGACCGACGAGCAGAAGAGCGAGGTGCCGATCGGCGACGTCTCCGAGCTGGTGCTGCACGGCCCCGTCTCGGTGACGGGCCCGACCGTCACGGCGCTGCTGCGCGAGGAGATCCCGGTCACCTGGGCGTCGGCGGGCGGCTGGGTGCTCGGCCACACGGTGTCGACCGGCCATCGTAATGTGAGCCTCCGCATCGCCCAGTATCGCGCCGCCTTCGACGAGCGTCGTGCCCTCGCGTTTGCTCGTACGCTGGTCGCGGCGAAGATCAGAAACGCGCGTGTGTTTCTGCGCCGCAACTTCAAGGCCGGCGACGAGGCGGCGCGCGACGGTGCGCTCGAGGCGATGGTGCGGCTCGCCGACCGCGCGCAGCACGCACCGACCGAGGCCGAGCTGTTGGGCCTCGAAGGCGAGGCGGCCGCGCGCTATTTCCGCCTGTTCGAGACCATGCTGGGCGAGGCCGCACGCGAGTTTCCGGCTTTCGCATTCGAGAAGCGCACGCGCCGCCCGCCCGCCGATCCGGTCAACGCGATGCTCTCCTTCGGCTACGCGCTGCTCACCCGCACCTGGCACACCGTGCTCTCCGCCGTCGGCTTCGATCCCTATCTCGGTTTCTATCACAAGCCGCGCTTCGGCCGGGCCGCGCTCGCCCTCGACATGATGGAGCCGTTCCGGCCGATTCTCTCCGACTCCACCGTCATCCAGGTGATCAACAACGGCGAGGTGAAGCCGGACGGCTTCGTCGCGGCCGGCCCCGCCGTGAACCTGAAGCCGCCGGCCAAGCGCGCCTTCATCGCCGCCTACGAGCGCCGCCTCGATCAGGAGGTGACGCATCCCGTATTTGGCTATCGCGTCTCGATGCGCCGGCTCTTGGAGGTGCAGGCGCGCCTGCTCGGCCGCTGGCTCGCCGGCGAGATCGACGACTATCCGCATTATCTGGTGCGCTGACGGTTTTTTTCGCGCTCGCCGCCGCGGGCGGGTTCTTGCGGTGAGGCATCGCGGGAGCGGCGAGAGGTGACTGGCGATTCCGGCTTGGGCCTCGCGCCGAGCTTTCCGCGACCGAAAGCGACGCGCCTCCTTTTGCCGCTCGCGGGGGAGGGATGTGGAGGGGTGTTTCGGGAGCGAAGGGCACGTTCCGTCGCGACGTGAAGCCCGCGGGGAGGTGATCGTGATCGAGGAGCGGCTCTACATCGTCACCTACGACATCGCCGACGAAAAACGCTGGCGCCGCGTGTTCAAGCTGATGAACGGCTACGGCCGCTGGCTGCAGCTCTCGGTCTTCCAGTGCCGGCTGACGGCCCGCCGTCGCGTCGAGCTGGCACGGCGGCTCGAGGAGATCATCCGTGCCGACGCCGACCACGTCCTCATCCTCGATCTCGGTCCCGCCGAAAAGGTCGATCCCCGGGTGGAGAGCTTGGGCAAGAACTTTGCCCCGGTGAAACGCACCGCCGTGGTGATATAGTCGGCGCTCGCGCGCGGCCCCGTTCGCCGCCGCCGCGCGAGCGCTCCGGTGACGCGGTTTTGCCGGGGACCGCTCGCAGGCGAAAAGCGGCTTGCAGCCCAAAGCGTTGTTTGACATCGTGAGCACTGCATCGGGTCGCCGGCCGGCATCTTGGTCCGCTCTGGCCGGAGCGCTCGCGAAACGACCTGTTTCGCCCGTCGTGCGAACGGCTTGCGGCCGGGCAGCTTTCCGCAGCGTCACCGCTGCGGCCTCATTGAAGCGGCACATACGGCGTGCCTTGATCCACGGTGACCGTGGGCTTTCCGCAGCGTCACCGCTGCGGCCTCATTGAAGCGGTGTGGTAGTCGTTCTTCGCGTATCCGGACCCGTGCTTTCCGCAGCGTCACCGCTGCGGCCTCATTGAAGCGGGTCGCTCGCCATCTCGAACGGTGTGGACAGCCGAGCTTTCCGCAGCGTCACCGCTGCGGCCTCATTGAAGCGTCTTCGGAGCCTGAGGAATCGGGGGAGCCTGGGAGGCTTTCCGCAGCGTCACCGCTGCGGCCTCATTGAAGCCGGTGTACCTGACCGTGCTGCCGCTGGTCGTGGTCGCTTTCCGCAGCGTCACCGCTGCGGCCTCATTGAAGCTCGCTCATCTCACATCTCCGTTGCTTCTGCGGCGCTCGCTTTCCGCAGCGTCACCGCTGCGGCCTCATTGAAGCTGGCATGCTCACGGTGCGCGGTGACCGGGGGGAGGACGCTTTCCGCAGCGTCACCGCTGCGGCCTCATTGAAGCTCGGTCAGCGTCTCCGCCACCGTGATGGTGGTCGACGAGGCTTTCCGCAGCGTCACCGCTGCGGCCTCATTGAAGCTTGCGCCTCGGCCGCGCGGCCGGTCTCCATCATGTCGGGCTTTCCGCAGCGTCACCGCTGCGGCCTCATTGAAGCGTCAGCTTGTTGGCGGCGTCGTGCGGCTTGAATCGGATGGCTTTCCGCAGCGTCACCGCTGCGGCCTCATTGAAGCGGACCGAGCCGGGTCGACTGCGCGATCGGTTCCGGGGGCTTTCCGCAGCGTCACCGCTGCGGCCTCATTGAAGCCCGGCGGCCGCCGAGCCGAAGAACGCCGCGACCTGGCTTTCCGCAGCGTCACCGCTGCGGCCTCATTGAAGCCGAGCGTGACGCTCGCTTTTGCCGCCTCTTTCATTGCGCTTTCCGCAGCGTCACCGCTGCGGCCTCATTGAAGCAGCGCGCGCGCCAGCTCCGGCTGGCTCATCTCCATGCGGCTTTCCGCAGCGTCACCGCTGCGGCCTCATTGAAGCATCGCATCGATCTCTGCTTCCGATGCACGAAAGGCAGCTTTCCGCAGCGTCACCGCTGCGGCCTCATTGAAGCGCTCCGAACTTGAGCAGGTCCTCACCCATGCGGGTACCGACGCTTTCCGCAGCGTCACCGCTGCGGCCTCATTGAAGCGATCAAACGATTGGGGCGTTGCGACAGAGGCTTTCATGCTTTCCGCAGCGTCACCGCTGCGGCCTCATTGAAGCCGAGACCTCTTCGCCCGCGAACGGCCACTCGACGAGGGCTTTCCGCAGCGTCACCGCTGCGGCCTCATTGAAGCTTCTTCTTCTTCTTCGACGGCGGGGTCTCGTCTTCGCTTTCCGCAGCGTCACCGCTGCGGCCTCATTGAAGCGGGCGATAGGTC
>NZ_AKZI01000053.1 GCF_000293785.1 Rhodovulum sp. PH10 | reverse complement strand
TGCGGAGTGCTCCTCGGGACGAGGTCGGACTCTGTCGCCGTTGGTATTATTTGGTTGCGAGTTGGTCGGCGCGCTCGGCGGCCTTTTCGTCGAAATGATTTGATGCGGGTTTCGGCCGATCGGCTCGGTGTTGGGCCGGGGGCAGGGCTCCTTTCCCTCTCCCCTCGTGGGAAAGGATGGTGAGGACGGAACGAAGTGACGTCCGAGCCGGGTGAGGGAGACTGCCGCAGATGCGGAGCGAGAGAGGTCCCCCTTCGCCGGCTCCTCGCCCTGGCTCGTGCGACGTGCGTGCCCTCGTCGTTGCCTCGTTCTCCGAGACCTGCGCCTTCGCAGGAGGCCTCGCGCCGTGGCTCGACCCCGTCGCAAAAGGCTCGCCGTCACCGCGTCGCCGCCGGCGATCTGATCAGCTCGCGCCACGCCGTGTTCTGATCACGAGCCGATCACGGATGCGCGACATCGCCCGAGAATCGGGAACTCGGGCCGGATTTCCTCGTTGTTTCTGCGTCTCGTCCAGGGGAACGTCAGGGGAGGGTGAACATGGCTCGCAACGCCACGTCTTTCGTCGCCGGTGCATTCACCGCAGTGCTCGTGGGTCTTTCGGTCGCGCCGGCCGCGGCCGAACCGCTGTCGCTGTTCGCGCCCGACGGCTATGCCACCTCGCGCATCGACCCCTATGTCCGCGCCGAGCCGGAGCCCGCTTCGCGCGCCGAGCTGCCGGCCCGGCTGCAGCGCCGGATCGTCGCCTATGGCGGCCCCGAGGCGGCCGGCACCATCATCGTCGACACGCCGAACACCCACCTCTATCTGGTGCTCGATGGCGGCCGCGCGCTGCGCTACAGCATCGGCGTCGGCCGCGAAGGCTTCACCTGGTCGGGCGTCGAGCGCATTACCCGCATGCGGGAGTGGCCGGACTGGACGCCGCCGCCCGAGATGGTGCGCCGCCAGCCCTATCTGCCGCGCTTCATGGCCGGCGGCCCCGGCAACCCGATGGGCGCCCGCGCGCTCTATCTCGGCAACACCGTCTACCGCATCCACGGCACCAACGATCCGACCACCATCGGCAAGCGCGTGTCGTCCGGCTGCATCCGGCTCGATAACGAGGACGTGAAGGACTTGTTCGCGCGGGTGAAGACCGGCGCCAAGGTGGTGGTGATGCCGATGTCGTCGCGCGGCGTTGCCGGCATCGCGCCGGAGCGGCCCGCCCGCACAGCCTCGGAGAGCACCCCGCGGGTGTATTGATGCGGGTCTATTGACGACGCCGGCCGCAGGGCCGATCGGACGAACATCGACATGACGGGCCGCGCGAGCGGCCCGTCGGCGTTTCGGGGTGTCGGTCGCGTCGGCGCGCCCTTGACCGGAGCCGGTCTTTGTCGCCGCGGCCGGTGCCGCCTCAGTGGCCCGCTCGGCCGGCGCGGGCGGCCGCCCTGATCTCGGCGATCGCCTCGCGGGCGAGCTCGTCGGCCCGTTCGTTGAGGTCGTGGCCGGCGTGCCCCCGCACCCAGTGCCATGTCACGTCGTGGGCGGCGATCGCCGCGTCGAGCCGCTGCCACAGATCGACGTTCTTGACCGGCTTCTTGTCGGCGGTCTTCCAGCCGTTGCGCTTCCAGCCGAAAATCCAGCCGGTTATGCCCTGGCGCAGATACTGGCTGTCGGTGTGGATGTCGACCGCGCACGGCCGCTTGAGCGTCTCGAGCGCCTGGATCGCCGCCATCAGCTCCATGCGGTTGTTGGTGGTGTGCGCCTCGCCACCCTTCAGCTCGCGCACGGTGCCGTTCCATTCGAGGATCGCGGCCCAGCCGCCCGGCCCCGGATTGCCGGAGCAGGCGCCGTCGGTGTGGATCACCACGCTTCGGGGTGCGGCGTCGGTCTGGTCGGTCATTGCGGGGGTGGTCCGGCTTCGCTCGTGGTCGTTTCGGCGCGCGCGATCACGGCGCGAAGCCGTAATCGCCGGGGCCCGCGACCATCTGGTGGAACCGCAGCCTGCGGTAATATTCCAGCGGGTCCTTCTTCCGCACCAGCGCGCCGGCCGGCACCGCGAACCAGTCGTAGAGCCGGGTCAGCAGGAAGCGCAGCGCGGCGCCGCGGGTGAGGATCGGCAGTGCGGCACGCTCGGCGGGGGTCAAGGGCCGCACCGCATCGTAGCCGGCGAGCAGCGCCTGCCCCTTGGTGACGTTGAAGGCGTGGTCGGCCTCGAAGCACCAGGCATTCAGGCAGATCGCCACGTCGTAAGCGAGCGTGTCGGTGCAGGCGAAATAGAAGTCGATCAGCCCGGACAGTGCGTCGTCGAGGAAGAAGACGTTGTCCGGAAACAGGTCGGCATGGATCACGCCGCGTGGAAGATCCTTCGGCCAGCACAGCTCGAGAAACGCGAGCTCGGTGGCGACCGCCTCCTTCAGCCCGGCCACGATGCGGTCGGCCTTGTCCCGCGCCGCGTCGAACAGCGGGCGCCAGCCGGCGACCGACAGGTCGTTGTTGCGCTGCATCGGGAAATCGAGGCCGGCGATGTGCATCGCCGCGAGCGCCTTGCCGACCTCGCGGCACTGGCCGACGCTCGGCCGGCGCACCCCCATGCCGTCGAGAAAGGTGACGATCGCCGCCGGCCGCCCGGCCAGCCGGCCGAGGGCGGCGCCGTCGCGCGCCTTCACCGGCTGCGGGCAGGTGAGCCCGCGCGCCGACAGATGCTCCATGAGGCCGAGGAAGAACGGAAGGTCGCTCGCCTGAACCCGCTTCTCGTAGAGGGTGAGAATGTAGCGCCCGCGCGTCGTGTGCAGCAGGAAGTTGGAATTCTCCACCCCCTCCGCGATCCCCTTGTAGGACAGGAGATCGCCGAGATCGTAAGTGCCGAGCCAGTTCTGCAATTCGTCGGCCGTGACGTCCGTGTAGACGGCCATCCCACCCCCAAGAGCGGCCCCCCGGCCGCCTCCGTCTCTCGCCCCGCCGCTCTCGTCCGGCGACCGGCCTGGCCTCTGGTGAGGCTGCCGGCCTCGCCGCTCGTCCCGCGGCGCGCTCCGCCGCTCACTCGGCGGCCGGCTCCGCCTCCGGTGCGGCCTCGCGCAGCTGTCGCGGCAGCGGGAAGAACATGCTTTCCTTCACACCCGAGACGGTCTCGACGGTGACGGCGTAGCGTGCGGCGAAGGCGTCGATGATCTCCTCGACGATCACCTCGGGCGCCGAGGCGCCGGCGGTGATGCCGAGCGTCGCGACGCCGTCGAACACCGCCCAGTCGATGTCGGCCGCCCGCTGCACCAGCCGCGCCCGTGTGCAGCCGTTGCGCTCGGCGACCTCGACCAGCCGCTTGGAGTTCGACGAGTTCGGCGCGCCGACCACGATCAGCGCATCGACCTTCGGCGCGATCTCCTTCACCGCCTCCTGGCGGTTGGTGGTGGCGTAGCAGATGTCTTCCTTGTGCGGCGCGGTAATCTCGGGGAAGCGCTGCATCAAGGCGGCGATGATGCCGGTGCAGTCGTCGATCGAGAGCGTCGTCTGGGTGACATAAGCGAGCTTGGTCGGGTCGCGCGGGGTGAAGGTCGCGACGTCCTCGACCGTCTCGATCAAGGTGATGGCGCCGGGCGGCAGCTGGCCCATGGTGCCTTCCACCTCGGGGTGGCCGGCATGGCCGATCAGCACGATCTCGCGGCCACGCTTGAGGTGCAGCTCGGCCTCGCGATGGACCTTGGAGACCAGCGGGCAGGTCGCGTCGATCGCGAAGAAGTTGCGCTTCTCCGCCTCCTCCGGCACCGATTTCGGCACGCCGTGCGCGGAAAACACCACCGGTGCGGTGGTGTCGGGGATTTCCGACAGCTCCTCGACGAAGATCGCGCCCTTGGCCTTGAGGCTCTCGACCACGTAACGGTTGTGGACGATCTCGTGGCGGACATAGACCGGCGGCCCGTACACGGCGAGCGCGCGCTCCACCGTGTCGACGGCGCGCACCACGCCGGCGCAGAAGCCGCGCGGCGAGCACAGAAGCACCGTCAGCGCCGGCTTCGGCGCGTCGGCGGCCTCGGTCGCGGGTGTTTCGGGGCGCTCGCTCGTCATGAGGTCTCCTTTTCGGCTGGGTTTGGCCTTCACCCGAAGTCCTGTCAAGCGCGGCCGATGTTGCACCGGCGCGGTCCGCTCGACTATATATGGTCCGAATTCCGTCATTTCTCGAATGACAACGGGCTTCGCCTCCGGGGGGCGGGCGAAGCGCAAGGGAGCTTTTGCCATGTCGAGCCAGCCGTTGATGCCCAAGGCCACCGCCGTCTGGTTGGTGGAGAACACCGCGCTGTCGTTCGATCAGATCGCCGACTTCTGCAAGCTCCATCCGCTCGAGGTGAAGGCGATCGCCGACGGCGACGCCGCCCAGGGGATCAAGGGGCTCGATCCGATCCTCACCGGCCAGCTCAGCCGCGAGGAGATCGTGCGCGCCGAGAAGGACGGCAATCTCCGCCTGCGCCTGTCGGAATCGAAGGTGCGGGTGCCGGTCGCCAAGGCCAAGCGCGGCCCGCGCTACACGCCGGTGTCGCGCCGCCAGGACCGGCCGAACGCCATTCTGTGGCTGGTGCGCAACCACCCCGAGCTGAAGGACAGCCAGGTGATGCGCCTGGTCGGCACCACCAAGGCGACCATCAAGGCGATCCGCGAGCGCACCCACTGGAATTCCGCCAGCCTGACGCCGCTCGACCCGGTGACGCTCGGCCTGTGCTCGCAGATCGACCTCGACATGGAGGTGAGCCGCGCCGCCAAGGAGAAGCCGGTCGAGACCGAGCACGGCGTCACGCTGCTGCCGGCCGATCTCACCACCGGGGCCGGCGCCGAGCACGACGAGGACGGGTCGGACGGCCGCCCGTCGAGCGAGGAGCTCGACGTCGAGGCGGTTTTTGCCAAGCTCAAGCAGATCGGCGGGAAGTCCGACGCGGACGACGACGACGAGGAGTGAGGCCCGACCCACGATCGGTCCGGTCGCCCGTCCGGCGTTCGTCCGGAAACGAGCGGCCGGAACGCGAAAGGGCCGGCGCGCGGCCGGCCCTTCGGGTGTTCGTCGATCGCTCGACGTCGAGACGAGACGATCTCGCCGGGGGAAACCTCAGCCCGGCGGCCTTTCGTGGCGGCCCTCGGTGAGCGCCCAATGCACCGCCTGGGTGCGCGACGGCAGCCCGAGCCGCGCGAGAATGCCCGAGACGTGGATCTTCACCGTGTTGGGCGACAGCCCGAGCCGGCGGGCGATCTCGACATTGGTGAGGCCGTTGGTCATCAGCGACAGCACCTCCCACTGGCGCTTGCTGAGCGGCGCCGGGCGGTCCTCGCCGGGGCCGCGGGCGAGCATTCCGTGCGGCGGCTCGCGGCCGACCGCGACCGCTCCCGCCACCGCCGCCTCGACCCGGCCGGCGATCGCTTCGAGGTCGGCCGGCTCGTCCTCGGCGCCCGCCGACATCCGGCTCATCACCTCGCCGACGTCGATGTGCAGCAGCATGGCGCGGACGTCGCCCGCCGTCTGCGGAAAGGCGAACAGCATGAACCAGCCGCGCCGGCCCGGCATCGGTCGCGGATAGAGGATCGAGATGCAGTCGACCTGCCCGGCCAGCACCTGGGAGATGCCGGTGATCAGGCGAGGCGACAGCGGATCGGCGAACGCGCAGAAGCGCAGGTAATTCTCGCCGATCCCGTAGTCGGCCGGCGACTGGTCGCCGTGCGGCAGCACCAGCCCGCCGGCGTCGACGAACGCCTTCCATTGCGGGTTCACCCGGAGGATGAAGCCGAAGCGGTCCAATTGCGCCGCATAGACCGGAAGGTCGTGGAAAAGTTCTTCGGAGGCGGTCACGGTCGTCCTCACGGTCGGGCCACCGACCTCGCCTCCTTCGGGTTGCCGTCGCAGCCCGCGTCACTCGCCGGTCGTGCCGGCCATCCGGTCCAAGGTTTCGCGACCGCGTCCCCCCGTGAATTCCATTGTACCTGTCGAATACGAGACGTGAACATCATGACTCCGCAGAACTAGCCTTCCCCTTAGCCCGCTCACCAAGAATGGAAGACGATAGTTTTTCTACCGCCGTGTGATGAGCGGTCGCCCCCCACGCACATTCTGCTTGTGGTAAAGAATACAGAACCGCAAACTTGCATCGGAATCAATCCCACGTTCCGGTGGAATCTCGGCCGCCGTCACCCGGGCGAAACTACCTTTCTTCCAATGCTACCGAATATTCTGTCTCAATTCTTATGATAATCCCTCGACAATTCGAAGGCTTGGCGCGGTTTTTCCGGTTGTTCGGGCGGGGGCCCGGTGGTTGCAATAAAGGCAGCGGCCGAACCTCGTCCGCCCGACCGAATCGTCGACAGTCGACAATATACATTGGATGCAACGGATCGGTGCCGCCGAATCGCGTGCGCGACCCGCTCCCCGATCGGGATCGCCGTGAACGGTCCCGCCGCCTATAGAACCGCGGATCGCAGCGTCTTGCAACGTACGGGCTAGACCGTCATGACGAGAATAAAACTTTGGTGCAACTGTCGCTCCCGGTGGGGCGGCGCGTGACGGTCGGTCGCGTGCCACCGGCCGCCTCGGCGACTGCGCCGCGCCGCGGGCTCGGCGAGCGCCTGCTGCATCGTGTGCTGCATCTCTGGTGGCGGCTGCGGCGCGGCATGACGCTCGGCGTGCGCGGCCTGGTGGTCGACCCGGACGGCCGCGTCTTTCTCGTCCGCCACTCCTATCTCACCGGCTGGTATCTACCGGGCGGCGGCGTCGAGGTCGGCGAGACGATGGAGACGTCGCTCGCCCGCGAGCTTCTCGAGGAGGGCAACCTGCATCTCGACGGGCCGGCGGTGCTGCACGGCGTCTATCTCAACGACCGCGTCTCGCGGCGCGACCACGTGGCGCTCTATGTGGTGCGGGCGTTTCGCCAGCCGGCGCCGTTCGTGCCGACCCGCGAAATCCTGGAGGCCGGCTTCTTCTCACCCGACGCCCTGCCGGACGGCACCAGCCCGGCGACCCGCGCGCGCATCGCGGAAATTCTGCACGGCGCGCCGGGGTCGGCGCACTGGTGAGCGCGCCCGCGGCGGTCCTCGCCTCGATCACCCCTCGCCGAACCGCCCGCGGTCGTGCGGCGCGGAAAAATCGAGCGCCGGACCGAGCGGCACGATGCCGGTCGGATTGATGATCTTGTGGCTCCCGTAATAATGCCGCTTGATGTGGTCGAGATCGACCGTCTCGGCGACACCGGGCACCTGGAACAGCTCGCGCAGATAGTTCGAGAGGTTCGGATAGTCCGCGATGCGGCGCAGGTTGCACTTGAAATGCCCGTGATACACCGCGTCGAACCGCACCAGCGTGGTGAACAGCCGCCAGTCCGCCTCGGTGATCCGGCTGCCCACCAGATAGCGCCGCGAGCCGAGCTTTGCGTCGATCTCGTCGAGCGCGGCGAACAGCGCGTGGAACGCCTCGGCATAGGCGCCCTGGGTGGTGGCGAAGCCGGCCCGGTACACGCCGTTGTTGACGTTCGCATAGACGAACGCGTTGATCGCGTCGATCTGGGAGCGCAACGCTTCAGGATAGAGGTCGAGCCGCACCGGCGTGTAGGCATCGAACGCCGTGTTCAGCATTCGCAAGATTTCCGCCGACTCGTTGTTGACGATCGTCTTGCGCTCCTTGTCCCACAGCACCGGCACGGTGACCCGCCCCGAATAATGCGGGTTCGCTCGGAGATAGACGTCGGCGAGCGTTTGCGCGTCGCCGAGCGCGTCGCCGGTCGAGCCCTGCGCGGTGTCGAAGGTCCAGCCCTTCTCGCGCATCAGCGGCGCGACGATCGACACCCCGATCATGCCGTCGAGCGCCTTCAGCGCCCGGCCGATCAGCGTGCGGTGCGCCCACGGGCAGGCGAGCGACACGTAGAGGTGATAGCGGCCGGGCTCGGCCGGAAACCCGCCCACCCCGCTCGGGCCGGGCGCGCCGTCCGCCGTCACCCAGTCGCGGAACTGCGACTCGGTGCGCACGAAGCGTCCCCCGGTCGCGGCGGTGTCGTACCAGCGATCCGTCCACACGCCGTCCACCAGCAGTCCCATGCGTCTCTCCGTGCTTCGGTTCGGACCGATCGATTCGTGCCGCGGCCGATTCGTGCTATGTGCACCGCGACACTCTCCCACTCGAGCACGACCGCCGTTCCACGCACCGCCATGTCCGATCTGTCGCTCACCATCCTACCCGAGACCGAGGCCGACGCACCCGCGATCGACCGGCTGCACGAGCGCACGTTCGGGCCCGGCCGCTTCGCCCGCACCGCCTATCGCATCCGCGAGCGGATGACGCATCGGCGCGACCTGTCGTTCCTCGCCCGGATCGGCACGCTCCTGGTCGGCTCGGTGCGGCTGACACCGGTGCGAATCGGCGAGGCGCCGGCGCTGCTGCTCGGGCCCTTGACGGTCGAGCCGCCGTTCCGCGACCGCGGCATCGGCCGGCGGCTGATCGAGCGCTCGCTCGCCGAGGCGAAGGCCAAGGGCCACCGGCTGGTGGTGTTGGTCGGCGACGAGCCCTATTACGCGCGCGCCGGCTTCGTCCGGGTGCCGGCGGGACGGGCAAAAATGCCGGGGCCGGTCGATCCCGCCCGCCTGTTGATCGCCGAGCTCGAGCCCGGCGCCTTCGAGGGGGTATCAGGGGCGATCCGCCCGGAGTGGGACGCCGACGCCGCCTGATACCACGGCGACAGAGACCGACCCCGTCCTACCGCCCCTCGCGGGCCCAGGTGAGCGCCAGGCTGCCGACCAGCAGCAGGAGCCCGAGCAAACCCGCGAACATCGGCAGCACGCCGACGCCGCGCACCACGCTCGCGTCGCGCATCTTCAGGCCGATCCAGCCATTGCCGGAGAACGTCTCCGAGGAGCGCACCGGGATCACCCGCGGCACGTCGACCGATGCGCCCGCCGCCTCCGACAGCCGCCGCGCGCTGCCGCCCGTCGCCGCGGTGAGCGCCGCCAAGGGCTCGGTGGAGGAGGTCACCTCGGAGAACTCGCGCGGATTGGCCGGCCCGACATTGACCATCGCCGAGAGGGTGCCGTCGCTCGCCCGCCACAGGCCGAGCTCGTCGGCCGTGAGCGTGGTGCGCCACACGCCGGGATCGGCGGGATCGAGCGTTTGGCTGCGGGTCGCGCCGGACGGCGAGGTGAGCGTGACGGGAGCGACCGTCTCGCCCATGCTCTGCCGCTGGATCGTCAGCTCGCGCCCGCGCGAAAACATCCGCAGCGCCTCCTCCTCGAGGTCGGGCTGCTTCATCAGCCAGTGCGACAGCCGGCGCAGCAGGTCGACATAGGGGCCGCCGCCCTCGTAGCCGCGCGCCCACAGCCAGATCTGGTCGGACAGCATCAGCGCGACGCGGCCCTCGCCCTCGCGGGCGAGCACCAGGAGCGGCTTCTGGTCCGGCCCCTGCATCACCGTCATGCCCTCGTTGGCGCGGGCGTCGACCAGGCGGAACCAGCGGCTCCAGTGCGGCGGCGTCGCGTTCGCCCCCTCCAGGCTGCGGGTCACCGGATGGCGCTTGCCGAGATCGGAGAGGACGGCGTGGAACGGCTGCTCGGTCACCGCGCCGGTCGGCTGGGCCGGCAGGATCGACTCGAGCGGCGTGCGCCACAGGCTCGTCTGGCTCGCGTAATCGGGGCCGGCGGCGATCAGCACCGCGCCACCGTCGCGCACGTAACGGGCGATGTTGTCGAAGTAGAGAAGCGGCAGCACGCCCTGACGAGCGTAGCGGTCGAAGATGATCAGCTGGAACTCGTCGATCTTCTGCTGAAACAGCTCGCGGGTCGGGAAGGCGATCAGCGACAGCTCGTTGATCGGCGTGCCGTCCTGCTTCTCCGGCGGACGCAGGATGGTGAAGTGCACGAGGTCGACGTTCGCGTCCGACTTCAGAAGGTTGCGCCAGGTGCGCTCGCCGGCGTGCGGCTCGCCGGACACCAGCAGCACCCGCAGCTTGTCGCGCACGCCGTCGATCGCCACCACCGCGCGATTGTTGAGGGTGGTCAGCTCGTCGGGGATCGGCGAGGCCTCGATCTCGACGATGTTCTGGCCCGGATGGGCGATCGGCACCGGCACCCGCACGGTCTGGCCGGTGACCACGGTTCGGGTCTCGACCGGCTCGCCGTCGCGGCTGATACGCACCTGGGCGGAGGCGCGCGGCGCGCCGGTGTCCTCGATGCGAAACACCACCGTCTGCTGCTGGCCGACGATGCCGAAGCGCGGCGCCTGCACCAGCACGACGCGACGGTCGCGCTCGTCCGGAAAGCCCGTCACCAGCGCATGGACCGGCGCCGAAAAGCCGAGCGCGCTGGCATTTGCCGGCACGTCGTGCACCCGCCCGTCGGTGAGGAAGATCGCGCCGGCGACCCGCTCGGGCGGCACGTCGGCGAGCGCCGCGCCTAGCGCGGAGAACAGGCGGGTGCCGTCGGTCTCGCCGTCGGCCCGGCCGGCCTCGACGGTGCGGACCTCGAGCCCCGGAATGCGGGACAGCCTTTCGGTCAGCTCCTGGCGCGCCGCCTCGGTCTGGGCGGTGCGGTCGCCGAAGGTTTGGCTGGCGCTCTTGTCGACCACCACCACCGCGACCGACGACAACGGCTGGCGGTCCTCGCGGGTGAAGGAGGGATTGCCCAAGGCGGCGACCAGCAGCGCCAGCGCCAAAGCCCGCATCCAGGCGCCGCGGCTCCTGGCGAAGAACAGCAGCGCGCTCACCACGACGGCGGCGGCGATCACCGTCCACAGGACATAGTCGGGCACGAGCGGCGAGAAGGCGAGGCCGAGATTCAACGAGAACTCCTGATCCGGGTCGAGCCCGCTGCGCTCGCGGTCTCACCCTCTCCCCTTGCGGGAGAGGGTGGCGAGGACGGAGCAACGCGACGTCCGAGCCGGGTGAGGGGTTTGCTCCGGTCGACCCCTCACCCGCCCTCCGCCCGGCCTTCGCCGGGCCTCGGGCACCCTCTCCCACAGGGGCTCCCGCAGGGGGAGAGGGTCGAAGACGGAGCGGCCGGCGGTGCCCGCGCGCTCCTCGAGCCGTGTCCTCTACTGCCCCAGGCGCTCGAGCAGCGCCGGGATGTGCACCTGATCGGCCTTGTAGTTGCCGGTCAGCGTGTACATCACGATGTTGACGCCGGCGCGGAAGGCGTATTCGCGCTGGCGCGGCTCGCCGGGCGTGAGCGGCAGCATCGCCTGCCCGTCGGGACGGGTGGCCCAGGCGCCGGCGAGATCGTTCGAGGTGATCAGGATCGACGACACGCCGTCGCCGCCGCGCACCGGGCGCATCTCCTGCTCGTCCGGATCGGCGGACGGGATCGCCTCCACCCACAGCCGGCCGCTGGAGAAGCGGCCCGGAAAGTCCGGCAGCAGGAAGAACGTCTTGGTCAGCACGTGCTCGCGCGGGATCGGCTCGAGCTCGGGAATGTCGAGCGACGACAGGATGCCGCGCAGCGCCAGCATGCCGGGGCTCCGGGTCTCGCCGCCGGGGCCGGGCGGCGCCTCCACCGCGTCGCGGGTGTCGAACAGGATGGTGCCGCCCTGCTTCATGTAGGTGTCGATGCGGGCGAGCGTTTCCGCGCTCGGCTTGGGGGCTCCCGGCACGATCGGCCAGTAGATCAGCGGGAAGAAGGCGAGCTCGTCGCGGGCGATGTCGAGGCCCATCGGGTCGCCCGGCTCGAGCGCAGTGCGCTGCGAGAGGAACACCGAAAGACCCTCGAGCCCGGCCTTGCTGATGGCGTCGACCTCGGCGTCGCCGGTGATCACGTAGGCGAGCCGGGTGGTGGCGGTGGCTCTTTCGGCGAACTGGTCGGCGGTCGGGTTCGATGCGGGCTGTGCACGGGCCGGCTGCGGGCCGAGGCCGGCGAGCCCGAGCGCGAGGCCGAGCAGAACCGCGGCGGAGGCGCGGCGGGCGCCGGTGAGGCGGGCGAGCCCGCGGGAGAGCCCGCCGGCGAGCCAAAAGACCACCAGCGCGTCGAGCAGCGCGAGGCCGACCGCGGCGAGGAAGACCGGCCCGCGCAGGTCGACCGGCTCGGCGGTGCGGTAGGGCTCGACGCGGGCGCCGAGCGGGGCGAGATCGAGGGGGGCGAGACGGTCGCCCGGCACCAGCGTGTTCACGGCGAGCAAGCCTTCGGGCGGGCCATAGAAGCCCGGCGGGTTGTCGGCGGTGGCGCGGCCACGATAGCCGGAGGCGACGGGTTTTGCGGTCGGCGGGGGCGGGCCGAAGGCGCCGTGGCCGTCGAGAATGCGGCTCGGCGCCACCGTCTCGGTCGCCTGGGTGGCGCGGCCGCTCTCCGTGGTGCCGCCGTCGGCGGTCTCGGTGTCGGCGGCGGGCTGCTGGCCGGTGATGCCGACGATGCCGCGCAGCATCTCGACGAAGGTGCCGGCGAGCGGGAGGTTCGACCAGCGGGTGTCGGCGGTGACGTGAAACAGCACCACCATCCCCTTGCCGCGCCGGCCGGCGGTGACCAGCGGCGTGCCGTCGCCGAGCGCCGCCCAGGTGTGCTCGGCGAGCGTCGCGTCGGGCTCGGCGAGCACCTGGCGGCGGATCGTCACGTCGTCCGGCACGGCGATCGTGGCGAACGGGCCGTTGGGGGAGAACGAGGCGAGCTTTTGGGGCTCCTCCCAGCTCAGGCTGCCGCCGAGCACCCGGCCGCCGCGACGCAGCCGCACCGGCACGAGGTCGTCGTCGGTGGCTGCGGCGAGCCGCGGTCCGGCGAAGCGCACCAGGACGCCGCCGTCCTCCACCCAGCGGGTCAGCCGGTCGCGGGCATCTCCTGCGATCGTGCCGACATCGGCCAAGACCATCATCGGCAGATGCTGGTCGATGAAATGGTCGACCGCCTCCGCCGGCGAGCCGCGCTCGGCCAGCCGCACGTCGGCGAACGGCCCGAGCGCGCGGGCGAGATAATAGGTCGCGGCGAGCAGCGGCTGGGCGGTGTCGGCGGTCGCGCCGGTGACCACGCCGACGGTGCGCCGCCGCCAGCGCTTGTCGAGGAGCTGCACGGCACCCGCCGAGCGCTCGCCGGAAATCTCGAGCCGGGCGATGTCGTTCCGGATCTCGACCGGCAGGTCGAAGCGGGCGGTGGTGTCGGTGGCATTGCCGGAGAAGGCGAAGGCCGCTTCCCCGAGCGGCAGGCCGCGCAGGTCGAGCGCCCGCACCGTGCCCTGCGACGCGGCGTTGGCATCGGCCCGCAAGACCGTGACGCCGAGGGCGCCTGCGGCATTGTCGACGTCGGTCAAGGCGCGGGCGGAGGCGACGCCGCCGGTCACCACGGTGACGGTGCGACCCTCGGTCAGCCGGGCGAGCCCGGTCACGAAGTTCTGCGCCTTTCCGAGATCGATGCCGTCCG
Organism: Rhodovulum sp. PH10; assembly: GCF_000293785.1. GTDB lineage: Bacteria > Pseudomonadota > Alphaproteobacteria > Rhizobiales > Xanthobacteraceae > Rhodoplanes. The sequence continues at coordinate 11,225 of NZ_AKZI01000053.1, read as the reverse complement.
ACAGCCACACGACCTCGGCGGCGGGATCGGCGGCGAGCAGCCGGCCGATCGCCGGCAGCGCGGCGGCGCGCTCCACCGCGTGCGGCTTCGGCGCGAGCGTGCGCAAATGCGCGTCGGCGGCGTCGGGCGTCTCGAAGGAGAGGTCGCGGTTCGGCTCGGACAACGGCACCAGCGCGATGCCGCGGCCATTTGCCCGCGCACGGGCGACCAGATCGGTCGCGGTGCGGATGCGCGCGTCGAAGCTGGCGGCGGACGACCAGCCGTCGTCGATCAGCACCGCGAGCGGCGCATTGCCGGTGCCGGCCGCCACCGGCGGTCGCCACATCGGCCCGGCGGCGGCAAAGATCACCAGCGCGGCGAGCAGCAGCCGCAGCAGCGTCAGCCACCACGGGGTGCGCGACGGCGTCTCCTCCTTCGGCGCGATGTCGAACAAAAGGCGGGTCGGGGGAAAGGCGACACGGCGCGGGCGCGGCGGCACCAGCCGCAGCAGCCACCACAGGAGCGGCAGCGCGGCGAGGCCGAGCAGAATCAGCGGCTGGGCGAAGGCGAGCGGCAGGCCGGGGATCATGCGGGCGCGGCCTCCGTGGGGGCGCCGCGCGCCGGACGAACGGCGGCGCGGCCGGCGGTCAGCCGGGCGTGCAGCGCGAGCAGAAGGTCGGTCGCCGGCTTGTCGGTGCGGTGGACCAAAAAACTCCAGCCGGCATGGTCGGTCTCGGCGCGGATCTCGTCGCGGTGACGGGCGATGCGGGCGGTGTAGTCGGCCCGCCAAGTCTCTGCCCGGCCGGCGGTGACGGCGCCCGCGCCCTCCGGCTCGACGAACTCGACGCGGCCGGAATAGGGGAAGGTTTCCTCCGCCGGATCGACGACCTGGACCACGTGGCCGTGCGCGCCGGCGGCCGACAGCCGGGCGAGCGTCGCGCGAATGTCGGCGATCGGGCTCCACAGGTCGGACAGGAGCAGAAACTCCGACAGCGGCGAGGGCGAGAACGCTTTTGGCAGGCTCGCCCGGGCGGCCGGGTCGTGCAGCATCACCTGCGCCATCTTGTCGATGATGTTGCGGTTGGCGGTCGCCGCCATCAGCCCCGGAATACCGACGCGCTCGCCGCCCTGCACCAACACCTCGCCGAGCGCGAGCGCGATCACCAGCGCCCGCTCGAGCTTGCCGTCGCGCGCGAGGTTGGAGCGAAAGTCCATCGAGGAGGAGCGGTCGGGCCACACCCACACGGTATGGGCGGACTCCCATTCGCGCTCGCGGACATAGAGATGGTCGTCGCGCGCCGAGCGGCGCCAGTCGACGTCGGCGGCGGATTCGCCCGACACGAAGCGGCGGTACTGCCAGAAATTCTCGCCCGGCCCGGCACGTCTGCGGCCGTGTAGCCCGTGAATGACGGTGGCGGCGACCCGGCGCGCCTCCAGCACCAGCCGCGGCATGGTGGCGGCGAGCGTGCGGCTCGCGCCGCTCGCCTGGGCGAGCGCGGCACGCTCGTGGTCCGAGGTGACGGATGTCTGGGAGCCGGGGGCGTGGGATGGCGCCATGAAATGCTATCCGATGCGGGCCTTCAGGCGGCCGATCACGCCCTGCACGGTCTCGCCGTCGGCGCGGGCCGAGAAGGTGAGCGCCATGCGGTGCTCGAGGATGGGCTCGGCGAGCGCCAGCACGTCGTCGACCGACGGCGCGTAGCGATCCTCGAGCAGCGCGCGGGCGCGCACCGCGAGCATCAGCGCCTGGCTCGCGCGCGGCGACGGACCCCAGGCGATCAGCTTGCCCTCGGGACTGGCGGGGCCGGGACGGGCCGAGCGCACCAGCGCGAGGATCGCCTCGACCACCGATTCACCGACCGGCAGACGGCGGACCAGCCGCTGCGCCGCCATCAGATCGTCGGCGGTCATCGCGGCCTTCGCCTTGGCGCCCTCGGCGCCGGTGGTGTCGAACAAAATTTTCCGCTCGGCCTCGATGTCCGGATAATCGACGTCGATCTGCATCAGGAAGCGGTCGAGCTGCGCCTCGGGCAGCGGGTAGGTGCCCTCCTGCTCGAGCGGGTTCTGGGTCGCCAGCACGTGGAACGGCTTCGGCAGGTCGTGCCGCACGCCGGCCACCGTGACGTGCTGCTCCTGCATCGCCTGCAGGAGCGCCGACTGGGTGCGCGGGCTCGCGCGGTTGATCTCGTCGGCCATCAGGAGCTGGCCGAACACCGGGCCCGGAATGAAGCGGAAGCTGCGCTTGCCGGCCTGGCTCTCCTCCAACACCTCGCTGCCGAGAATGTCGGACGGCATCAGGTCCGGGGTGAACTGAATGCGCTTGGCGTCGAGCCCGAGCACGGTGCCGAGCGTCTCGACCAGCTTGGTCTTGGCGAGGCCGGGTACGCCGACCAGCAGCGCGTGGCCGCCCGACAGCACGGTGACGAGCGCGTGCTCGACCACCCGGTCCTGCCCGAAGATCACGGTGCCGACCGCGCTGCGCGCCGCCCGGACGTGATTCGCGGTGGTTTCCGCCGCCCGGACGATCATGTCCTCGAGCTTCTCGAAGCCGTCTCCGCTCACCGCCATGCGTGTGTCCTCGCGCGTGTCCTGGTCCGGTCCCGTGACGTCCGGTCCCATGATGGTCCTCGACGCCGCCCGTTCGTCGGGTCCGGCATTCGATATAAGCTCGAAAGCGCCGCGGCGCTGCCGTCCGTCACGCCACTGCAGGCTGCGTCGATCGGATATGCATCCTTTGCGCCAAAGGCGACACGCGACCGTAACGACCGCGGGGTATCGCAATGGGCCGAAACGGTGTTATCGACGTTCACGTTCCCGCGACCGGCCCGGCTGTCGGTCACGGTCGCGGCATCCGCGTCTGCGGGGGTGTCGTGCGCCATCCTCGAACAACGTAGGGCGAACCGTGGCGAACGAAGGGCAGACCGGCACCCGTGCGCTCGACGGCCTCACCGGCGCGGTGAAGAAGGCCGCCGGCAAGGGGCCGCCGCCGGTGCATCTGTGGAACCCGCCCGACTGCGGCGACATCGACATGCGGATCGCTTCCGACGGCACCTGGTTCTATCAGGGCTCGCCGATCGGCCGGGCGGCGCTGGTGAAGCTGTTCGCCTCGGTGCTGCGGCGGGACGGCGAGCGCTACGTGCTGGTGACGCCGGTCGAGAAGGTCGGCATCCGGGTCGACGACGCACCGTTCCTGGCGGTGGAGATGCACCGCGTGGAGGATTCCGCGGGCGGTGCTGCGGTGCTGCGCTTCCGCACCAATGTCGACGACGAGGTTCTCTGCGATGCCGATCACGGCTTGCGTTTCGAGCCCGAGCGTGGCACCGGCGGGCTGAAGCCCTATCTCCATGTGCGGCGCGGCCTGTGGGCCAAGGTGACGCGGCCCCTGTTCTACGACCTCGTCTCGCTCGGCGAGGAGCGCGAGGTGGACGGCCGGCAAGTGTTCGGCGTCGCCTCGGGCGCCTGCTTCTTCCCGATGGCCCCCGCCGACACGCTGAAAGACAACCCCCGACGAATCGACATGCCGTGAAGAACGACCCCCGTGAGACCTCCGCGCTGACGCCCGCCGCGGCGACCCCCGTCGCCCGCCCGCCCGGCGGGCCGGCCGGGCCGCTCTCCGCCGCCGACGCCTTCTTCTCGCTCGCCCGCAGCAAGCTCGATTTCGCGGTGCCCGAGGCGCTGACCGACCCGAGCCGGCCGGCGACCCGTGGCGACCTCGATCTCGACCCCGAGCTGTGGGAGAAGGCCGGCGTGATCGCCGCCCGCCCGGCCGCCGTGCTGGTGCCGGTGGTCGACCGGCCGGAGCCCGGCATCATCCTCACCCAGCGCACGACGAGCCTGCCGAGCCACGCCGGCCAGATCGCCTTTCCCGGCGGCAAGATCGACCCCGAGGACGAGAGCCCGCTCGCCGCCGCCCTGCGCGAGGCCGACGAGGAGGTCGGGCTCGACCGCAAGCTGATCGAGCCGATCGGCTATCTCGACCTCTTTTGCACCTTCAGCGGCTTCCGCATCCTGCCGCTGGTCGCCCGCGTCGATCCCGGCTACGTCCTCACGCTCAACCCGGCCGAGGTGGAGGATGCCTTCGAGGTGCCGCTCGCCTTCCTGATGAACGTCGAGAACCACGCGCTGCAGAGCCGCGACTGGAAGGGCGTGCTGCGCCGCTTCTATGCGATGCCGTGGCGCGACCGCTATATCTGGGGCGTGACCGCGGGGATTCTGCGCAATCTCTACGAGCGGGTGTACGAGCGCTGATCACGCCGGTGGCGGGAGCGGGGCCGAGGGAGCAGAGGGGAGGCGACGCCAGACGATGATCCGGACCTTTCTGGTCGAGCTCGCGCTCTTTCTCGTGCCGTTCGTGGCCTATGCGCTGTTTCTCGCGGCGACCCGCAACGGCGCGCTCGACGCCGGCGCCTGGCGGCTGCCGGTGCTCGGCTGGCTGACGCTCGCCGCCTTCGTCGTGCTGATCGGCAGCTTCGTGGTGATGGCGCAGTTCGGCGGCGCGCCGCCGCGCTCCGATTACGTGCCGGCGCACGTCGAGAACGGCCGGCTGGTGCCCGGCCATTTCGAGTGAGCGAGACGCCGGTCCGGCTGCCGGACGCCGGCTTTCTCGCCGACCCGGCGCTCGCCCGCGTGCTGGCGCTGCTCGATCGCGACGGCGAGGAGGCGCGCGTGGTCGGCGGCGCCGTGCGCAACGCGCTGCTCGGCGAGCCGGTGACCGAGCTCGACATCGCCACCACCGCGCTGCCCGACGAGGTGGTGCGTCGCGCGAAGGCGGCGGGCCTCGCCGCGATCCCGACCGGGATCGACCACGGCACGGTGACGGTGGTGGCCGACGGCCGCCCGTTCGAGGTGACGACGCTGCGGCGCGACGTGGAAACGTTCGGCCGCAAGGCGAAGGTCGCGTTCGGGCGCGACTGGCGGGCCGACGCCGAGCGGCGCGACTTCACCATGAACGCGCTGTCGGTCGGGCGCGACGGCGTGGTGCACGACCCGCTCGGCGGTTTTCCCGACCTGATCGCCAGAAAGGTGCGGTTCATCGGCGCGCCGGCCCGCCGGATCGCGGAAGATTTTTTGCGCATCCTCCGCTACTTCCGGTTTCATGCTTCCTATGGAAACGGCGACTTCGATCGGGAAAGCCTCGCCGCCTGCGTCGCCGCCCGCGAAACTTTGCGCGCGCTGTCGCGCGAGCGGGTGCGGATGGAGCTGATGAAGCTCTTGGTCGCGCCCGGCGCGGCGGCGACCGCGACGGTGATGTCCGACACCGGCATTCTCCATCTGGTCCTCGGCGGCGTCGGCCTGCCGCAAAACCTCGCCGCGATGGCACGGCACGAGGCGGTGCTCGGCCGAAAGCCCGATCCGGTGCGCCGGCTCGCCGCGCTCGCGGTGCTGGTGGAGGAGGATTCGGACCGCCTGCGCGAGCGGTTGCGGCTGTTCAACGGCGAGCATCGCCGGCTGGCGCTGATGGCGCATCACTGGCGGGAAGTATCGCCTGCTGCCGGCGAGGCCGCGGCGCGTGCGCTGCTTTATCGGCTAGGGCCGGACGCTTATGGTGATCGGGTGCTGCTCGCCTGGAGCCGGGCCGGTTCTTGCCCTCGCGCCGCTGCCGCTCTCGCGGATCTCGACGTCTCCGGCTATGCGGATACCTCAGGTGGTGTCACCGCAGATGCGCGCGAGGCGGCGTGCCAGGATATGTGCGAGGATGCGTGGCGCTCCCTCGCGACGCTGCCCGACCGCTGGCAGGCGCCCGCTTTCCCGCTGAAGGCCGCCGCCTTCATGGCGCGCGGCATTCCCGCCGGCCCGGCGCTCGGAAAGGTTTTGCGCGTCGCCGAGACGGCCTGGATCGCGGAAGGTTTTCCGTTGGATACCGCCAGCCTCGACCGGATCGTGGCGCAGGCGGCGGCAGAAACGGGCTGACCGGCGTCGCGCTGGACGGTCAGGGATGGATTTGCCGGGCGAGCGCGATCACCGCGCCGAGAATGATCAGCGTCTGAAAGCCGATCGTCCCGAACATCCATTTCAGAAGCTCGGCCTTGGTCGCCTCGATCTTTGCCTCGAGCCGCAGCTCGCACTGCCGGATCTCGGAGCGCAGGTCCGCGGCGGTACTGGCGATCTCGCCGCGCAGGTCGGTCGCCGTATCGGCGATCTCCCCCCGCACGACGCCGATCTCCCCCCGCACGGCGGCGATATCGTCCCGCACGGCCGCGATGTCGGATTTGGTGGCGATGTCGGTCTGGATCGCCTCGGAGATGGCGTCGGCAAAGCCTTCCGCCTGCTCCGGCGACATCTTGGCCTTGTCGCGCAGCGCCCGCACGAATTTCAGGGTGTCGAAGGCGGCGATCGTCATGCCTCGGTCCGCGGTCTCCCGTAAGCATAACGGAATGCCACGACCCTCGATAGGGGAACGCCGCCCGGCACAGCGAAGCCGTGCCGCGAGCGACCGAAAACCCCCTCACGGCCACTTCACCAGCGGCGGCATCGAGGAGAGGATCGAGGCGACGTTGCCGCCGGTCTTCAGGCCGAACACGGTGCCGCGATCGTACAAAAGGTTGTACTCGACGTAGCGGCCGCGTCGGACCAGCTGCTCGTCGCGCTCCGCCTCGCTCCACGGGGACGCGAAATTCGCACGCACCAGCGTCGGATAGACGCCGAGAAACGCCCGGCCGACGTCGCGGGTGAAGGCGAGGTCGGCGGAGAAATCGCCGCTGTCGAGCCAGTCGTAAAAGATGCCGCCGACGCCGCGCGGCTCGTTCCTGTGCTTCAGGAAGAAATAACGGTCGCACCACGCCTGGAAGCGCTCGTGCGCGGCGACCTTCGGGTGGGCGTCGCAGGCGGCCTTCATCGCCGTGTGGAAGGCGACGGTGTCGGGATCCTCCCGGCTGCGGCGGCGGTCGAGCATCGGGGTGAGGTCGGCGCCGCCGCCGAACCACGCCCGCGAGGTGACCACGAAGCGGGTGTTCATGTGGGCGGTCGGCACGTGCGGGGAGAGCGGGTGGGCGATCAGCGAGATGCCCGACGCCCAGAAGCGCGGATCCTCGGCGGCACCCGGAATGTCCTTGCGGAACTCCGGCGCGAACTCGCCGTGCACGGTGGAGGCATGGACGCCGACCTTCTCGAACACCCGGCCGTGCATCATCGCCATGGTGCCGCCGCCGCCGTCGTGGCCGGCGTGGTCGGTACGCGCCCACGGCGTGCGCACGAACCGTCCGGGCTCGCGACCGCCGGCGGTCGCCGCCGGCGCGTCGTCCTCGATCGTCTCGAAGGCGGAGCAGATCGCGTCGCGCAGCTGCTCGAACCAGGCGCGGGCCTCCGCCTTGCGTGCGTCGAGCACGGTGGGCTCGGGCAGTGGCGAAGCGATGCGGTCGGGCTCGTTCATCGTGATCACGTCCGTGCGGGGGCGAAACACGCCGGCCTCGCGCCGCCGGCGGTGTGGGCGACGCGATGGCGAACGTTACATTTCGGTCCGCCAGCGTGCCGACTTGTCATGTCATGCTCTCCGAAGATTAGTCCCGCGAGCGTAGTTCAGGTCCAGGAAAATTAAAAATCGTTCATCGTTCCCTGTTCCGTTCTCACGACAGCGTCGTGAAACCCGCCGGTCTGTCGCAGCGCCTCGCCGACCACCATCGCGCAGGCCATCGCGACGTTGAGCGAGCGCAGGCCCGGACGCATCGGAATCACGAGCCGCGCGGCGGCCGCGCGATGCACCGCCTCCGGCACGCCGGCGCTCTCGCGGCCGAGCAGCAGCACGTCGCGCCGGTCGTACCGGTGGTCCAGATAGGAGGTCTCGGCGGCCGTCGTGAGCAGCACCGTCCGCAGCGCCCGCTCCTTACAGAATCTCGTGAAATCCCCATAGGACGGGTGTCGCACGAGGGCGGCCCGGTCGAGATAGTCCATCCCCGCGCGGCGAAAGGCACGGTCGGAGGTCGGGAACCCGGCCGGCTCGATCAGATGCACCTCGACGCCGAGACAGGCGGCGAGCCGCAGGATGGTGCCGGTGTTCTGTGGAATGTCCGGCTCGTAGAGGGCGATCCGCACGTCTCGATACCACTCCCGTCGGGTGCAGGCCGGACCATCACGCGACGATATTTGCCATGAACACTCGTCGGCAAGTCCTCGGACTTGCGTTGGCCCGCGAAACGGTGCCATTAGAAAGCTTAAGGTGGCGCTCGATACATGCCGCCCGAGCCTCGGCTCGACAGACCGATCCGGCCGCCGGGTTTTGCCGGGGTCGGCCTCCGAGGGTACCCGCCGATCGATTGAAAAGGAACCGAAGACTGTGAGCAACATGCCATTGCAGGCCGAGCCGAGCCGGCGCGATTTTCTTTACATCGCGACCGGGGCGGTGGGTGCGATCGGCGGCGCATTGACGCTGGTGCCGCTGGTCGCTCAGATGAACCCGGATCAGGCGACCATCGCCGCCGGTGCGCCGATCGAGGTCGACCTCTCTCCGATTCAGCCGGGTCAGGTCATCAAGGTGTCGTGGCGCAGCAAGCCGATCTTCATCTGGCACCGGACCGAGGACGAGGTGAAGCAGGCGCAGGACGTCAAGCTCAGCGCGCTTCCCGATCCGCAGACCGACGAGCAGCGCACCAAGCCGGGTCACGAGAACTGGCTGGTCGTGATCGGCATCTGCACCCATCTCGGCTGCATCCCGATCGCCAAGTCGGGTGATTACGGGGGATGGTTCTGCCCCTGCCACGGCTCGCAGTACGACGACTCCGGCCGCATCAGGAAGGGGCCGGCGCCCCTGAACCTGCCGCTGCCGCCTTATCAGTTCGTGTCCGACACGAAGATCCAGATCGGCTGACGCGGCCTCCGGACCGCAAACCCCTCCGGACAGAGACGCACCATGAGTGGACCTTCCAAGTTTCAAACCGACAATCGTTACATTCTTTGGCTGGAAGCGCGGCTGCCGATCATCAGCTTCGCGTATGATTCGTTCGTCGCCTTCCCCACCCCGAAGAATCTGAACTTCCTCTGGACGTTCGGCGTGATTCTCTCGTTCATGCTGGTGATCCAGATCGTCACCGGTGTCGTGCTGGTGATGCACTTCACGCCGGACGTCGACCTCGCCTTCAATTCCGTCGAGCACCTGATGCGCGACGTGAATTACGGCTGGCTGCTGCGCTACGCGCACGCCAACGGCGCGGCGATGTTCTTCCTCGCCGTCTACGTCCACATGTTCCGCGGCATGTATTACGGGTCCTACAAGGAGCCGCGCGAGGTGCTGTGGATCCTCGGCGTGATCATCTATCTGCTGATGATGGCGACCGGCTTCCTCGGCTACGTGCTGCCGTGGGGCCAGATGAGCTACTGGGCCGCCACCGTGATCACCAACCTGTTCTCGGCGATCCCTCTGGTCGGCGACACCGTCGTCACCTGGCTGTGGGGCGGCTACGCGGTCGGCAATCCGACCCTCACCCGCTTCTTCTCGCTGCACTACCTGCTGCCGTTCGTGATCGTCGCCTTCGTGGCGCTGCACATCTGGGCGACGCACGTGGTCGGCCAGAACAATCCGGCCGGCATCGAGCCGAAGTTCGAGAGCGACACGGTGCCCTTCACGCCGTACGCGACGCTGAAGGATCTGTTCTACTTCGTCGTGTTCATGCTGCTGTTCTGCTGGTTCCTGTTCTACATCCCGAACTATCTCGGCCACGCCGACAACTACATCCCGGCCAATCCGAGCGTGACCCCGGCCCACATCGTGCCGGAGTGGTACTACCTGCCGTTCTACGCGATCCTGCGCGCCATCCCGAACAAGCTGATGGGCGTCATCGCGATGTTCGGCTCGATCGTGGTGCTGTTCTTCCTGCCCTGGCTCGACACCTCCAAGGTCAAGTCGGGACGCTATCGGCCGCTGTTCAAGATCTTCTTCTGGATCTGGGTCGCCACCTGCGTCCTGCTCGGCTGGCTCGGCGCGCAGCCGGCGGAAGGCGTCTACACGCTCGCGGCCCGCATCCTCACGGCGTGGTACTTCATCCACTTCCTGGTGGTGCTGCCGATGCTCGGCATGATGGAGAAGCCGCTGCCGGTGCCGGAGACGATCGACGAGGCGGAGAATCCGAGCCCGCTGAAGAAGAAGGTCGGCACCGCGGCGGCGATCGCGTTGCTCGCCGTGCTGGTCGGCGTCTCGGCCGGCACCTCGACCGCCAAGGCGGCCGAGCAGCCGACCCCGCCGCAGAACCAGTGGTCGTTCGCCGGTGCGTTCGGCACCTACGACCGGGCCCAGCTGCAGCGCGGCTTCCAGGTCTATCGTGAGGTCTGCGCCGCCTGTCACGGCCTGACGCTGGTCGCCTACCGCAACCTCGCGGAGCCGGGCGGCCCGGGCTTCACCAAGGAGCAGGCCGCCGCGATCGCGGCGGAGGCCCAGATCAAGGACGGCCCGAACGACCAGGGCGAGATGTTCGAGCGCCCCGGCCGGCTGGCCGACCGCTTCCCGTCGCCCTATCCGAACCCGCAGGCCGCCGCCGTCGCCTTCAACGGCGTCGCTCCGCCGGACCTGTCGGTGATGGCCAAGGCGCGCACCTATCACCGCGGCTTCCCGACCTTCCTGTTCGACATCCTGACGCAGTATCAGGAGGCCGGCCCGGACTACATCGTCGCCTATCTGACCGGCTATACCGACCCGCCGGCCGACTTCAAGCTGCCGGACGGCGCGAACTACAACAAGTACTACGCGGGCCACGCGACGGCGATGCCGCCGCCCCTCGCCGACGGGCTGGTCGCCTATACCGACGACACCCCGCAGACCGCCAAGCAGTACGCCAAGGACGTCGCGGCGTTCCTGATGTGGACCGCCGAGCCGCACCTCGAGGCCCGCAAGCGCCTCGGCTTCCAGGTGATGGTGTTCCTGCTGATCCTCACCGGCCTGCTGTACTTCACCAAGAAGCGCGTGTGGGATCCGGTGCACCAGCACCACGACACCCACGAGACGAAGAAGGCCTGACGCCTTCGCACGACGGGACGGCTCGTGTGGCCGTCCCGTCCGGTCGTCCCGCTTCCCGCGGCCTCGCGGGTATTCGATACACGACGACGGAAAAGCCGGCCGAAAGGTCGGCTTTTTTGCGTGTCGGAGGTGTGGGTCGGCGGGGCTTCTCGGAGGTGCCGTGCGGGCGTGCCGAGCGGATCACCGTCCGGCCGGCCGAACGGTCGCTCGCATGGCTCGTGGCGTATGGCGGCCGGCCGGAGCACCGCGTGCCGCAAATGATACGGTTTCCGGCTGAACGGCTCGGTTCTTACCCTCTCCCGTGGGG
>NZ_AKZI01000052.1 GCF_000293785.1 Rhodovulum sp. PH10 | reverse complement strand
TGATCGCGCCGACCGACTCCTGGGTCGCCGTCTGCATGCCGGCGATCTGCGCCGAGATCTCGCCGGTGGCTTTTCCGGTCTGCGCCGCCAAGGCTTTCACCTCCTGCGCGACCACCGCGAATCCCTTGCCGGCCTCGCCTGCGCGCGCGGCTTCGATGGTCGCATTCAAGGCCAGCAAGTTGGTCTGCTCGGCGATCGCCGTGATCAGCTGCACGACGTCGCCGATGCGGGCGGCGGCTTGCGACAGCTCGGTGATGCGGCCGTCGGTCTTCTCCGCCTGCTTGACGGCCTCGCCGGCGATCCGGCTCGACTCCTGCACTTGGCGGCTGATCTCCTGCACCGAGGAGGTCATCTCGTTGGTAGCGGAGGCGACGCTCTGCACGTTGGTGGAAGCGAGCTCGGAAGCGGCCGCGACGGTGTTGGAGAGCCGCTGCGTCACCTCGGCGGTGCGGGTGAGGGTGCCGGCGGAGGCCTCGAGCTCGGTCGCGGCGGACGACACCGTCTCGACGATCTCGCCGACCGCCGCCTCGAAGCCGTCGGCGAGCTCCAGCATGCCGCGGCGGCGCTCCGCCTCGGCCCGCGCCTGAGTCTCGGCGCGCTGCGCGATCATGTGCTGGAGGTCGTCGCGCATCTTGCTCAGCGTGGTCGCGAGCGTGCCGACCTCGTCCTTCTGGTCGACGTCGAGCTGGCGGCCGAAATCGCCCTCGGCGATCGCCGCGGCGAACGCCGCGCTCTTGCGGATCGGCAGGGCGATGGTGCGGGCGGCGAACCAGATCAGCACGATCGCACCGACCGCGACCGCGAGGCCGACCACGAGCTGCCACAGCGTCGACGAGCCGGCGCGGGCGGCGAGGTTCGCCGACAAGGCGTTCGCCTCGGCGAGCACCACGTCCTGCGGCACCTGGATCAGCACCGACCACGGCTTGCCGGTTCGGCCGAGGGTGATCGGCGCGAACGCGCGGAACATCTTCGCCTGCTTGTCGAGCTCGACCGTCTCGGTGCCCTTCTTGATGTGCTCGAGGTCGGCCTGCCATCCCTTGTCGAAGGTCGACATCGGCTTGCCGATCAGGTCGGGGTGCTGGCTGTGGGCGACCACCAAGCCCATGTCGCTGAGGATCGCCACCTCGCCCTTGCCGCCGTACAGCTTCTGGTCGACGGCGCCGGCGAGCTTCTGCACGAAGTCGAGATTGAAGTCGGTGCCGGCGAGGCCGCGGAACTTTCCGTCGATCTTCACCGGGACCGAGAGGGTGGCGAGATAGACGCTCTTGCCCTGCACGATGTAGGGCAGGGGGCCGAGCACGCTCTCCTCGGCGCCTTCCTGCAGGCTGATGTACCAGCCGCCCTTCATCACGCCGTTCGGATGCAGCGCGCGGCTGTCGTACTCGACGAGCGGTTGCAGCGCGATCTTGCCGTCCTCGGCGCGTGTCCAGTAGGGCAGGAAGCGGCCGGTGTCGTCGGAGCCGACGTCGCGGCGGTTCTCGAACTGACGGTCGCGGCCGTCGAGCGCTCCCGGCTCCCAGGCCGAGTAGGTGCCGTTGAGCGTGGGATTTCTCTTCAGCACGTCGAGCAGGATCTTGTTGATCTGGTCGCGCCGCGCGGCGACCGGCGTCGCCTCGCCTCCCTCCGCCGCGAGCACGCCGAACGTCTGCGCCATGGTGCGCGCCGCGACCAGCGCGGAGGTGAACTCCTGCTGCACCGCGCGCGCCTCGCGGCTGGCGACGAACTGCAGGGACTCGCGACCGGTCTTGTTCATCAGCGACGACACGGTGTCGTCGACGAAGCTGTTGTTCCAGGACGACGACAGCACGCCGTAGCCGACCAGGACACCGGCGGTGCCGACCAGACAGATGCCCGCGAGGGAGGCGATCTTCGCCTGGATGGATTTGGCGACGGCGGAGGGCATTCTCATGTGCTGAGCCTCGGACTCGTTCTGCGCGGGTCGAGCTCCGGCGGGATCGATCGGGTGGACATCGACTCGAAAGACGAGCGGAAGGTCGCCGGAGCGCGGTGGCGATCGATGTCGAAATGATTGTGATGAGATCCGTAAAGGAAATCTTCTGAACGGCGCACGAACGGTAACGGGAGCCCTCGGGGAGAGTACCTAGGCCGATCGAGCGAGTCTGATGGAACGATGCGTGCTGCGCGAGCGGTTCGACACTTGCGCACGTTTCGATGTGTCGACGTCGTGCTCGGTCGACCGTCGACGATCAATGCGCGGGCGGCCACAGCCAGGCGGCGCCGCGCACGCCGCTCGAGTCGCCGTGCCGGTTCTTCACGATCGGTGTCGTGATACGGTCCGAGAAGGCGTAGCGTTCGACCAGCGGCGGCAGCGCGCCGTACAGCGCCTCGATGTTCGACAGGCCGCCGCCGAGCACGATCACGTCGGGATCGAGGATCGTGATCACGAGCGCGAGCCCGCGCGCGAGGCGATCGACATGGGCGTCGAGCACCAGCTTCGCTGCGGTGTCGCCGGCCGCGGCGGCCGCGGCGATCGCGCTCGCCACCGCCGGGCGCCCGGTGACGCGCTGGAACTCGCGCGCGAGGCCCGGGCCGGAGAGAAACGTCTCAAGGCAGCCGTGCTTGCCGCAATAGCAGGGCGGGCCGGGGCGCTCCTCGTCGCGCGGCCAGGGCAGCGGCACGTGGCCCCATTCGCCGGCGATCCGGTTGTGGCCGGACAGCGGCCGGCCGTCGACCACGATGCCGCCGCCGACGCCGGTTCCGAGAATCACGCCGAACACCGCTCGCGCGCCGGCGGCCGCGCCGTCGGTCGCTTCCGACACCGCAAAGCACGTCGCGTCGTTGTCGAGCCGCACCGGGCGCACCAGAATCTGCTCGAGGTCGCGGTCGAGCGGGCGGCCGTTCAGCACCACGCTGTTGGAGTTTTTCAGGAGGCCGGTGGCGGGCGAGATCGCGCCGGGGGTGGCGATGCCGACCGTGCCGGCCTCGCCGGTCGCGCCCTCGGCCGCGGCGACCAGCGCGGCGATGGTGCGCAGCGTCGCGTCGTAATCGCCGGCCGGCGTCGGCACGCGCTTGCGCCACCGCTCGGCGCCGTCCGGTGCGAGCGCGATGCCTTCGATCTTGGTGCCGCCGAGATCGATGCCGATCCGCACGGTCTCCTCCTCGCGAACCCCTCTTGGCGGTCTCCTGCTCGCGGGCTCGTCGTGACGGGCTCGCCGGTGGCGGCTCCGCTCACCGGACGAGCCGCGCCCCGGAAAAGCCACCGCCCCGAGGAAGGCGTCCGGAAAACGGGCGCCCGCGGGCAAAAGCTCGTCAGGAGATGCGCCGTCGGGAGGAAAAGCGCAACGGATGACCCGCCCCGTCCCCGCGCACGAGGGCAGGGTTTGGCGCCTCGATCTCGGGAGAGCGGCACCGGCGGTCGGGCGAAGCCGGCGCCGCCTCGTTCGTGTGCGATCAGATCTTGTAGCGCCGCAGCGCGTCGGCGATCTCGCTCTTGTCGAGCTTGGTGCCGTCGTCGCCTTCGATCAGCAGCACCGAGTGCCCGGTGCGGCTCATGTGCGAGGCCCAGCCGATCGCCTCGTCCATCGTGTCGACGCCCTTGAAGAGCATGTTCTGCTTCTCCATCGGCGAGATGCTCTCGACGCCTTCCGGCGCGGTGTAGATCTTGTACATGGATTGCTCCTCGATCGGGTGACTCGGAGATCGGGTGACGCGGACGGGCCGCCGCGCGGCCCGGTGTCGCGGCGATGTCGCCGAGGGTTTCGCGGCCGCGGTGGCGGCCATCGGTCGGCGAGGCGGTCGAGGTCGCCGCCCCTCGTCGAGCCCACCTCGTGGCCCGACGATTGCGGCAGCGATCTTTCGCCTCGGTGCGCCATCGACGAGCAGAACCGGCTCGCACCGGCGCATGCCGGTCGTGGCGAAACCCGAAAGACAACGCCGTCGGCGCCTTTCGGTTCGCCCGCGGCCCCCGTGACCGCTGGTCGCTGCATTCGCGAAAAGATTCGCGCGCACCGCCGGGCACCGGTCCGCGGCTGTCAATTCCGCACCGGCCCGTATGGCGCGGCGGCATGTTGCGGCGCACCGTCGCCTCCGATCGCGATCGCACGAGAGGAGGTTTCGTGGAGGCTCTCGACGTCTCGCTGCCATCGGCCGGGGAGTGCCTGATCGCCTCCACGCTGGTGGAATCGCGGGTCCATGCGCTCATCCTCGCGCCCTCGACCACCGACGGCGCCGTGTTCGTCGCGGTGTGGGCGATGGGAGGTCCGACCGGCCCGGAGATTCGCGGGCCCGCGCATCCGGTGCCGCACGAGGCGGTGGCCGACGTGATCGCCGGCCTTTCCGACGTCGACTGGCGCGGCGCCGCCTGGCGCACCGAGGAGCACCCGCCGGTCGAATCGAATGTTTGGCTGGGCGACGGCGCGGCCGCTCCGCTCGGCTGATCGCCGCCGGCCGCCCGCCGCGCGGCCACCGCCGATCGGGCTCGGCCGCCTGCGCGGAAGCGCCTCACGCTCGAGCGTCGGATTCCTTTGGCGGTCTCGGTGCCTCCGTGTTCATACTGAGTGTTCGGCTCGACACCCCACGTCGCGCCAGCCAAGGGAGGGGGCCATGGAATCGCTGGCGTTCCGCATGGGTGAGACACAGCGGTCGGCCGCAGCCGGCCTCGCCGCCCTGCACGGCGGCCTGAGCACTTGGCTCGACCTCGTGCAGCGCGGCGTCGCCTTCACGCCGGCGCTCGGCGGCGTCGTGCTCGGCCAGCAGGCGCTGACCTTCGCCGAGCGGAATCTCGCCGCCATGCTCGACTTCGCGCAAGGCGTGGCCCAGGCGGCCGACACCGGCGAGCTGGTCGCGCTGCACGCCACCTTCGTGCGGGCGCAGACCCACACGCTGCTCGAGCAGGCCGGCGCCCTCGGCCAGACCGCGGTGGGGCAGATGGCCGATATCGCCCGGCTGGCGTTTCCGCCGCTGATCGGCTGAACGCCGGTCGGGTTTCCCGAACGGACCCGGAATTTCCCGTTGATCGGTCGCACCGGCGTGCGGCACGGTATCCGTGCGGCGCGGTATCTCGGAACCGGACCGCGGTTTCGGTGCAGGCGGCCGGAGGGGGCGACATGGGGCGATTCGACGGCAAGGTCGCGGTGATCACCGGGGCGAGCGAGGGGATCGGCCGGGCCGGCGCGGCGCAGCTGGCCGCCGAAGGCGCGCGGGTCTTCCTCACCGGCCGGCGGGCCGACCGTTTGGCCGAGGCCGCCGCGGCGATCGGCCCGAACGCGCTGCCGGTCGCGGGCGATGCCGGCGATCCCGCCGATCTCGACCGCCTGTTCGCGACCGTCGCCCGCGAGGCGGGCCGGCTCGATCTCGTCTGGGCGAACGCCGCGGCGATCGACGTGGTGCCGCTCGCCGAGGCGACCCGCGAGCAGATCGACCGCAGCTTTCGCGTCAACGTGGTGGGCACGCTGCTGACGATCCAGAAGGCGCTGCCGCTGCTCACCGACGGCGGCGCGATCCTGATCACCGGCTCGATCGCCTCGGTGCGCGGACAGCCCGGATTCGGCCTCTACGGGGCGGCCAAGGCGGCGTTGCGCTCGTTCGCCCGCACGCTCGCCGGCGAGCTGAAGGGGCGCGGCATCCGGGTCAACGTGGTCAGTCCCGGCCCGACCGACACCGCCGCCTTCGCCGGCACGCCCGACGCCGTGAAGGCGCGAATCGCCGAAAGCGTGCCGCTCGGCCGGATGGCCCGGCCGGAGGAGGTCGCCCGCGCCGCGCTCTTCCTGCTGTCGGACGAGGCGAGCTACGTCACCGGTATCGAGTTCTTCGTCGACGGCGGCACCGCGCAGGGGTGACGCCAACGCCGCGGGCCGGTCTCGACGCGAGCGGGTCTCGACGCGAGCGTCCGACCGCACGGGCGCAGGCGAATCGGGCACGGCCGAATCGGATGCGTCTCGCCAGGCGTGCAGCCCGGCGCGCGGCTCGGCTCGGCGGCCGGCGGCGCCCGTGCTGCGGCGTGCGGGACCGCCATGATCGAGGCAGTGCGCAGCCCGCGAACAGGGGGTAGACCGACGCGGACTTCCCGATTATATGAGCGACACCGCGCCGCGGCGCGGCGGCCCCGAGCCGCCGAACTCGCCCGCCGGCCGGTCCCGAGACGGCCGCATCGCGACCCGCCTCGTTGGGGGATAGTTTAACGGTAGAACAGCGGACTCTGACTCCGTTAGTCGAGGTTCGAATCCTCGTCCCCCAGCCAGTGACCTATCGGCCTTGAAAATCAATAACTTAGGCGATGCGGAATACATCTCTTAGTGCACGCCGTTAGTACACGTCGATCGCAGGCTGGGGGGCACCCCGGCGGAGCACGGGTCGCCTACGGTCACGCCCTCAGCTTCGCCTCGCTCGATGGCGCTGCTTTGCCGGCAGCTTCTCGGCTCCGCAGGCTTCGCAAAAAAGAAACGTAGGTTCCGTGTCGGCCGACCTCGGGACGCCACCTGACGGAGATCCTGTACGAGTTGCAGCGCCCGCAGCGCTCGGGGGCCTTCGCCTTTCGCTCGAGGGTGCCGAGGGCGTAGTTGTCGACGACGTGGGCGGTGGCACCGACGGCAATCCGGGCGTCGTCACGCGTGGCGCTGGAGGCGTGTGTCAGCCAGTTCACCAGTCGCCAAGCTCGTTCTGCGGTCGTCTTCAGGTACGCGCGGACATACTCGGCGGAGTGTCCTGGCGCGACTGCGTTGCCGATCAGCTCGTTCCAGGCCGGGAAGTCGGCATTCTTGGGCGTCTCGTTGGCCGGCGTCAGCTCGACCCGATGTGGAACGAGAGCGTGTAGTCGAGGCTCGGCATGAGCGTCTGTGAGTAGAGGTTGGTCGGGTTGGTCACGACCCACCATCGTTCCTTGTCGGTGTGAACGTCCCAGACTGCGTGCTCACGGCCGAGCACCCGCTCGCTCGCCACCTTCTCCACATGCAGCACCTTCTCTTCCCCCCGGCATTGCCACTCGACGTAGTCCTGGATTTCTCGCGCAGCCTCGGGAGAATGTGCGAACAGCAGCTTGTGCAGATCGTCTTTCGGCAATGGCGGTGGGACTTCGCATCCCCGATCGTCCTTGCGATCAGCCGCCCCCGAACGCGCCGGGCTTCTCATGGGCGCCTTCACACCCTGATCGGCCCTTCTTTGTCGCGCGGGATCCTTTGGTTCGGCCATTGCTGATCGCCTGTGTGATCGGGGCCGCGGCACGACGCCCGCATTTGCCAGAGAAGATCAAAGCCCGCTCGATCGGGCGAGGCTTGCGAGCAGCGGCTCGAGCCATGCCCAGCCCTGGGGGAGTGCCTCAGACAGCTTCAGCGCGGCATCGGCAAGCCCAAGCAGGAGAGACGCAGCGACGGCCTTCGGGATCGGCTTCTCGGCTTCGTCGAACACCTTTCGCCCGAGCCCGAGCGCCCTTCTTCCGAGGAAGCTGAAAAGGTTCTCGACGCTCTTCACGGCGCCGTAGACGATGGTCTTGGTGGCGCCCAGCGGGTCCTTCACCGCTTCGGCGAGGAAGCGGAACGACGCCGGAAGCTCTGGATCGAAATAGGCCGGCTTCCGCTCCATGTCGGCCGCCATCTCGTCCATCGCTTCGCCCACGGCCTCGCGGTCCGCCTCACCCTCGCGCTTCGGGTCGGCGGCGGCGAGCCGCCGGAACTCGCCCCAGCGTTCGAGCTTGTCGACGCCCATGGACAACGCGATGCGCAGCGCCTCCAGGTCCTCCAGGCTCGCCGCGTTCATCGCCGGCATGTCGTCCCCGCCGGAGCGGTAGGCCGCGATCAGGCGCTCGAAGCGCTCGATCTCGTAGCCGATGCGGAACTGGCGCTCCTTCACGTCGGCGATGTCGCCCGGCAAGAGTCGCCCCAGGCTCACGAGCCGATCACGGATGCGGCTGTGGTTGGTGCCTTCGGCGAAGTCGCCGGACGCCAGTTCCTGGATGTGCTCGACGACCGGCTCCCGCCACGCCTCGAAGTCGCGTTCGCTCGCGCGGAGCGGACTGTCGCGATCACGGACGGAAGCGACCTTGCCGCCTCGCTCCTCGACACGGACTGGCGCCGCAGTCTGATCCGGGATCTCGGCCGACGCTTCTTCCACGCTCAGCGCATCGAGCCGCGCCTGGATCGCGAGGTTCACGGCCTCGGGTCCGTCGTCCCACGGCAGCGGCTCGTTCACGTCGGTGAAGGCCGCGTCCCATGCCTCGCTCCGTTCCGGCGACGGCGGCGAGCCGGCAAGGATCTCGTCGTACCAGTTCAGCCAGACGCGCCAGTGGCTACCGAGACGTCCGAGGTCGGCCGCCAATTCGTTCCGTCGTTCAGTGAGTGCTGACGGAATCCCGTCGGTTTCTGTGGGCCACAGCGGCACTCGCGCTAGTTGCGCGGGAGGTACACCCCTGCTCAACTGCCGAGCATCCGCTCGAGTGGCGGCGGTTGCGGCGAAGCCGGTAGCGTCACCAGCGTAGACGGCGGCAGTGGCGGCGGCTTTTGCGTCGCCGGCTCTGGCGACAGCGTATGCGGCGAATCTGGCAGCGGCTTTAGCGGCAGCCTCGGCTCTGACAGCGTCGAGGTCAATGTCGGTGATTTCGGCGGCGATACTCATATCGACGGCGGCGTTGTCGGCAGCGTTGGCGGTTTTGTGATTTGTGTACACCGAGGCAAATCGCGAAACCGCGGTCGCACGAAAGATCGGCAACGCGATGGTTGCAGCGTCGTTTTCTGTCAGTTTACGCCATCTGACGAAAGGCAGCGCTCGTAGAGCCGCACGGGCCGCGATCACGACCGAACAACTTCCGGGCTTCGATCGAAGCCACGCCTCGAAGGCATCGCGGTCGCTTGGGTCTGGAACTTCGTCCGCCCCGGAGGGAACCTCGCCGGGCGGCTTCGAGCGACCTCCACCTCCTCCGCCGCTTGCTCCGGCCGAGCTTTCGGCGCTCGGCAGCGTCGGGCGGGCCGCCGGAAGAGGCTCGCTGCGGTCGATGAACGAAGAGGGTGTCCCCGATCCGTTGCCTCCGGCGGCCGGCGCAGTGCTCGTCGCAGACGGAGCCGCGCCGGGGAACGGCGGCCGTGTGGCCGGTGGTGCCGGCGGCTCGAGAAACGCGAGCAGCGCCTCCTCCGCCTCGCCCTCGGTCTTCCCGACCAGCGACAGCCGGTTCAGCGGCCTGGCGAGCGGTGGCCAGTCGGTGACGGTCTCGACCTCGACCGGCACCAGAAACCCGTCACGGCCCTCCGGGTCCTGCCAGTAGGCGGCCCAGCGCTCGGCATTCGAGTAGACGCCTCGGGCATAGGCGTTCGAGAACACGCCGAGAAGGTGATCGGCCTCCCTGATCCGCTGCTCCATCCAGCGCGGCACGTTCTGGCCCGCTCCGACCTCCCACTCGTGAACGAACGGAACGTGGCCGTTGTCGCGCAGCGTCACCCCGATCCAGTGCGCCCACGCACGATCGACCCCGGTGTAGCTGATGAAGACTTTTGCCACCCGCGCCCCGCGCCGAGATGCCCGAGCACGAGACTACGGCCGGAGAGCTACGGACGGCAACCGTGCGTGGCAGAGAACAGCCGACGATTGTTCGTCGGCCAGCATCGGCTGAGCCCGCCCTCGGCTGGCACCGAGCCGCCAAAAACACTGATCGAGAGGGGCGGATCAACACGGGCCGTGCCCGCCCTGCCGCCTCCCTTCCCGGCTCGCCGGCGACACCTCGGGGTCCACCGGCTCGTTCCTGATGCCATGCATCGGGTGAGCCCGTTCGGCTTGTCGTCGACCCGAGCGGCGGAGCCCGGTGCATCATCGTCCGCACGACTCTGATAGAATGCCGATCGCAACACACGCCAGTGGCGTATTCGGCGAAGAAGGACATTCGATGCCCATTCAGCACAGCCTTTGGCGCGTCGGAAGCGAGCCCCGCGCCCTTCGCGAGGCGAGCCTCCCGAGCGAATTGCTGTTGGAGGACATGATCGTCGCCGCGCCGGAAATACTCTCGCGGGAGTGGATGATCGTTGGCCGGCAGGAAGACACCGGTTTCGGGGGACGGATCGATCTGCTCGCGCTGGCACCCGACGGGACGCTCATTCTGGTCGAGCTGAAACGCGGCAGAACCCCGCGTGAGGTCGTGGCGCAGGCGCTCGATTACGCGAGCTGGGCCGAGCATCTCCACGCCGACGACATCGCCCGCATCTACACGCGGTTCGCCAAGGGGCGATCCCTCGACGAGGCGTTCGCCCAGCGCTTCGGTCAGCCCCTCGACCCGGAGCTTCTGAACCAGAGCCATCAGATCGTGATCGTCGCATCAGAACTCGACGCCGCGAGCGAGCGGATCGTCGGCTACCTGAACAGCCGGGACATTCCGATCAACGTGCTGTGCTTCCAGGTGTTCGACACCGAACCCGGCCTCTTGTTGAGCCGCGCCTGGCTGCGCGATCCGGTCGAGGCGCAGATCGCGGCCGCTGCCGGTGGGAGCCTCACAAGCTCGGAGCCGTGGAACGGAGAATACTACGCCTGCTTCGGGCAAGGGGAGAACCGTGACTGGGAGGACGCTCGGCGCTACGGCTTCATCTCCGCTGGCGGTGGCGCTTGGTACAGCGGCACGCTGAGACTGCTCACGCCGGGCGATCTCGTATGGGTGAAGGCGCCCGGCTACGGTTTTGTCGGCGTCGGACGTGTCCGCAAGAGCGCCACGCCGGCCAACGAGTTCACGGTGGTCGGCGAGGATGGCGTGGAACGCCCCGCGTTGGAGGTTCTGGCCCGCGCCGACTACCACCGGATGTCTCTCGACGATGCCGACCGGCGCGAGATGTTCGTCGCGATCGACTGGGCCGAAACGCGGCCTTTGTCGGAGGCGGTGAACGAGGCCGGCATGTTCGGGAACCAGAACACCGTTTGCGCACCGAAGACGCCGAAGTGGCGCCATACGGTCGAGCGCCTGAAGGAGCTTTTTCCGAACTGGTCGAAAGGAGCGTAGGAGCCCCAGAGGGCAATGCGCTCCTCACGCCCGTGCCATCTCCTCCCCTGCGCGATCGAAGATCGGTGACGCGCAGGCTTTCCGCCCTTCGCTGGTCTATGGGGGTTGCGGACGCCCGGTCTCTGTCGTGGTTGCGGCTATGCCACCGCGTTCGGCTCGCCGAGCACCCGCATCACGGTCCCGACACCCACCCCGAGCTTCCCGGCAATCGCCCGAATGCCCTTGCCCTCGGCCCGCAGCGCCCGGATGGCATCGACCTTCTTCGCGTCGGTGTCCTCGATCCGCTTGCGGCCGAGCTTGGTGCCCTGCGCCTTGGCTCTGGCCAGCCCCGCCATCACCCGCTCGCGGATCATCGCCCGCTCGAACTCGGCGAACACCCCGAGCATCTGGTACATGGCGCGGCCGGAGGGCGTGGACGTGTCGAGGCCCTGCTGATGCAGGAACAGGTCCACGTTCTTCGACCGCATCTCCTGGAGGAGGTCGAGCAGGTCGGTGAGGCTGCGGCCGAGGCGGTCGACCGACCACGCGGCGACCATGTCCACCTCGCGGCGGGTCACGGCCTTCATCAGGGCGTCGAGGCCCGGCCGCATGTCGCGCCCCTTGGCACCCGACAGGCCCTCGTCGGTGAACACCGCGACGACCTCCCAGCCGGCCCGCTCCGCGACCGCCTCCAGCTCTCGGCGCTGGTTGTCGGTGGTCTGCTCTGTGGTGCTGACGCGCAGATACAGCGCGACACGCTTCGGCGCGGTGGCTCGCTTCGCACTCACGACCATCCCCCTCCCTCGTCGGAACCGCCGGCACCATGCGCCTCGTATGTTCCGAAATCAAGTGTCTATCGAACATCTGTTTCGGCCGGGGATGGCCCTTGTCATTGCACGAGTTTTTAGGGCGGCCTCGTTGGGGGATTTCGGAACAGGGGCGGACGCGGCTCGATGCGCGGGACGGCGTGGAGGTCGAGGGCGACCCGCTGTCCCACCACCACGAAGGCGAGGCTGGGCGACGGCTGGACGGAGGTCGGTGGAGGCGGATGCCGGATCGGTCGTCCGGTTGACGCTCTGGGCCTCTCCGCCAGACCGCGGTGGCCTATCTCGGCGCCGAGCCCGCCCCGTCGTCGGCCTTCGTCCGGCTGCACGATGCGTTGACGGAAGACCGGGGCACGGGGGGATCGGACCCTCGATGCCCATCGAGGCCGGGCTTCAGAAATTTCGATCGACTATGCCGTGGCCGGCCCCACCCCCCATGCTCGTCCCTCGCCGATGGCGGATGAAGCCGCTGAACGGGGCTTCGGGAATGATGCGGAGTAAGGAGGGGGCAAAAAGCCGAGGCCCGGCGGGGATGGCTGGGCGTACCGACCTGCCGATAAAGGCACCTCGTCTATATAGACCTTAGGCCGGGTGCCGTTATCCTCGGATCAGCGAGCGGCCGGCGACCTTCCATCCGGCTCGGCTGCAGGCCCGATCTCGGGCGATGCACCAGATCTTGTGCCCCACTGCGACGCCGTACGCCGCCTTCACGGCCTTGATCGAGACCTTCCCGGTGCCCTCCGGAAGCCCGCCGAGGAACGCCAGGATGGCTTCCGCGGCCGCCTCCGTCCTGGTCTCCTCCGCCTCGGCCTCCGTCCGCCACGGCTCGATCCGGCACCCCGGCATCAGCGAGGCGGCGAGGGCGACCGGCTTGGCGTCCCAGAGGATGACGTGGACGGTGGTCGCCTTGGCTTCCCCGTCGACCGTGTCCCGGCACGCCGCCCGGTGCAGGCCCTGGTAGATGTTGTTCGCCTTCTCGGACGCCTGGATGTCGGCGATCCGGCTGTGCGGGAGCGGGCTGAGAAGGTCGTCGCGCTGGCCGACGAGCTGGCCGGCCGCCGCCACGTCGGGCAGATGCGTGGTGCCGACGAAGAAGACGTGCGAGCAGTGCTTGTAGCGGTTGCTCGCCGTCTCCCGGCCGTGGGTGAGCCAGCAGAACCGCGGAAGCCGCTTCTCCGGGTCGGCGGGGTCCGGCACGGTGGCGTCGAGGTCGATGCCGGCGGCCCGCAGGTCGCCCTTCAGCACCTCCGCCATGTCGATCTTGCCGCGCTTCTTGTGGGTGAAGAACAGCACCGCCTCGTCGGGGCCGAGGGCGAGCACCCGCGCGGCGATCTCCTTCGAGACCACGCGATCCTCGCGGCGGCCGCCGAACGCCGCCTCCATCCTCTGACGCCCTCCGCTCATCCTCCAGTGGCGGATGGTGACGCGGGAGTACCGCTTGATGGCGCGGCCGGCGAACCACGGATCGACCGCAATGGTCGGGTCCTCCTTCACCAGCTCGCGGATGGGGGCCGAGGCGTCGAGGATTGCGACGTGGCGCAGCGTGGGAGGCACCGAGATCGTGTAGGTCAGCACCCCGCCGCCGCCCTGGCCCGTGCCGAGAAGCCGAAGCTGCTCGGCGTGGATCTCGATCAGCACCTCGAGCGGGTCGAGCAGGTCGCGGGGCGGCAACAACGCCACCCGGAACTCGGCCGCCTGCCGCTCGGTCAGTGCGGGCAGGCTCAGCAGCTCTGGCTTGCGTCGCGGGTCGTCCCGCTGCGCCCGCCTCTCGCGCTGGATCACGCTCCAGCATCGCGTCGCCCATCGAGCGAGCCGTGCCAGGGGCGCGTCCGGTTCTCCAGCCGCGGCGACGTTCTCCACCCAACCGATCGCTCCGGCGAGGCTCTCGAAGCCGATGCCGCGAGAGGACGAGATGATGCATGCCTCATCCCAGAGGACCACGTCTCGCGACCGTCCGCGGTAGAGCAGCTCGTCGTGGTCGAGCCCGCCGCCCTTCTTCAGGCGCATGTGGGTGACGATGAGGATCTGGCGCCGCTGGTTGTCGGTGGTCGGGGGCGTGAAGCGGTGCCCGGCCGGCTCGCTGTGGATCAGGCCGACCGCGTCGGGCGGAACGCCCTCGGCGATCAACTGCCTGTAGATGTCGTCCAGCTCGTCGATGCGGCTCGCGGTGATCATCACGCTGTACGGCAGGCCGGCGCGGATCAGCGTTCCGCACCACGCCCGCACCGCGACGGTCTTGCCGCAGCCGCACGGCAGGCCGTAGGCGTGGCGGCCGGACAGCTCGCCGCTCGCCAGCCTGGTGAAGCCGCCGATCATCCGGTTCAGGGCCTCCGCATGCTCGGCGGAGACGGTCGAGCCGAAACCGGTCAGCAGTTCGCGCGTTCGCCGGACGGCAGGCAGCGTCAGCGCGTCGGAGTACAGGTGGTCAGCCGTCGCGACTGACGAGGACGAGCTGATGGCGTTCAAGGGCACGCGGGACGGGAGCACCGGGGCGGCGGCGATCGTATGCAGGGCCGCCGTCATACCGGGCCCCCGAAGGCACTCAGGGTGGCCGGCAGGTAGATCATCACGACATCCGCGACGAGCAGTGCGGTGATGCCGTGGGAGAAGTGGGCGAAGCAGGCGGGCGCCCAGCCCGAGGATGAGGTCGAAAAGTCTCTGCGTTGCATTTCCGAGTTGTGCCCCTGGACGAGCCGTCACGGTGAACCCGCGGCACTCGGCAGACCGCCGGTGTCCATGGCCGGTTCGCCCAGGGGAAGGGGATCAAGATGAGAGGCGTCGTGCGGCGAGCGTCAGAACGCACCTTCGCCGCGGCTCCTGAAGGGCAAGCTGAGGCTCGTCGCCATCGCGGATGACGGGCGCTCAAGCGGGGTTCCTTAGGGCTGGTGTGCAACCTTAGTACAGGCCGCCCGAGTGCCGCGGAGGCGCGGCGGTGATGTCGGGAAAGGGCTCCCTTGGGCTATACCGCAACTCAATCGCTTGGCTCGCGCAGAAGCTTGATCTGCTGCCCGCGCCGGCGAGGCGATGGAGCGCAATGCGCCCCACCGCCAGACTGCCGATCAGTTCGCGACCGATCGCGCACGCTTCAGCAGCACCCGCTCATACACCACCTCGGGGTAGCTGGAGATCTGGGCGCTCGTGACGAGATCGCGAAGGGGCTCGGGAACGGTCTTCCATTCTCCCACGACGCCCATCTCCGTCGCGATTGCATCGGCCACCACATCAAGGGTCGAGATGCCGTCCGCGATGTGTTTCGCAGACTGCGGATCGAAGCCTTGTGAGAAGGCGTAGGCCCAGATTGTCGTCCGGCCGTCCGAGGAAGTCGCATGGACATCGGCCAAGAAGGCGAGGAACTGGTCCACATCGGCGTCCGGCTGAGTTCCGGTTTCCTCGACTTGATCGGACCATTCTTCGTCGCCCCGGAGCAGTAAGTCGTATCCTTTCGCGAGCGTCGTCATCAGGTCGACGTGGTCGAGCGACCCCTCGTCCGTCCATCGACGCTCGTTAAAAATGCGGTCGAGCTGCTCCTTCGCTTTATGCGCGATGAAGCCGTAGCCCAGCACGATGATGAAGGAGTCTTCTTTTTCGAGCAGTGCACTTTCCGCATCACAGATCGGGAGGCGGCGGTATTGCTCGCCGAGCGCCCAGCATCGCGCCTCGACGAGCTGCTCGGTCAGGCCCAATCCGCGAGTTTCGGTCGGGGTCGCGTTCTTCGTCGTGTCGTTGATGTTGTTGGTGGTCGTGTTCAAGTCTTTCTCCAAGTCGCCGACGAGATCGGATCGAAGGCATCGGCGTGTGGCAGTGCCGTTGGTGAACGAGGCTTGGTCAGGCTCCCGTTCAGGGCCTGTGCGACGACACTAATCGTCGCTGCCGGAAACCAGTGCGATGGGGCCGTTCTACTGGACGGGAAGGCTTTATGGGGACGGCGGCCTTACCATGCCCAATCCGCTCACGGGCTTTGGTCGGCCCATGATCGGGAATGCGGCCCCGAGGCCGCTGGTTCTGGCTATGGTGAGTGGCGAGCTTTTTACAGGGGCTCGTCAGACCCGAGGATTGGGTAACGCGATGGCGAGACAATCCTACATGTTCGGCATTGCGTCAACAGAAAAATACCGAAAAATCAATACCTTTTGCCAAGAGACAAAGTGTCTCGTGCGAAGCTAACGAACTCAGGTATTTACCGCCGAAAATGGTGACAATATGCGCGGGTGGTGCCAATCGGGTGCAAATGTTGCTTCGCCAACAACGGGAGTTGGCCACAGCATTCTCCTGATCATGCTGCCGTCCGGGCCTCGACGTCTCGCAGGATTTGAACCAAGCGGCGAACATCCGGCTCGGGGAAAACGCCCTCCACGCCATTGGTGTCGAAGTCCGTGAACGGGGTCTCGTAAAGGAGCTTCGGGTCCATCACGCCGCGCTCGGTCAGGTGGTCGATGACCAGGCCGACGAACTCCAGCTGGTTGGCCGTCGGATTGCGGCCATCCAGGAACTCGGCGAAGGCGAGTTTCGCCGCCTCGCGATCGAGCCCGATCAGCGAGCGCACGAAGCGGCCGAGCCCTCCGTCGGTCTTCAGCCGGTCGATCGACTCCTCGTCGACGCCCGCCTCGGTGAAGATGCGTTCCAGCTCGACGAGATCGGTGGGCGTCAACGGCTCGTTGCGCCTGAGCTTCAGGATGGCGAGGTGGTTCTCGAACGGTTTCAGGAATACCCGGGCCTTTCGGCGGAACGCGGCGAGATCGGTGCCGACCGAGATCCCGGCGACCGTGATCTCGGTCGCGGTGCCGGTCCGGTCCTCGAAATCGGAGTAGACGAGCGGCCGCTTGCCGGGCTCGATCAGCTTCACGAGAGCGCGGAGACGTCGGCGGACGGTCTCCAGCATGGGCAGGGTGACGTCCTGCCAGAACGCGTCCGTCTGCACCTCGTGGATCAGCGCCATCTCGGCCGCCACCATCGGCACGTTGGCGAGCAGCTCGAGCGACGCGGCGGTGTCGGTGATCTGCTTCCGCAACCGCTGAAACGAAGCCTCGACCCGCAGTAGCGCCAGCTCGGCACGGAAGACCAGAAGGTCGAACTGCTTCGCCGCGAGGTCGTCGTCCGTCACCGCCGACGGCAGCCCGGCGACGTGCTCGACCAGCTCCTGGCGAGCATCGGCGTCGATCCGCTGCCACGGCGCCTCGGTTCTGTACTTCTCGACGAAGCGGCGCTTCGGCCGGACCAGGAAGTTGTCGAGGCTCATGCCCGAAACTTCCGCGCGGAGATCGACCGCGAGGGCATCTCGCAGGGCCTCGACCTCGGCCGCCCGATCCACCTCGGATCCCGGCTCGCCGGCATGGAGTACCGGCGTCTCCACCTGCGTGTAAGTGCAGTCGGCGCCACCGGTGCCGTGCGCCGGCCGGGCTCCGTCCAGTGTCGCGACGATGTCGACGCGGGCCGTGAACAAGCGTTTGCCGAGGCTCTCGCCGCCCGAGCCCTCCGTCGTCTGCGGGTTCTGGTCGAAGAACTCGAAGTTGCGGCACCAGTCGAAGACGTAGAAGAACTCCTTGTGCGAGCCCGGTCCGAACAGGTTCGGGCAGAGACGTGTGCCGCGCCCGATCATCTGCCAGAACTTGGTCTTCGAGCGCACCGGCTTGAAGAACACCAGATTGACCACCTCCGGCACGTCGATGCCGGTGTCGAGCATGTCGACCGAGATGGCGATGTGCGGGTCCTTGTCGGGATCGGAGAAGGCATCGATCAACGACTGGGCATAATTGACCTGAAAGTCGATCACTCGCGCGAACCGCCCGGCGAGGTGCGGATAGGCGACGTCGAACCGCCTAGCGATGAACTCCGCATGGTCGTGGTTCTTGGCGAAGACGATGGTCTTGCCGAGCCGGTCGCCGTCCGCGACCTTCTGCCCGTTCTCCATCAGGTGCTGCAGCACGCGGTCGACCGTGTCGGCGTTGAACAGCCACTTGTTGATCGCCGGCGCCTCCACGGCCCCCGGCACGGTGCCGTCGTCGCTCCATTCGAGCGCGTCCCACGCCTCCTTCTCGTCGTCGGTGAGCTGATCGTAGCGGATGCCGCGGTCGAGGAAGTCGGTGGTCAGCGAGACGGCGCGGGGCGGCACGAGAAAGCCGTCCTCGACCGCCTCGTCGAGCCCGTAGGCGTCGGTCGGGACTCCGGTCTGCAGATCGAACAGGCGGTAGGTGTCGCGGTCGACCTCGTCCTTCGGCGTCGCCGTGAGGCCGACCAGCAGGCTGTCGAAATACTCGAAAATCGCCCGGTATTTCCGATAGACCGAGCGGTGCGCCTCGTCGATCACCACGAGGTCGAAATGGCCGACACCGAAGCGGCGCCCGCCGACGTCCGTCTCGTCGATCAGCCCCATCATCGTCGGGTAGGTCGAGACATAGACCCGGCCCTCCTGGCGCTTGTCCTCCAAGAGGTTCACGGTCGCGGCGCCCGGCAGATGCGCCTTGAAGGCGTTGGCGGCCTGCTTCACCAGCGCGGTGCGGTCGGCGAGGAAGAGCGTCCGCTTCACCCAGTTGGCCCGCATCAGGAGGTCGCACAGAGCGATCACGGTGCGGGTCTTGCCGGCCCCGGTCGCCATCACGACCAGGGCCTTGCGCTGCTTGTCCCGCTCGAACGCCTCGGTGATGCGGCGGATGGCGCGGTGCTGATAGGGGCGCTCGACGATGGCGCGGTCGATGTCCTCGGGGGCGAGCGGCTTTCGGGTGCTTCGCCGCTGGATCAGCAGCGCCAGCTCGTCCTTTGCGAGAAAACCCTGGATCGGCCGCGGCGGATAGCGGGTGTCGTCCCACATCCAGTGCTCGTAGCCGTTGGTGTAGAAGATCACTGGCCGCTGACCGTGCTGCGCCTCCAGGCAGTCGGCGTAGAGCTTTGCCTGCTGCCGGCCGACGGCCGGGTCCTTGCGGGTGCGCTTGGCCTCGACGAGCGCCAGCGGCTTGCCGTCGTCGCCGCGCAGCACGTAGTCGACGAAACCCTGGCCGGTGCCGTTCGGCATCCCGGTGACCGGGACCTCGGTGCAGCCGGGCGCTTGCGGGTCGAACCCGGCCTCGCGCAGCAGGAGGTCGATGAAGAGGTCGCGGGTCTCGGCCTCGCTGTAGTCGTGGGTGTCGGGGATCGCCTGGTTGGCGGCCTTGGTGGCGGCGATCTCGGCCCGCACCGCGGCCAGCTCGGCTTCGAGCGCCGCACGGCCGTCCTCGCTGGCTCGGCGGGCGGCCTCGGCCTCGTCCCGCGCCTCGATCGTCTCCTTGAAGCGGCGACCGATCTCCTGGAGCCGGGCGAGCGTCGTCGCCGGCACCTCGGTGAGCCGCGGCAGCGCCTCCATGGAGAACGTCACATCGGCCGCGGGCTTCTCGCCGCGGGCATAGGTGCGGGCGAGCCAGTAGGCGACGTGAAAAAGCTCGCGCACCGCCGTCGCGGCCTGTCCGGGGGAGACCGGCTTGCCGTGGGCGGCGGCGTTGCCGGTGTCCTTCACGAACCGCGCCTTGACGGCGAGCGTGCGCCCGACCAGCGTTTGAAAGGTCGGCTCGGCGATCAGCGCCGCCAGCGTCCGCTCGAACGGATGCTTCAGGCTGCCGTCGTGCCGATAGAGCCAGCCGACCGCGGTCTCCAAAGCGAGGCGACCGTAGAAGGCCGCGCTGCGCGGGTCGCCATGCACCAAGCTCTCGGCCCGCGAGGCGTGGGCAAAGATTTCGGGAAATTCGGCTTGCAGGAAAGCGAACTGGGACATCGCGGGTGCGCGTCTACTCGGCCGCCTCGATCAGCTCGATGTCTTTCTTCAGGAGCGTGTTGACCAGCTCGCTCAGCGAAATCCCGCGGGCTTCGGCGCGGGCGGCGAGGAAGGCCAGCACCTCGGGGTCGAGATGCACCGGCGGGATCACCTCGGCGCCGGGCCGGAAGAATTTGCCGCGCTCGGCTTTCGAGAAATCGTACTCGTCTCTCATGTCGGAGGTTCCTCGCGATAGCGCTGCGCCTCGTTACGGGTCGGCCGTCGCGCCGATATGATGCGGACCACGGTGCGATGCCGACCGATGTCGGCCCAAGTGTGCACAACCAGAAGCAGATTTCCAGTCGCGGCGGAGCCGAGCGTGATCCAGCGTTCCTCGTCGGCGCTGTCCGGGTCGAGCACCGACAGCGCCAGCGGATCGCGGAAGACCGTCATGGCCTCGTCGAAGGCGACGCCGTGCTTGACGAGGTTGCTCGCCGCTTTCGCCGGGTCCCAGTCGAACAGGAGGGGCATGTCAGTGCGCTCCCCACGCGTCCGCAGCTTCGATCCGCCCTCGTCCCGAGGCGCTGGGCCGAAGGCCGAGACTCGAAGGGCCGGGGCGGCCCCATGGTTCGACACGCGGCCGGAGTTTACACTCGGGCCGCGCGATGCGCGGGCCCGGGTGGCCGCTCCTCACCATGAGGCCGGGAGAGGGCATCACAGCTCTCCTCGGAATGCGCGATGCTGAAGGGAGGCGAACAGCGCGTCGAGTTTTGCCAAGTGGGCGCGGTGCTTTGCTTTCAGCGCATCGATCTCGGCGACGCGAGCCGCAAAGGCACGTTGGAGGTCGAGGGGCACATCGGGAACCCTCAGTGTTCGGATGTCGTCGAAGTTCAATCCAGCTTTCACACCCTCGCGATTTTTTCGCTGTATTATAGCTTGGCCGGCACGGCTAGCCAACGCTGCCGACAAATAACGCGGCTCAAGCCTCGAAGACCTGATGATTGAAAGATGTTGATTGATGTACGCATCTCCAATACCAGTTGGAATAACGGCCGTTCTTCCGAGGTCGGCCGTGATGCTGAGTAAAACATCACCTGGTTGAACCCTTGTACGGCGCGCTTCGGCCGTTGGCGGAGGATTAACGAAGGCAACGTCACCCAGGTCCAACTCATCATGTTTAACGTTTTGTATGCGAATAAAGAGGTCGCCTGTCTCTCGATAAAATTCAGCCCAGCCCCTCGATCCGCTAGTTAGAAAATCGATCCTTTCGCCCAGTTCGAATAAGCGACCATTGAAGCCTGGTCGCGACCAGTCCCCAAACATGTTAGTGAAGAAAGCTTGCGGCAAGAGCGTTAGATATTCCAGCGCCTGCCGCCGCTTCCGCCGCAGGTCGTCGGCTTGGTCGAGGATCGTCGCAATCCGCCGCTGCTCATCGAGAGGCGGGAGGGGAATGAGCGTTTCGACGATCTCGCCGGACCTGATCCTTGGCAGTTGGCCTGGCGAGATCCCGATAGGAGCCGTCTTGAGAAACTGGTCGCTTCTCAGAAAATATGCGACGTAATTGCGATCGGCGATTGAGCGGACTTTGAATACGTACTGATCGACCGAACACAAGCCATCGAACTCGGCGATCCAAACTTTGTTCAAATAGGGGCGAAGGTAGCCATACACGATGTCGCCGCGACAGAATCTCGCCCGCCGGCCGGTCATATCTTCGAGGCGTATCTGCTCCGATCCGATCCTGATGCCGGTGTCACGCTCGATGTGCTCCAGGCCGACAAAGGTCGCCGGTCCGTGAGGGCGATCCTTGGGATGAACGATGTCATTTCGGAATTCGATCACCTCTCCCAGTGGTCGCATGCCAACAGGCGGGGAGACGGTCGGGCACGAGCGGGCGACGACACTCACCCCAGCATCTCCTCGAGCCGCGTCATTCCCTCCGAAATCTCCGCCTCGATCCGGCGAAGATCGGCCAAGATCGCCGCCGGGCTCTCGTGCAAAACCTCCTCGTGCTCGATCTCGCGATAGCGGTTGAGCGAGAGGTCGTATCCCGCCGCGGCGATGTCGGCCTTGGGCACGCAAAAGCTCTGCGCGGTGCGGGGGCGCTCGCGCTCGGCGCCGTCGCGCTCCTCCCAGCGCATCACGAGATCTGGTAGATCGTTCTTGGCCGCGTCGGCCTCGTCCAGCTCGGCTTTTGGCGTCGGCCCGAGCTTTTCGTCCGCCAGCAGCGGCTGGCGCTTGTCGTCGAGCGACCAGCCGTCGGCCCGCACGTCGTAGAACCACACGGCATCGGTGCCGCCGACGCCGGTGCGGGTGAACACCAGGATGGCGGTCGAGACGCCGGCATAGGGGCGGAACACGCCCGACGGCAGCTTGATCACCGCCTCAAGCTTGTTCTCCTCGACAAGGAGCTTGCGGATGTCCTTGTGGGCCTTCGACGAGCCGAACAGCACGCCGTCCGGCACGATCACCGCGGCGCGGCCGCCGACCTTCAGGAGCCGCAGGAAGAGGGCCAGGAAGAGAAGCTCGGTCTTCTTGGTCTTGACGGTGCGCAGCAGCTCCTTGGCGGTGGTCTCGTAATCCAGCGAGCCGGCGAACGGCGGATTGGCGAGCACCAGCGTGTAGCGGCCGGCGTCCTCGGCGTGGTCCTGGGCGAGGCTGTCGCGATAGGCGATGTTCGCGCTCTCGACGCCGTGCAGGGCCATGTTCATGGCGCCGATGCGCAGCATCGTCGGGTCGAAGTCGAAGCCGTTGAACAGCGTCTCGTTGAAGTGCGCCTTGCGCCGCTCGCTGCGGAACAGCTCACGGTGGTTTTGCCGCAAATATTCGCCGGCTGCGACCAGGAAGCCGCAGGTGCCGCAGGCGGGATCGCACAGCGTGTCGTCCGGGGTCGGCCGCACCAGCTCGACCATCGTCGCGATGATGTGCCGCGGCGTACGGAACTGCCCGTTCTGGCCGGCCGAGGCGATCTTTGCGAGCATGTACTCGTAGACGTCGCCGCGGGTGTCGCGGTCGCCCATCTCCAGCGCGTCGAGCTTGTCGACCACCTTGGCGAGCAGCGCGGGGCCGGGGATTTGTAGCCGGGCGTCCCGCATGTGCTTGGCATAGGCGGTGCCGTCGCCGTTCAGCTCGCGGATGAACGGGAAGACGTGCTCGTCGACCACCCGGAACATGTCGCGCGGCTCGAAGTGCTTGAACTTCGACCAGCGGAGGTTTTCGTAGGGCTCGCCGGCCTTGTCCTTGCCGCTCGGGAAGATGCGCCGGGCGGGCGTGCCGAGCGTGTTGGCCTTCCGTTCCTCGCGGGTCTGCTCCTCGTCGAGGCCCTTGATGAACATCAGGGTGGTGAGCTGCTCGATGACTTGGAGCGGGTTCGACAGCCCGCCCGTCCAAAAATCGTTCCAGATCAGGTCGATCTTGTTGCGCAAATCGCCCGTGAGCATGCCCGTCTCCTCGCCCCCGGCAGCCGGATCCGCCGGTCCCCTCTCGCCCGTGTCCGCCGAACCGGCGGCGCCACCCTGCGACTCGCTCGCCGCCGCGAACGGCGCGAGCTTCCGGTGTGCGTCACTCCGGCCGGCCTGTCACCCCATTCTGGGCGCCGGCAAGGGGCCGCCGAACCCGAAGGTCGGCCGTCGATCCGCCGCTCTCGGCGCTGCCGTTCCCGGTCGACGCCGGTGGAAGGCGAGGCGGTGCGACCTGCTCGCGCAGCGGCATCGGCCGGCGCGTTCGCTACTCGGCCCGGTGAAACAGGGGGGGGCGCTTGCCGGTCTTCGACGCGTTCTCGGTCGGTACCGCACGAACTCGAGAAATCCGCGCTCGATGACGGCTGGATGGATCGGCACGGTCCGCTCGGAGTTCGCATTCTTCAGTGAGCCACCATCCTCGGCCAGCACGATCTTCATCACCGGAACACCGTCGATGATGGTGATGCCTTTGCCCCAGAGCTGGGCGATCTCGCCGATGCGGGCACCGCTGAAGGTGAGGAGGGTGACGGGGCCGTGGCGGACACCGTCACAAAACGCCTGGAACCGGGCTTCCGCGAGACCCATCCGTGCCTTGGCGACTCCCGGCTCGCGGGTCCGCAGCGAGACCTTCATCGTGCCAGAAGGTGGGTAAGATCGAGGCCCGGATACGCGATCCGCTCGATCAGCTCCTGGAGGGCCGGCATGGGCAGCTCCAGCGGCGCATACGTCTCGACCGTGAACCCACGCTCGTGACCAATCAGCTCAGCGATTTCGGCCGGTGTGGCTCGGGCATTTTTGAGTGCCTGCGCCGCGTTCTTGCGCAGGCTGTGGAATGACACGCGACGGCGGTTCACCCCGACACTGCGGCGGTAGGTGGTGAACCGCTTGCCGAAATACCAGTTCAGCTTCTGGTCGGGGCCGCCGGGCTTCAATGCCGGGAAGAGCTGTCCCTTCGGCAGAGCCCGGACGTAGTCGAGCAGCCCACATTCGATGAGCATGGAATGCACGGGCACGTGTCGGATCGCGGCTTCTGTCTTCACGCGCTGACCTTCCCGGTCCGCGTGAACGCGGAAGTAGGTGACGCCGTCTTCCTCGGCCAAGTCGTCGGTGTGGAGCTGGCACAGCTCGCCGGAGCGCATGCCGGTGAACAGGGCCATGAGCGGCAACCACATCAAGCAGTGCTTCATCCCGTGTTGTTTGGGCTCGATGCGCTCCGATGGGACAGCCCCGAGAAGTAAAGAGGAACGCAGGAGCTTGCTCAACTCGTCGTTCCGGTAGGGTAGCCAGATCGTCTCCTTCGGGTCCGGCTTCGCGTAGCCCTGCTCCGCGAATGGGTTCGGGCCCTTGTAGTGTTGGCGCTTCTTCGCCCACTTGAACACCGACGCGAGGGATGAGACGTACCGGTTGAGCGTCCTGTTGCTGAGGTGCTCCTCACCGCCGGCGAAGCGGTCGAGCAGCTCCCAAACAGTGAGCTTCTTGGTCGCCGGGGATCGCCCCCAGCACGGGTGCAGCTTCGCCACCGCCTCGAGAAACGCGCTGGCATTCTCGCCCGTGATGTCGGTCAACGGGGCGTCGTGCACGTACTGCCCGAACAGCCGGAACACGGCTTCGTGCTGCATCCGCGTCTGCTCGGTGACCTTCGCAGTGTCGTCGCGTTGTAGCTCGTCGATGTACCGGGTCGCCGCTTCAGTGAACCGCATTCCGGCGCCGTCGCGATGAGGACGGGCAGCGACTGCGGGACGGATAGGGCGGAGAAGGATGGGGTCGATCAGGGGAGCGGAGCCAAAGCTCGGAGGTGGATCGTACGGCCGACCCTGAAGCGCGTGTTGGCGCCCCATGACGGCATGATACTGCGCCTTCATGAGCGCCTCGCTGAGCTTCCTGTGCTCGCGCGAGCCCTCAGGAACTTCGACGCCGACTCGCTTCTCGATCTCGGTGATCTCGCGGGCAACGGACCCGAAGTCCCCGGCCGCTGCAGCATCCGCCAGCAGCTCCAACTGCTGTCCCAACTCGAAGAGTTCTGAGCTGCCTCCGACGTGGCGGTCCTTGCCCATTCTGTCCATTTCGACGAGGTGGGATTGAAAAGCACGCTGTGCGTGTTCCTCGATCTCGGCAGAGGTGAGCGGGATGTTGCCGCGCATCCGCTCGAACGCCTCGGTCCACTGCGCGACCTTCGGCCAGCGGAGCTTCTGCGCTTTGACCAAATCGCGTGTGCCGAGGCTCTCGACGATCACCTTCCGGCCAGCCTTGGCTTGCAGGTCTGCGGGCACGCCCAACTGAAAGTACCACCCCTGCCGTCGCTGCTTGAGATACCGCGTGTCGGCCATGCCTCGCCCCCATTAGCACACGAGCTTAGTACACGGCCTTAGCTCACAAGCAGCTGAATTTCAGAAGAAGTATTGCATGACAGGGTCTTGATGTATGGTGGACTTGGGGTCCTCGTCCCCCAGCCAGCACGGCTTTCCTTTCCCCATCCGACGCTTCGAACCACGCATCCGGCGGTCCCGTGCCGTCCGCCGCCCGTCGCGCGACCGAGCCCGGTCGCACCGCCGTCCGCTCCCTCCCGCCGTCACGACGTCGTCAGCCGGTAGCCGACGCCCGGCTCGGTGACGATGAACTCCGGCGCCGCGGCGTCGTCGCCGAGCTTTTCGCGCAGGTGCCCGATGGCGATGCGCAGATAGTGGGTGTCGCCGAGATGCGCCGGCCCCCACACCGCCGTGAGGAGCTGCTTGTGGGTGACCAGCCGGCCGGCGTGGCGGGCGAGCAGCGCCAGCACGTCGAACTCCTTGCGGGTCGGCTTCACCTCCGCCCCGTCGACGGTGACGACCCGCCGGGCGAGATCGATCGTCAGCCGGCCGAACTGCAGCACCGCCGCCTCGCTCGCCGGCGCCCGCCGGCTGCGCAGCAGCGCGCGCAGGCGGGCCGACAGCTCGCCGGTGGAGAAGGGCTTGGTCACGTAGTCGTCGGCGCCGGCGTCGAGCGCGGCGATCTTCTCGGTCTCGGCGTCGCGCACCGACAGCACCAGGATCGGCACCTGCGACCATTCCCGGATCGCGCTCACCACCGCCTTGCCGTCCATGTCGGGCAGGCCGAGGTCGAGCACGATCACGTCGGGCGCGGTGGTGGCGGCGCGCTCGATGCCGGTGCGGCCGCGGTCGGCCTCGTCGACCTCGAAGCCGACGCTCGGCAGCGCGACCTTGAGGAACCGCCGGATCGCGACCTCGTCCTCGATCAACAGCACGCGGCCGACCACGGCGGTGGTCATGACAAATCCTCCGGGTCCGGCTCGGCGACCGCCGCCGGCAGGACGAGCTCCATGACGGTGCCCCGGCTGCCGTCGCCGGGATGGGCGCGGACGCTGCCGCCGTGCGCCTCGACCAGCCCGCGCACGATCGCGAGCCCGAGCCCGGTGCCGGCCGGCTCGCCGTCGCCGTGGCGCACCCGGTAGAACAGGTCGAACACCCGCTCGGCGTCCTCCGGCGGAATGCCGGGTCCCTGGTCGCCGATCGACAGCGTGACACGCCCCTCGGCGGTCGCCGCCGCGATCCGCACCGGGGTGCCGGGCGGGGCGTATTTGGCGGCGTTCTCCAGCACGTTGGTGACCGCCTGGCCGATCAGCACCGGGTCGACGTCGACCAGCGTGTCGCGTGGGATGTCGATCTCCACCGGGTGGCCGGCGAGCGGGCGGGCGAGGTCGGCGCGGGCGCGGCCGACGATCTCGCGCAGCTCGACCGGCGAGCGCCGCAGCGTCAGCGCGCCGTAGCCGAGCCGGGTCATGTCCAGAAGGTTCTGCACGAAGCGGTTCAGCCGCCGGGCCTCGTCGAGCGCGGTCGCGGTCAGCTCGCGGCGGCTTTCGGGCGGCAGGCTGCCGTCGGCGTCGGCGAGGCCGGTCAGGGCGCCGATCACGCTGACCAGCGGGGTGCGCAGATCGTGGCTCACCGAGTTGAGGAGGGCCGCGCGCAGTTTTTCGCCCTCGGCCTCGAGGCGTCGCGCTTCGAGGTCGGCGGTGAGCTTGAGCCGCTCGACCGCGACCGCCACCTGGTCCTCCACCGCGGTGAGCAGGCGGCGGGTGTCGGGGTCGAGCGTGTGCGAGCGGTCGTGGAACCACACGCCGACCACGCCGATCACCGTCTGCGCGGTGGCGAGCGGCACGAACAGCCACTCGGTGGTCGGCAGCGTGTCGGTGCCGGCACCGGCCGGCTCGTTGCGGGTGAAGGCCCATTGGGCGGCCATTTCGGCGCGGGTGTCGAGGTCCTCCTCGATCGACGGATGCCCCTGGACCTGCTCCAGCCGGCCGTTCGCATCGGGCATCAGGATCAGCGATCGGCAGTTCAGCGTGGTGGCGATGTGGGCCGCCGCCGCCCACAGCACGTCGTCGGCCTTGGTGACCGAGGCGATCTTGCGGGCGAAGTCGTAGAGCGTCTCGGTGCGCCGCTGCGAGGCGCGCATGCTTTCCACCTGCATCTTCAGCCGGCCCGCCAGCGTGCCGGTGAACACCGCGCTGATCAGGAACATCAGGAGGGCGACGATCGCCTCGTCCTGCGCCACCAGAAAGGTGTAATAGGGCGTCGTGAAGAAGAAATTGTAGGCGAGGAAGCCGGTGAGCGCCGCCGGCAAGGCGCCGGCCAGGCCGTTGCGCACGCCGACCAGCAACACCGCGAACAGATAGACCACCGCCAGCGAGCCGACCGGCACCACCCGCCACAGCGGCCACGCCACCACGGTCGCGGCCAGCGTCACCGCGGTCGCCTCGAACGCCGCCAGCCCCCAGCGGCGCCAGCGCCGTGCGGTGCGGATGTCGGTGTAGGCGCCGGGCCGGCCGGCCTCCGCCTTCGGCGTGACGATCGTCACCTCGAAGTCGCTCGCCCCCTCGACCACCCGCTGAAACACCGGCTCGTGGAGCCAGCGGGCGAGCGACCGCCAGCCGGTCCGCAGCGGCCGGCCGATCACCAGCCGGGTCGCGTTGCGCTTGCGGGCATAGGCGAGCAGCTCGCCGGCGACGTTCGATTCGCAGCGCAGCTGCACCGCCTCGCCGCCGAGCGTCTCGGCGAGCCGCAGCGCGGCGCGCAGATGCTCGCGGGCGGCTCCCGCGGCCTCGTCGCGCGGGGTGGAGACGGTCACCGCGATCCACGGGATGCGGGCGCGGTCGGCCATCCGCCGGGCGGCCCGTACGAGGGTCTTGGCGGTCGGTGCGTCGCTCAGGCAGACCAACA
The DNA here is from genome assembly GCF_000293785.1 of Rhodovulum sp. PH10. Classification (GTDB taxonomy): domain Bacteria; phylum Pseudomonadota; class Alphaproteobacteria; order Rhizobiales; family Xanthobacteraceae; genus Rhodoplanes. The sequence goes on along the minus strand of NZ_AKZI01000052.1, from coordinate 11,007 downwards.
GGCGGTCCTGTGTCGGCCACGGCCCGCGCACGCCGTGCGAGCGCATCCAGGCGAGCACGTCGGCGTCGACATGGCTCGCGGCGGTGCGCAACGCGAGCTCGCGCAGCGCGGTGAGATTGCCGCGCGAGAAGAAGTTGTCGAGCGCGAGCCCGGCCTGGGCCGGCACATAGACCTTGCCCTCCTTCAAGCGCTCGGCGAGCTCTTCCGGCGTCAGGTCGATCAGCTCGATGTCGTCGGCGCGCGCCAGCACGTCGTCGGGCACCGTCTCCTGCACCCGCACGCCGGTGATGCCGGCGACCACGTCGTTGAGGCTCTCCACGTGCTGGACGTTGAGGGTGGTGACGACGTCGATGCCGGCGTCGAGAACCTCGGTCACGTCCTGCCAGCGCTTGGTGTGGCGGCCGCCCGGCGCGTTGGTGTGGGCGAACTCGTCGATGATGGCGAGCTGCGGCCGGCGGGCGAGCAGGGCGTCGAGATCCATCTCGGCGACCACCCGGCCGCGATAGGGGACGTCGCGGCGCGGCAGTTGCTCGAGGCCGTCGAGCAGCGCCGCGGTCTCCGGCCGGCCGTGCGTCTCGATCAGCGCGATCACGACGTCGATGCCGGCTGCGCGGCGGGCGCGGGCCTCCTCCAGCATCGCATAGGTCTTGCCGACGCCCGGCGCCGACCCGAAAAACACCTTCAGCCGGCCGCGGCCGGCCTTGCCGGCTTCCGCCAGCAGGGCGTCGGGATCGGGACGGTCGGGCTCGCCAGGGGTCATGCCACGGTCGCTCTCGCGGGGTCGGCTCTCAGGGATTCGTCGCGTCGAGCGCGAGGTTCAAGGCCAGCACGTTGACACGCGGCTCGCCGAAAAAGAACCGCGGTTCCTCGACATGGGCCTCGACCAGCGCGCGCAGTCTTGCCGGATCGAGCCGGCGGGCGGCGGCGACGCGCGGCACCTGCACCAAGGCCGCCGCCGGCGAGACGTCCGGATCGAGCCCCGAGGCGGAGGCGGTGACGAGATCGGCGGGCGCCGGTCCGGGCCCGAGCGCCGCCGCGCGGCGGGCGACGGCCTCCTTCAGCGCCGCCGCGCTCGGGCCGAGATTGGAGCCCGCCGAGGCCGACGCATCGTAGGGCGCCGCGATGGTCTTGCTCGGATCGGCGGGGTCGGGGGCGGTGGTCGCCGACGGGCGGCCGTGGAAATAGCGCTCCGAGGCGAAGGACTGGCCGATCAGTGCCGAGCCGACCACCGTGCCGTTCCGCACGATCAGGCTGCCGCCCGCCTGCTGCGGGGCGAGGACGGCGGCGAGGCCCGTGACAGCCAGCGGATAGGCGATGCCGGTGAGCACGGTGAACAGCGCGAGCAGCACGAGCGCGGGGCGAAGGATTTTGTGCATGGCGTCCTCTCAGGCGAGATGCAGGAGACCGACCAGCATGTCGATCAGCTTGATGCCGACGAACGGGGCGACCAGCCCGCCGAGGCCGTAGATCAGCAGGTTGCGCGACAGCAGCGCCGCCGCCGAGGCCGGCCGGTAGTGCACGCCCTTCAGCGCGATCGGGATCAGCGCGACGATCACCAGCGCGTTGAAGACGATCGCCGAGAGGATCGCCGACTGCGGCGAGCCGAGCCGCATCACGTCGAGCATCGCGAGCCCCGGATAGGCGGCGACGAACAGCGCCGGCAGGATGGCGAAGTATTTCGCCACGTCGTTGGCGATCGAGAAGGTGGTGAGCGCGCCGCGCGAGATCAGCAGCTGCTTGCCGACCATCACGATCTCGATCAGCTTGGTCGGGTCGTTGTCGAGATCGATCAGGTTGCCGGCCTCCTTGGCGGCCGCGGTGCCGGAATTCATGGCGACGCCGACATCGGCCTGGGCGAGCGCAGGCGCGTCGTTCGAGCCGTCGCCGCACATTGCGACCAGCCGTCCCTCGGCCTGCTCGGACCGGATCAGCGCGAGCTTCTTCTCCGGCGTCGCCTCGGCGAGAAAGTCGTCGACGCCTGCTTCTGCCGCGATCGCGGCCGCGGTCAGCGGGTTGTCGCCGGTGATCATCACGGTGCGGATGCCCATGCGGCGCAGCTCGCCGAAGCGGGCGCGGATGCCGGGCTTCACCACGTCCTTCAGATGCACGACACCGAGCACCGTGCCGTTGCGCGCCACCGCGATCGGCGTGCCGCCGGAGCTGGCGATCCGCCGCACGGCGGCGTCGAGGGCGGGATCGGGGGCGCGGCCGGTCAGCGCCGTCACCGCGTCGACCGCGCCCTTGCGGATCACCGTGCCGTCGGCAAGGTCGGCGCCCGACATGCGGGTGTGCGCGGTGAACGGCACGAAGCTCGCAGCCGACGGCGCCTGGTCGCGCCGAAACTCGTGTCGCCGCGCCGCCAGCTCGACGATCGATTTCCCCTCCGGCGTGTCGTCGGCGAGCGACGACAACCACGCCGCCTCGGCGAGGTCGCGCTCGTCGAAGCCCGGCGACGGCACGAACTCGTCCGCCATCCGGTTGCCGAAGGTGATGGTGCCGGTCTTGTCGAGCAGCAGCACGTCGATGTCGCCGGCCGCCTCCACCGCGCGCCCGGACTTGGCGACCGCATTGGTCTTCATCAGCCGGTCCATGCCGGCGATGCCGATCGCCGACAAGAGCCCGCCGATGGTGGTCGGGATCAGCGTCACGAAAAGCGCGACCAGGTAGACGGTCGGGATGGTGGTGCCGGACCAGGCGGCGAAGAACGGCAGGGTGACGACGACCAGCAGGAAGACGAGCGTCAGCCCGGCGAGCAGGATGTCGAGCGCGATCTCGTTCGGCGTCTTCTGCCGCTTCGCGCCCTCCACCAGCGCGATCATCCGGTCGAGAAAGGTTTCGCCCGGCTTCGCGGTCACCTTCACCACCAGCCAGTCGGAGACCAGCCGGGTGCCGCCGGTGACGGAGGAGCGGTCGCCGCCGGACTCGCGGATCACCGGGGCGCTCTCGCCGGTGATCGCGCTCTCGTCGACCGAGGCGATGCCCTCGATCACCTCGCCGTCGGTCGGCACGGTGTCGCCGGCCTCGATCAGGATCAGCTCGCCGGGCTCCAGCCGGTCGAGATCCTTGCCCTCCCACAGCTCGCGATTGCCCGGTAGGATCAACACCTTTGCACGCGCGGTGCGGCGGGTGGCGCGAAACGAGTCGGCCCGCGCCTTGCCGCGCCCCTCGGCGACGGCTTCCGCGAAATTGGCGAACAGCACCGTGACCCACAGCCAGGCCGCGATCTGACAACCGACCCACACGGTCGGCCCACCGGAGAGCCCGTCGCGGATCGCGAGTACGGTGGCGAGCGTCGCGGCGACCGCGGTGGTGAAGATCACCGGGTTGCGGGCGAGGCTGCGCGGGTCGAGCTTGCGCACGGCCTCGAGCGCGGCGGGGCCGAGAATGCTCGGGGCGAACAAGGCGATGTCGACGGGGGAGTGCTTGCTCATGGCGCACCTTCAGAACGTATGGCCGGCGAGGATCGACACCTGCTCGGCGATCGGCCCCAGCGCGAGGACGGGGAAGAAGGTCAGCGCGCCGACGATCAGAATGGTGGCGATCAGCAGGCCGACGAACAGCGCCCCGTGGGTCGGGAAGGTGCCGGCGGAGGCCGGCGTCGTCTTCTTGGCGGCGAGCGAGCCGGCGATGGCGAGGATCGGCACGATGTAGCCGAAGCGGCCGAGCAGCATCGCGAGGCCGAGCCAGGTGTCGTGCCACGGCGTCGCGGCGCCGAAGCCGGCGAAAGCCGAGCCGTTGTTGCCGGTCGCCGACGAGTAGGCGTAGAGCAGCTCCGACAGGCCGTGCGGTCCGGCGTCCTGCACCGCGGTTTGCGCGTGGCCGGTGGCGATGGCGAGCGCCGCGAAGCCGAGCACGCCGATCGGCATGATCAGGAGCGTCAGCGCGGCGAGCTTCACCTCGCGCGCCTCGATCTTCTTGCCGAGATATTCCGGCGTGCGCCCGACCATCAGGCCGGCGAGAAACACCGTCAGCACGACGAACAGCAGCATGCCGGTGAGGCCGACCCCGACGCCGCCGAACACCACCTCGCCGAGCTGGATCTGCAGCATCGCGACGAGCCCGCCGAGCGGCGTCAGAGAATCGTGCATGGCATTCACCGAGCCGTTCGAGGCGGCGGTGGTGGCGGCCGCCCACAGCGCCGAGCCGACCACGCCGAAGCGGACCTCCTTGCCCTCCATATTGCCGGCGGCGGGATCGACCAGGCCGGCGAGGAGCGGGTTGCCGGCGTGCTCGGCCGCATAGATGGCGCCGATCGACGCGACCAGCATGAGGCCCATCGCGACGAACAGCGCGCGGCCCTGGCGGCGGTCGCCGACCATCCGGCCATAGGTGAAGCAGAAGGCGACCGGGATCACGAGGATCGCCAGCCACTCGATCAGGTTGGAGATCGCCGTCGGGTTCTCGAACGGGTGGGCGGAATTGACGTTGAAGAAGCCGCCGCCATTGGTGCCGAGCTGCTTGATGGCGACCTGGCTCGCCACCGGGCCGAGCGCGATCGTCTGCTTCGCCCCTTCCAGCGTCGTCGCGGTGGCCGACGCGTCGAGCGTTTGCGGCACGCCGAGCCACACCAGCGCCAGCGCCACGACGATCGAGAGCGGCAGCAGCACATAGAGGATCGCGCGGACGAGATCGGTCCAGAAATTGCCGATGCTGCGCACCTGGCGCGAGGCGAGGCCGCGCGCGACCGCCGCCGCGACCGCCATGCCGCTCGCCGCCGACACGAAGTTCTGCGTCGTCAGCCCGACCATCTGAGAGAAGTTCGACAGCGTGGTCTCGCCGCCATAGCTCTGCCAGTTGGTGTTGGTGACGAACGAGACCGCGGTGTCGAAGGCGAGATGCGGCGGCAGGCCGGCGAACCCTCGAGGGTTCAGCGGCAGAAGGTTTTGGGCCCGGAGCACCAGATACAGCACGACGAAGCCCGCGGCGTTGAAGGCGAGCAGCGAGAAGGCGTAGGTGCTCCAGTGCTGCTCCGCCTTCGGCCGCACGCCGGCGGGCGCGAGCAGAGCCCGCTCCGCGCGTGCGAAGAACGTTAGCTCGCCGGAAAACACTTTTGCCATGTAGACGCCGAGCGGCGCGGCGATCGCCACCAGCAGGGCCAGACAGAGCACGATCTGAATCAGATCGGCGGCGAGGCCGGGCGGCACGAGGGCGGAAGACGCGAAAGTGGAAGGCATGGTGGCCTCCTCAGAACCGTTCGGGGCGCAGCAGCGCCGCCACCAGATACGCGGCGAGCCCGATCGCGACCGCGAGCCCGAGCACGAGATCGAAGGTCGTCATGGCGGCCCTCACAAGCGCTCGGCCGCGAGCACGGCGAGGCCGAACGCGGCGAAGCCGGCGAGGCCGAGGAGCGGATACAGGAGGTCGAGGAGCATGCGGCTCTCCATTGGCGAGGACGAACGTCCACGATATGGCGAGCCGTAGCGCCGGCGCCCGTAACGTCGCGATGGCGAAGGCGGGGCTTCGGCGTAAAGCCGGCGTAAATCGCCGCTCCGCGGGGAGTGCCGCACGGCGAGCTCGTCCGCCCGGTGTGCTGCGCGCCGGCCGCGCACCGTCTCTCGTCGATGCGGGTCCGCGTGCCGCTCACCCGCTCTTCGCGCCGAGGTGGCGCGCGGCGCCCGGCGACGCGGTGACCGGCCGTCTCTCGCGGTTTCCTCGGCGGGCGGGCGCACGAGGAGGCGGCTTCGTCGTTGTCGAGGCGGGCTGGTGGCGGGCTGGTGGCGTGCCGGTGGCGATCTCGCTCTCCCCGCCGAGGGGTCGGTTCGGCGGCGGCTTCACCACGAGCGGCGTGTCGGATTGCTCAGGAGGTGCTTCGCAATGAAGACGGTGCGTGACGTCGTGAGGGACAACAGCCTGTCGCTCGCTTTCTGCGGCCTGTTCGTCGTCTGCCTCGTCGGCCAGATCGTGGCCGGTTACCTCTTGCAGGCGGAGCACCCGGGCGGGCAGCTGCATGCGTCGAGCATCGGACAGCTGGTGACGAGCGCCAGCTTTCTCGAGGGCGTGTTCGGCAATTGGCAGGCCGCGCTGTTCCAGCTTCTGGTTCTGATCCTGCTTGCGGTGTTCCTTCGCCAGCGCGGCGCGTCGCATTCCAAGAAGACGCACGAGCAGACGGTGGACCGTCGCGCGAGGTCGCTCCACTGGTTCGGACGTCACGAGTCCTGGGCCTATCGCAATTCGCTGTCGCTCGCTTTCGCCAGCCTCTTCGTCATCGCGTTCGTGGGGTTCTTCTTCGCCGAGCTGATCGAGTACAACGACGAGCGGCTACGGCACGGCGAGGCGGCGCTCGACGCGGGCGCGTTCCTGCTCTCGGCGAAGCTGTGGTTCGAGCTGTTCCAGACATGGCAGGCCGAGTTCTTCGCGATGGGCACCTTCCTGCTCCTGAGCATCGTTCTGCGTCAGCAGGGCTCGGCGGAGTCGAAGCCGGTGGAATCGTCCGACGACGAGACGGGCGAGACGAACGAGTAGGTGCGGGCGAACAGGGGGCGTCGACCGGTGGCGGCAAGGCGGTGTCGCGTCGCCACCGTCCGGCAGCGGACCGTCGTTCGTGAGCGGCATCCGACATTCCGCAAGCCTGCGGAAAGGCCGCTCGTCGAATTGTCCGGGTTCCCGGAACGATCCTCCTCGGACCCGATTGATCCGGCGGTGACGGACACGATCACGTCACCACACGCACCGCCGAACAGCCGCTGCAGGACGGGAGAACGGCCGTATCGGTCGGATCTCCGACAATCGATCTGATCACGATCGTGGCGGTCCCGTGCAGCGCATTCGGTGCGACATCGTCCGACGGCATGCCGAGGAACCGACCATGCTCTATCACGACAAGCGACTGCAATATCCCGTTCGTGTGGAGAAGCCAGATCCCCTGTTCGCGCGCCAGCTCCAGCAGGCGATCGGCGGGATCGAGGGCGAGATCCGCGTCTGCCTGCAGTATTTCTTCCAGGCCTGGGGTGCGCGCGCGCCGAACAACAAGTATCGTGACCTGCTCCTCAACACCGCCACCGAGGAGATGGGGCACGTCGAGATGCTGGCGACCGCCGTCGCGCTCAATCTCGAGAAGGCGCCGCTCCAGGCCGAGGAGGCGGCGAGCGACGCGATCGTCGGCGCGGTGATGGGCGGCGAGAGCGCCCGCCACGTGATGGAGGGCATGCTGCAGCGGCACATCCTGTCGACCGGGCTCGCGGCCTTTCCCGCCAACTCCGACGGGGTGCCGTTCGACTGCTCGCACATCTATGCGAGCGGCAACATCGTCGCCGACATGTATTGCAACGTCGCCGCCGAGGCGACCGGGCGGACGCTCGCGGTGCGGCTCTACAACTCGACCAACGATCCCGGCATGAAAGACATGCTGCACTTCATGATCGCGCGCGACACCATGCATCAGCAGCAGTGGCTCGCGGTGGTCGAGGAGCTCGGCGGCGCCGAGACGCTGCCGATCCCGAACAGCTTCGACCAGAGCAAGGAGCACACCGACTACAGCTACTTCCTGATGGGCACGCAGCGCGACGGCAAGAAGCCGCCGAGCGGCCGTTTCTCGCACGGGCCGTCGCTCGACGGCCGGGGCGAGTTCTCCGCCGGTCATTTCGAGCCGCTCGGCGAGGAGCCGGTGCTCGGCCCGGCGCGGCCGCACTCGGGCGCCCAGCGCGAGCAGATCGACCGCCGCATGGCGGCCGAGTGAGCCCTGCCGGCGCCTCCGTCGGCAGTCCGTCACGAGGCGCCGGCCGTCGGCGTCGTGGGAGCGAGCGCGGTGCGGCAGCCGCCGCTCGCTCTCCGGCGTCGGCCTCGTGAAACTCTCCCGCGTGAGACGCTCTCTCGTGCGAGACGATCACGAGCGAGAGTGGATCCCTTCGGCCTCACGAGCGCTCGGCCCGCCCCGCGACGGCCGCCCCGCCGGCGGCTGCACCGCCAAAACACGGCATCGAACGAGTTCGCATCGACCGAGGTCGCATCGACAGAGAAGGAATTCCATGCGCGCGCTCTGTTATCACGGCAAGCACGACATCCGCTGCGAGACCGTGCCCGATCCGACCATCGAGGACGGGCGGGACGCCATCATCAAGGTGACCGCCTGCGCGATCTGCGGCTCCGACCTGCATCTCTACGACGGCATCATGCCCGGCATGGAGACGGGCGACGTGCTCGGCCACGAGACGATGGGCGAGGTCGTCGAGGTCGGCAAGGACAACACCAAGCTGAAGGTGGGCGACCGGGTGGTGGTGCCGTTCACCATCTCGTGCGGCGAGTGCTTCTTCTGCCGGCGCGGCCTCTATTCGGGCTGCGAGCGATCGAATCCCGACAAGGCCGCCGCCGAGAAGCTGTGGGGCCACTCGCCGGCCGGGCTGTTCGGCTACTCGCATCTGCTCGGCGGTTATCCCGGCGGGCAGGCGCAGTATCTGAGAGTGCCGTATGCCGATGTCGGGCCGATCGAGGTGCCGGAGGGGCTGACCGACGAGCAGGTGCTGTTTCTCTCCGACATCTTCCCGACCGGCTACATGGCGGCCGAGAACTGCAACATTCACGGCGGCGACACGGTCGCGGTGTGGGGGTGCGGTCCGGTCGGCCAGATGGCGATCAAGAGCGCGTTCCTGCTCGGCGCCGAACGGGTGATCGCGATCGACACGGTGCCGGAACGGCTCGCGCTGGCGCGCCGCAGCGGGGCGGTGACGCTCGATTTCATGGACGAGGACATTTACGACAAGCTGCAGGACATGACGAGCGGACGCGGCCCCGACTCCTGCATCGACGCGGTCGGCACCGAGGCGCACGTCACCGCCAGCGCCGACTCGGTGCTCGATCGTGTCAAGACGGCGACCTTCATGGGCACCGACCGGCCGCACGTGCTGCGCCAGGCGATCAATTGCTGCCGCAACTTCGGCACCGTCTCGATCGTCGGCGTCTATGGCGGGCTGCTCGACAAGATGCCGATGGGCTCGGCGGTCAATCGCGGTCTCACCTTCCGGATGGCGCAAACACCCGTGCAGCGCTATTTGCCGGAGCTGATGGCGCGGATCGAGCGGGGCGAGATCGACCCGTCCTTCATCATCACGCATCGGGCCGGCCTCGAGGACGGGCCGGAGCTCTACAAGACGTTCCGCGACAAGCAGGACGGCTGCGTGAAGGTGGTGCTGAAGCCCTGATTTGGGTCTGGGCGGACCGATGGTCCACCCGCCGAGGCCCGCGAAACGAGGAGATCCGTGATGGCCGAGCATTCGCGTCTCGCCGTCGTCACCGGTGCCAGCTCCGGCATCGGCTACGAGCTGGCAAAGATCTGCGCCCGAAACGGCTTCGATCTCGCGGTCGCGGCCGACGAGCCGGAGATCGAGCGTGCAGCGGAGGAGTTTCGCGCGCTCGGTGTGGAGGTGACGGCCGTTCGGGCGGATCTCGGGACGCTGGAGGGCGTCGACCAGCTGTACGACGCGCTTCACGGGCGGCCGGTCGACGCGCTGCTCGCCAATGCCGGCCGCGGCCTCGGCAAGGGCTTTCTCGATCAGAATTTCGGCAAGGTGCGGCACGTGATCGACACCAACATCACCGGCACCGTCTATCTGATCCATCGCATCGGCAACGACATGCGCCGGCGCGGCGAGGGCCGCATCCTGATCACCGGGTCGATCGCCGGCTGGATGCCGGGCAGCTTCCAGGCGGTCTACAACGGCACCAAGGCGTTTCTCGACAACTTCGCCTTCGGCTTGCGCGACGAGCTGGAGGACACCGGCGTCACCGTCTCCTGCCTGATGCCGGGACCGACCGACACCGAGTTCTTCCGCCGCGCGGAGATGATGGACACCAAGGTCGGCCAGCAGAAGAAGGACGATCCGGCGAAGGTGGCGAAGGACGGATTCGACGCGATGATGAGCGGCACCGGCGACGTCGTCTCGGGCTGGAAGAACAAGCTCGCCGCGACGCTCGCCGACATCAGCTCGCCGGAGATGCTGGCGCGCCAGCACCGCAAGATGGCCGAGCCCGGCTCGGCGTCGGAGTGATACCGACGGCGACGGAGTTCGACCTCGTTCCGAGGAGCACTCCGCAGGAGTGCGTCTCGAAGGGCGGAGCCACGGTGCGGGCCTCGTCCGTCGAGACGTCGCCTTCGGCGACCCTCGGGACGAGGTCGCTGGCACCATCCGCGCTGCGGGGTGGTCGCTGCCGGGAGCCGGGAGGCGGCGACCCGTCGGGATCGTGATGGGCCGGTCGCCCGCGGCGACCGGCTTCTCGACTGTTCGGACTATCGTGCGGTCGGCCGTGCGGTCGGCATCGGCTCGCGCGATCGCCGATGCTCAGCGCTGCGCGGCGAGATCGGCTTCTTCACGCGTGAGGAACGCACGCGTCAGCTGGGGCAGATGGTCCTTTATCCAGGAGGCCATCGCGATCTCCTCCTCCATGATGTCGCGACACACGCGCGCGGTCTGGGCGTCGCCGACCTCCTCGGCCGCGACGGCGAGGATCAGATAACCGCTCGCCTCGAGGTTCTCGAACGCGTAGCTCACCATCGCGCCCTTCAGCACCTCGTCGCCGGCGAACATGCCGCCGAGCCCCTGCAGGGTGGCCATCGCCGAGCCGGCGAGATCCTTGAGGGTCGAGGTGCTGGTGCCGACCCGCTCGATGCAGGCCTCGACGCGCTCGATCTGGCTCTGGGTTTCGCTGATGTGCTGCGTGATCCGGGCTCTCAGCTCGGGATAGTGCTCGAGGCGCTGCTGTTGCGCCTTCAGCATGGTTTCGGCCTGCTGCTCCATGGCGTGCGCATCGCGCAGCCAGAGCGCCAATCGGTCGTGCTTCTCGCTCATGTGTGCCTCTCGGAAGTGTGTTGGACCCTCGTCCGTGGACCAACCTTGCCGAGTGGCTCGCGTTCCGTGCCGGCGGACCGGCATGCCGGCGGCGACGTGTCGCGTGATCACGATCGTCGGGTGGCCGACATCGCGTCGTGATCAGATGAGCGGACGACGGCCCGGGCCGCGTCCCGAGCCGTCAGAGCCCGTTTGGGAACTCCGACGGGGCTGCGCCGGAGCCGCTTTC
>NZ_AKZI01000051.1 GCF_000293785.1 Rhodovulum sp. PH10 | reverse complement strand
CGGCGACCCTCAGGATGAGGTCATAGTTTCCCGCCGCTGGTATCACTCCAGGTCGGTGCCGAGAATCGCCATCTGGAAATTGTACGAGCGGTCGTCGTCCTCGTCGTCGACGAACAGCACGCCGATGAACTCCTCACCGAGATAGACCTCGGCGGAATCGTCCTTTTTCGGGCGCGGCACCACCCGCAGCCGGGCGTTGCCGAAGAGCCGGCGGAGATAGCCTTCGAGCTTCCTGATCTCCAGCGCGTCCACGAGTCCCTCCTTGTCTGTTGCCGCCTGGCGAGATCGCGGAGGATTCGCCGGAGACGCCGCCGTGTTTACCGGGCCGAAGCGCGGTCGCGCAACCCGGGCCGGCGCAACTGCGGTGCATCGCCACCGGCGCGCGCCCGCGCCCGGTGGACATCTCTCGCCCGCACCGGGCGATGCGGGCGTTCACCATGACGCGACGTCGCGGGGGACGAGCCCTACAGGCCGAGGTCGCGCAGCATCTGGTCCATCGTGTGGGACGGATCGGCGCAGCCGGCATCGCCGACGATCTTTGCCGGCACCCCGGCGACCGTGGTGTTGTGCGGCACCGCGCGCAGCACGACAGAGCCGGCGGCGATGCGGGCGCAATGCCCGATCTCGATATTGCCGAGGATTTTGGCCCCCGCCCCGATCATCACGCCGTGCCTGATCTTCGGGTGCCGGTCGCCGTGCTCATTGCCGGTGCCGCCGAGCGTCACCGCGTGCAAAATCGACACGTCGTCCTCGATCACCGCGGTCTCGCCGACCACGAGGCCGGTCGCGTGGTCGAGGAAGACGCCGCGCCCGACCTGCGCCGCCGGGTGGATGTCGGTCTGAAACACCGCCGACGACCGGCTCTGCAGGTAATAGGCGAAATTCTTGCGGTTCTTGCTCCACAGCCAGTGCGCCAGCCGGTGCGTCTGGATGGCGTGAAAGCCCTTGTAGTAGAGCAGCGGCTCGAGGAAGCGGTCGGTCGCCGGGTCGCGGTCGACCACCGCGACGACATCGGCGCGAAAGGCTTCGCCGAGATCGGGCGTGTCCTCGAGGGCATCGGCAAAGGCCTGGCGGATCAGCTCGCTCGACACGTCCGGGTGATCGAGCCGGGACGCCACCCGGTGGGTCACCGCCTCCTCCAGCCGGTCGTGGTGCAGCACCGAGGCGTAGAGGAACGAGGCGAGCTCCGGCTCGCTGCGGACCACCGCCTCGGCCTCGGTGCGGATGCGGTCCCAGACCGGATCGACCCGCCCGAGGGTCGCGGTCGAGGTGTGACGCTGGGCCATGATGCCCTCCAGGAAAAACCGTGCGGCGGCACGCTACCACCGCAGCGTAAATAGTCGTTCTCAGGGCCGTTGCTGCAAGAATCGCAGCACCGCCTCCTTGTAGACCCGGTCACCGACCGCCAGCATGTGGTCGCGGCCGGGGATGTCGACCAGCTCGGCGCCCGGAATCGCCTCCGCCAGCACCGCGCCGGAGCCCGCCACCTCGTCGGTGGTGCCGATCGCGATCAGCACCGGCGGCTCGATGTGCGCCACCTCGGCGGGTGTGAGGCTCTGACGCGAGCCACGGATGCAGGCGGCGAGCGCCTTGCGGTCCGAATGGGTGCGGTCGGCGAAGGAGCGGAAGGTGCGGCCCTGCGGGTCGGTCACGTCGTCGAGCGAGGGCGCCTCCATCGCCTCGGCAATCGCGTCCGGCAGGCCGCCGCCGTCGAGCAGATGCGCGCCGAGCCCGCCAAAAATCGCCGAGCGCACCTTTTGCGGGGCGGCGAGCGCCAGGAAGGCGGTCACCCGCGCGCCCATCGAGTACCCCATCACGTCGGCCCGGCCGACGCCGAGATGGTCGAGCAGCGCAGACACGTCCTCGGCCATCCGGGCGCTGTGATAGTCGGCGGGATCGTAGAGCTTGGACGAGGCGCCGTGGCCGCGCATGTCGGGGGCGATCACCCGCCGCCCGGCTTTGGTCAGCGTCGTCACCCAGCGCGGAAACACCCAGTTGGTGCCCTTGTTGGAGGCGAAGCCGTGCACCAGCACGATCGGCTCGCCCTCGCCCTCGTCGAGATAGGCGATCTCGACCGCCCCGTTCTTGAAGGATTTCATCGAAGCTACGTCGGAGTCCTGGAGTTTTACGCGAAAGACGGCTCGGAACGAGCCTCGGAAAAGGCCGCGAGCGCGGCCGCGACGGCGGCGAGCCCGGCGGTGCGGGCGGTGGTGCGGGCGACCAGCCGGGCGGCCCTTTTGGCGCGCCGGCGCTTCGCCCGGTGGAGCGCTTTTCGGGTGACCCGCTCGGTGAGGCTCTTCACGGTCGAGAGGAAGCCGACCACCGAGAGAAGCGCCCAGATCACCCAGCTCGCGAGGTTCATCGCGCCGACCGTCAAGGCGATCGCCGCGCGTCCCCCGAGTTTCAGGATGGCGCGGGTGCGCCCGCCCTCCTTCTCGGCCAGCTTGGCGATTCGCGCGACGTCCTTCGGCCCCTCGGCGATGTTCAGCCCGTCGAGCGCCGCACGGGTGCCGGCCCGGCCCTGCACGCGGCCGACGTCGGAGACGAAACGCTTCAGCCCGTCCGCCTTCTCCGCCTTCACCGCCGCGCGCAGCCCGCGCACGGCAGCCGCCGGATGCAGCCACGCCGCGCCCGACACCGCCTTGCGGGCGGCGCCGAGATCGACCACGCCGCGCAGCGATCGTCCGAGCCACAGTGCCATCCGCCCGGTCAGCTTGCCGGTGCGCCACGCGCCCTTCACCACCGAGAGCCCGGCGCGCACCGGCGCCATCGCCCCGAGCGAGACCCAGGTGCCGGCGGTCACCGCGATGCCGACGCAGGCGAGCCCGAGCACCAGCTCGTCCGCCTCCTCGCCATAGGCCATGCGGATGCCCTCGCGCGCCGCGTCACGCACGTCGCCGAACACGAACAGGTCGCCCGCCAGCGTGCCGGCGAGCGAGGCGGCGTCGTCCGGCTCGCCGGTAAAAAGCCCCTGGCCGAATTTTTTGGCGGTCCGCTCGGCGGTCGCCTGCGGCGTGTCGGCCGCCGCCACCCGCGCGAGAAGACCGGGATCGACCGACACGCCACGCGAACGCGCGAGATCGACGAAGCTTTTGGCGAGGTCGACGTCCTCGGCCGCGAGCGCCGCCTCGATCTCCCGGTGCGCGGTCGCCGCGTCGAGCCTTTGGCGCACCACCTGGTCGGCGAGCGCCACCGGGTCGTCGCGGTTCACCAGCCGAGTGCCGGCCTCGAAGGCGTGCGAGCCGGCGAGCGCCAGGGCGCCCACCACGGTCGCGGCGAGCAGCAGCGGCAGCGCCACCTCGCGCTTCTTCCGAAGGGACGGCGCACCAGGGTGCGGCCCGGAAACCGCAGACGGATCGAAATCCGCCGGACGGCGAGACGCTCTCCCTCTCCTGTGGTCTAGGAATCGCATCGCAGGCTCGCTAATGTCGCCGCCGGCCGAAGCCGGCCCGGTGTCGGCGCGAGCGCGCGCAGAGGAGGAACCATGGCGGACAAGATCGTGCCCCACTTCCACAACGATGCCGGCGTTTCGGTGATCGAGATCGGCGCCAAGCGCTTCATGTGCATCGGGGCCAATCCGCCGTTCGATCATCCGCACGTCTTCCTGGATATGGGGGACGACGACGAGATCGTCTGCCCCTACTGCTCTACCCTCTACCGCCACAAGGCCGACCTCGACGCCTTCGCCGCCCGGCCGCCGGACTGCGCCCTGAAGGAGGTCCGCGCCGCCTGATCGCGGCCGGTCGTTCACGTCCCATGGCGTCGTCCCGGACCATCCTCGTCGCCGGAGCCGGGATCGGCGGGCTCACGGCGTCCCTCGCACTCGCCGCCCGCGGCTTTCGCGTCGTCGTGCTGGAGCAGGCCTCCCGGCTCGAGGAGACCGGCGCCGGCATCCAGCTGTCGCCCAACGCCTCGCGCGTGCTGATCCGGCTCGGCCTCGCCGAAACGCTCGCACCGGTGGTGTGCGTGCCCGATGTCGTGCGGGTGCGCAAGGCGTCGAGCGGTCGCGATATCGTGACGCTGCCGATCGGCCGGTCCGAGCGCTATTACGGCGCCCCCTATTGGACGGTCCATCGCGGCGATCTCCAAGCGGCGCTCCTCGCAAAAGTGCGGGAGTGCGGCGACATCGAGATCAAGCTCGGCGCCCGGGTCGACGAGTTCGCGATCCATCCGAACGGCGTGACGGTGGCGTTCTCCGGCCCGACCGGGGCGTCCGACGTCGGCGGCATCGCGCTGATCGGCGCCGACGGCCTGCGCTCGCAGGTGCGCGAAAAGCTCGGCGACGCAAGACCGCCGCGGCCGGCGGGACGGGCGGCATGGCGCACGCTGCTGCCGGTGCAGGTGCTCGCGCCCGAGCTGCGCACCCCGTCGGTGAATCTGTGGATCGGGCGCGGCGCCCATCTCGTGCACTACCCGGTGCGCGGCGGCGAGCTGGTGAACATCGTGGCGATCGCCACCGACGACACCGAGGCTCCCGGCTGGTCGAGCCCCGCCTCGAGCGGCGAGGTGTTGCAGCATTTCCCGGAAAACCGCTGGCCGCTCGGCGCGCGCGCGCTGATCGCCCGGCCCGAGCGCTGGCTGCGCTGGACGCTGTACGACCGCCCGCCGCTGAAGAAGTGGGGCCGCGGCCCGGTGACCCTGCTCGGCGACGCCGCCCACCCGATGCTGCCGTTTCTCGCGCAGGGCGCGGCGATGGCGATCGAGGACGCGATCGTGCTGGCGGATGCTCTCGCCAAGCGGCCGGAGGCGCCGGCCGCGGCGCTGCGCGCCTACGAGCGGGCGCGCCGCCCACGCGACCACGACGTCCAGCGGGCCGCCAGGCGCAACGACCGGTTCTACCATCTCGGCGGGCCGATGGCGCTCGCCCGCGACCTGGTGATGCGGGTCGGGCTCGGCGGCGAGCTGATGCTCGCCCGCTACGACTGGATCTACGACTGGCAGCCGCCGGCGGATGTGCTCGCTCCGGAGCCCGCCCCGGAGCCGGCATGAAAGTCCGCCGCGGCCAGCCGAGAAAACGCCGCGATCACACCAGCTCGACGCGCAGCTTGCGACCGACCGTGCGGGCGGCGCGCGCCAGCGTGCCGAGCGTCACCGCCTCGCTGTCGGGATCGAGCAGCCGGTCGAGCTCGGTGCGGCTGGTGCGCAGGCGGCGGGCCAGCTCCGAGCGGTCGATGCCCTGCTGGCGCATCAGCACGTCGAGCTGCTCGGCGATGATGCGCTTGACCGCGCCGGCGGTGATGTCCTCGTGCGCCTCGTGCGCGTTGCCGAAGCCGCCGAACCCGGCGGCCTGCTGGTGGCCCGTCTTACTGACCATGCGATCCCTCGCTCGCGCCCCCGCGCCCGGCCTCTCTTCGCGCCCGGCGAGGCTCGTTTCGGTGACCGAAAAGAGCCTCCGACGGACGGACCGGCTCGATTAGGAGAGGATCGGGGCCTTCTCGTGTCGGAACCGGTGTCATCGGTTCGTGGTAAAAAACCGATAGGATCGGAAGAGGTCCCGGTCGCAGAGCGGCCATGTCGGGCGGCCATGTCGAGCGACCATGTCGAAAGGCCGTTCGAGGACGGACCGGTGAAAGAAGGTCGGGTGAACGAGGGTCGGGTGACGGTGTGACCTACAGGCTCGTCGTGTTCGATGTGGACGGCACGCTCGCCGATAGTTTTCCGTGGTTTTCCGCGGTGTTCAACGACGTGGCGGACCGCTTCGGCATCCGCCGGGTGGCGCCCGACGAGGTGGCGGCGATGCGCCGCTGCGGGCCGCGCGAGCTGTTGGCGATGCTCGGCGTGGCGCGCTGGAAGGTGCCGATGATCGCGCGTCACATGCGGGCGCTGAAGACCGAGGCGATCGCCACCATCCCTTTGTTTCCGGATGCCGGAAAGATGCTCGCGGCGGTCGCCGCGCGCGGGCCGGTGCTCACCGTCGTCTCCTCCGACACCGAGGCGAACGTGCGCGCCATGCTGGGGCCAGAGAAAGCCGCGCTGGTGCGGCACTTCGCCTGCTCGGCCGGGATGTTCGGCAAGGCGCGGAAATTCCGCGCGGTGCTGCGCCGCTTCGGGGTGCGCCCGCACGAGGCGATCGCGATCGGCGACGAGGTGCGCGACGCCGAGGCGGCACGCGCGGTCGGCATGGCGTTCGGCGCGGTGACCTGGGGCTACACCGACGCCGCGGTGATGCGCGCCTGCGGGCCGGACTTGGTGTTCGAGCGGATGGACGAGATCGCGTCCGCCCTCACCCCGCCGTTCGAGCGCCGCCGGCGGCCGCCCGTCGCCCCGACGATCGTCCCAACGAGCACCCCAGTGAGTGTCCCAGCGGGCGTCCCGATGAGTGCCCCGAGGATCGCGCCGGTGATCGCCGCGGCACGCGGCCGCCCGTTCAGGCCGGTTCCCGTGCGACGATCTCACAGCGTGCGGTGACCGGGCGCGGCAGCTCGACGCCCGGGTCGCGCTCGTAACCCACCACCGCCAGCCGCCCTTCGGCCGGCGACATCGCCAGTGCGAGCCGGGTGTAGGGATTGAGCACCGGCGGCCGCACCCAGTCGAAGCTGTGCGACACCGCGCCGGAGAAGCCGGCGAGCTGGTCCTCGCGCGCGCGGTTGGCCGCCGCCGCCCGATCGGACGACTCGTGCAGCAGGTCGACGGCGGCCATGCGCGCCTCCCAGTCGGGCCGCGCCGGCATCCAGTCGTTGGCGACCACGGTGTGGGTGGTGCGGACCGCAGCCGCCTCCTCGGTCCGCTCGATCACGCAGCATTCGCCCGGACGGCAGCCGACCAGCGTGAAGATCACCGGCCGGGCGACCGGCGTCGTCTCGAGCAAAACCTTCGCCTGCGAAAAATCCGCCGCCGTCTCGAACACGTGCCGCAGCAAATGGTCGGGCGGCAGCGCCCGCACCGACCAGCCGTGCAGCACGTTGGCCGCGAGGTCGATCGGCCGCAGCCACGGCAGCTTCGTCGCCCGCTTGAGCGGCGCCTGGTTGATGCAAGCGGCGAACCGCCCCGGCGCCATCGCCGACAGCACGCCGACGAAGCCCGGCCAGGTGGCGGTGAAGAAGTCGCCGGCCGCGCCGGCGAGCCGCGCCACGACGAGGTGGCGGCCGAGCCCCGGATAGGGCCAGTCGAGCGTGCGGGCGAGCCACGGCACGCCTTCCTCCTCGCGGGCCAGCGCCGTGCAGGCCCACTGATAGGAGCCGTTGAGCAGCCACGCCCCGGCGACGCCGAGGCCGGCGGCGATCGCCGCCACCTCGCCGACATAGGGCGAGCCGGACCGCACCAGCCAGCGCCGCGTCAGCGCGTCGCCGGCCGGGACCAGCAGCCCGACCCCGGCCGGGAAGGCGGCGATGCAGGCGTCGCGCAACGCCCGCAGGCGCGCCGCCTCGCGCGCCGCGAGGGCGACCGGCCCGCCGTCACGGGCGTCGACGACCGGCACGGCCGGCTCGGGCGGAGGCGTCAGGGCGTCCATGTCGTCCTCGCGGGGGTTCGAGGCGTCGGATCGGGAAGGCGTCGGGTCAGGAGGCGGCCGCCGGCTGGCCCGCCGCGGCGGCGGCGAGCGCCGCGTCCTGCTCGGTCGCCCGCTGCAGCGCCTCGCGGGCGTTGAGCCGCTCGACATAGGGCAGGAAGGCCGGGCGCTGCGGGATCAGCCCGAACATCATGCCCCAGCGCAACTGCGAGCCGATCACGATGTCGGCGGCGGTGAACTGCTCGCCGAACAGATACGGGCTCGCGGTGCCGACGCCCTGCTCCAAAACCTCGATCACGGTGTCGTAGTCGCCATAGCCGAGGGTGCCGCGCGGCGGCTCCTGGGTGCGCGGAAACGCGCGGTCGAGGATCGCCGGCTCGATGCAGGTCGGGGCGAAAAAGAGCCATTTGAGATACGGCCCGCGGCGCGGATCACCGATCGGGATCGACAGCTTCGCCTGCGGGAAGGCATCGGCGAGATAGGTGCAGATCGCCGCCGTCTCGGTGATCGCCACGCCCTCGTGCACCAGGGTCGGCACCTTGCCCATCGGGTTGATCGCGAGATAGGCGGGCTCGCGGTGGGTGCCGGCCTTGAGGTCGAGAAGCTTCAGGTCGTAGGGCTCGCCGATCTCCTCGAGCATCCAGCGAACGATCGAGGAGCGCGACGGCGCGGCGTGGTAGAGCGTCAGTGCGGCCATGGGGTACGTTCGAATCCTCTGTGACGGCCGCGCGGCGGCCGGAACGGCATTGCGGCAGGCGATCGTGACGCCCTCCCGGCACGATCCCGGGCGGGAGGCCGGACGACCGGGTGAGCGGCCGGACGGCGCCGGCCCGGCCCACATATGGGGCGCGTCGCCCCCCGCCGACAGCCCCTCGGCGGCCGGTGGCACGCCCGTGCCGGACCCTTGTCCGTCCACTGCCGGCCCATTGCCGGCCCACGGCCGACCCGCGGCCGTGCCGGGGACACACGAGACATCGCCGTTCGATCTACGACCTCCGACGACATGACAGCGCGCCCCGCTTCGATCACACTGGCGGCGATCCCCCGCCCGGCCCCGCCGAACGGGCCGAGGCTCTCGCGAGAAGCGCCCGAGGATCACGAGGGAACGCCATGACGATCACCGCCGTCGGACGACGCCGGACGGGCGGCATGACCCGCGACGAGCGGAGGGTCGTGTTCGCCGCCTCGCTCGGCACCGTGTTCGAGTGGTACGACTTCTACATCTACGGCGCGCTCGGCGTGATCCTCGCCGACAAGTTCTTCTCCAACGTCAATCCGACCGCTGCGTTCATCTTCACCCTGCTCGCCTTCGCGGCGGGCTTTGCGGTGCGTCCGTTCGGCGCGCTGGTGTTCGGCCGGATCGGCGACATGGTGGGTCGCAAATACACCTTCCTGGTCACCATGGCGCTGATGGGCTTCGGCACCTTCCTGATCGGCCTCCTGCCCTCCTATGCGACGATCGGCATCGCCGCGCCGGTGATGCTGGTGGCGCTGCGGCTGGTGCAGGGCCTGGCGCTCGGCGGCGAGTACGGCGGGGCGGCGATCTATGTCGCCGAGCACGCCCCGCCCGGCCGGCGCGGCTATTACACCTCGTGGATCCAGACCACCGCGACCGGCGGCCTGTTCATGGCGCTCCTGGTGATTCTCGGGCTGCGCACGGCGATGGGCGAGGAGAATTTCGCCGCGTGGGGCTGGCGGCTGCCGTTCCTCCTGTCGATCGTGCTGCTCGCGGTGTCGGTGTGGATCCGGCTGCAGCTCGAGGAGTCACCCGTCTTTCGCGCGATGAAGGACCAGGGCAAGGGCTCCAAGGCCCCGATCAAGGATTCGTTCACCAACTGGCGGAACGGCAAGGTGGTGCTGCTGGCGCTGCTCGGCGCCACCGCCGGCGAGGCCGTGATCTGGTACGGCGGGCAGTTCTACGCGCTCTACTTCCTCACCCAGATGCTCAAGGTCGAGCACGCCACCGCCAACATCCTGATCGCCGTCGCGCTGCTGATCGGCACGCCGGGCTTCATCCTGTTCGGCTGGCTGTCCGACAAGATCGGCCGCAAGCCGATCATGCTGGCCGGCTTCGCGCTCGCGGTGACCACCTATTTCCCGATCTTCCAGGCGCTCACCCACGCCGCCAATCCGGCGCTCGAGCGGGCGCTCGCCGCCTCCCCGGTGTCGGTGGTGGCCGACCCGGCCGAGTGCTCCTTCCAGTTCAACCCGGTCGGGCTGTCGCAATTCCGCACGTCGTGCGACATCGCCAAATCGGCGCTGGTCGGCCGCGCGGTGAGCTATCGCAACGTCGCGGCACCGGCCGGTGCGATCGCGGTGGTGAAGGTCGGCGACACCACGATCCCCGCCTTCGACGGCACTGCGCTGAAGGAGGACGAGTTCGCCGAGAAGGCGGCGGCGTTCGAGGCGGCGCTCGGCGCCGCGATCCGCGCGCACGGCTATCCCGACCGCGCCGACCCGGCCGAGATGAACTTTCCGATGACGACGTTCCTGCTGGTGATGCTGGTCGTCTATGTGACGCTGGTGTACGGGCCGATCGCCGCGTGGCTGGTCGAGCTGTTTCCGACCCGCATCCGCTATTCGAGCATGTCGCTGCCCTATCACATCGGCAATGGCTGGTTCGGCGGCTTTCTGCCGGCCACCGCCTTCGCGATCGTGGCGGCGACCGGCGACATCTATTCGGGCCTGTGGTACCCGGTCGCGATCGCCGCCACGAGCTTCGTCGTCGCCCTGATCTTCCTGCCCGAGACCAAGCACGTCGACATCAGCTGAGCGAGAGCCTGCGGCGAGGTGCACCGGCGGCGGCGACGGGACGGCCTGCGAGGCCGGTGCGCTGCGGTCACCGCCGCTCGGACGACGGCACCTGCCGCGGCATCACGACCGCTCCCGGTGCGAGCGGCGGACCGCTCCCGTTGCCGCCGGCGGCAAAAACCCGCATCTCGTCGCCCGCCTGGGGCGGATGAATGGCGGGCGAGGCGACCCGCCCGAGATCGGACCCGACGATCTTTTGGAGCGCGGCGAACACCTGCACCGTGAAGTCGCGGTTCATCTCCCGCGTGCTCTCGCAAAATTCCTCCAGCACGTCGATGAACCCGCGGTGGCGCTGCGCGAACCTCCTGCCGTCGGCGGCCATCACGTCGTTCACCGCGACGGTCAGCTTCTCGCTCACCTCCTGCCATGTCCGGTTCCGCTGCACGAACGTGTCGAAATCCAGCTTGTCTCCGAAGATCAGCGCGATGTTCGCGGAATCGCGCAAGCCGGCGGCCTTGCTGCGCCACAGCAGCAGATCGAGCTGCTTGCGCATCGTCTGCAGGCTGTCCTTCAAATCCTCCGGCCGGGCGAAAACGAGGTTCTGGGGCGAGTAGGGGCTGGTCGGCTCGAGGAACATGTGGCGATAGTGGAGACCGATCGAGAGGGCGTTCAGCAGCATGGTGGTCGTCGGATCGACGAAGTCGTGCTGCTTCATCTCGATCACGTAGATGTGGACCTCGTCGGTGTCGTCGAGATAGCGGGCCCGGCGCGAGACGAACATGCGGAAGGCGCAGTCCTGCTCGCGCGACGTGACGGTCTGACGGTTCTCGGCGATGCCGCCGACCGCCTCCGACACCAAGGCCTTGACGTTCTCGGTCCAGATCAGCCGGGTCTCGTCGTTCGGCATGCTGGCGACGAACTGCGGCCAGGGATGCGGCGTTCCCGGCTGCAGCGTGATCCCGAACGCATTGACGAAATCGCCGGCGAGCTCGATCTTCGCCTCGGACCAGCGGTCTGCGCCCGCCTCGGTGTCTGCGCGCGGCACCCGCACCACGATCTTGCGTTCCGGGTAGGTCGTGTAGGAGGTGCGGTTGGTGAGAATCGCGAAGATCTTCTCGTAGAGCCTCCTGGTGGCCTCGCCGGTGCGCCGCTCGAGGATACGGATGTCGCTCTGCTGGAGCCGGTCGCCCGATTTCGGCTTCTGGACCAGAAGATCACGAAGTTGCTCGAACAGGCTCTTCAGCGGGTCGGTCCCCTCCTCCATGGCGGCGACGAACCCGTCGCTGCTGGCGAGCGTCACCCCGCGCGCCGCCGAGGGCAGGATCACGACGCCCTGCACGTCGGCGAGGGTGAGCGGCGCCGGGCCCAGCAGCGACACCGAGACGATCAGCCGATCGCTCTCGAACTGCTCCATCCGTGGGCGTGCCAGGACCGACTTGCGGAAGAACCCGACCTCGAAGCCGGTGTAGGAGTGGCTGTCCTTCTGCTGGCCGGTCGAGAGCGCCAGCAGGATGTCGGCGTCGTTCAGCTCGTCCTCGATCGCCTTGCGCCACGGCGTGCCGAGGGCGAACTCCGGCGCGAAACTCACCCGCAGCAGACCCGGCCCGAAGGCTTCCCCCAGCGCGTCCCGGAACGAGGACGCGAGCTCGCTGTCCTCCTCGGCGTAGCTGATGAAGATGTGCAGTGTCTCCGGCATCGCGCGTCTCCCGGGCGTGATCTCTTTTCGTGTCCGACAGTTGCATCGTTATTTAGACACAATCATCGCTTGCGCGCGATACCACTCGCCCGTCGTGCCGCGACCGACGGCCGGGCACGGCGAGCGCAACCCATTGATGCCGCTTCCGTCGGGTCGGATGCGCCGCCACCGCGTTCACCGGAGTGTGAAAAGGCGTGAAAGCGCGTGCCGGAGCAAAACACCGGCATGGACCGGTCAGCGGCTCTCCGCCGGGCCGCCCGCCCCCGCCCGCACCGCTTCGAGCGCGTCGGGCGTGTCGACATCGGTGAAGACGGCGGCGCCGTCGACCGGCACCTCCGCCACCGCCTCCTGATAGGCGGCGACCAGATTGCGGGCGCCGACGTCGCCGGTGAGGCCGGCGAGATCGGCGAAGAAGCGGCGCGCCCACACCACCGGGTTGCCGCGCTTGCCGGCAACCGTCGGGATGACGATCAGCGCCCCCTTCTCCGGATCGAAGGCCGCGAGCAAGCGGTCGATCAGGCCGGGATCGATCTGCGGCATGTCGCCGAGGGAGACGATCGCGCCGTCGACATCTGCCGGCACCGCGGCGATGCCGGCCTTCACCGAGGTCGACAAGCCCTCGGCGAAATCGGGATTGTGGGCGAACGCGACCGGCAGGCCGGCGAGCGCCGCGCGCACCTCGCGCTCCTGGTGGCCGGTGACGACCACCACCGGCGCGGCCTTAGAGCGCAGCGCGGTCTCCACCGCGATCCGCACCATCGGCCGCCCGCCGATCTCGGCCAACAGCTTGTTCGGCCCGCCCATGCGGGTCGAGCGGCCGGCGGCGAGCACCACCGCGGCGATTTTCCGGCCGGCTTTCGCCTCGACGGGTTCGCTGCGCGGCTGCGGGCGGGTGACGATCTCCATCAGCAAGCCTCCCACCCCCATGCCGGCGATGTCGCGGCCGGTCACCGGCAGCCCGCACAGGAGGCGCGACAGCACCCAGTCGAAGCCGTTCTCCTTGGGGCTGCGAGCGCAGCCCGGCGCGCCGAGCACCGGCCGGCCCTGCACGTCGGCGACCAGCAGGAGATTACCGGGATCGACCGGCATGCCGAAATGCTCGATTCGTCCGCCGATCGCCTCGACCGCCGAAGGGATCACGTCGCGCCGGTCGGCGATCGCCGAGGCGCCGAACACCACCACGAGGTCGACACCCTCGGCGAGCACGGCCGAGATCGCCGCCGCCACCGCGCCCGCCTCGTGCGGCACCCGCCGCTCGGCGACGATTGTTGCGCCGGCCGGCGCGAGCCGCTCGGCGGTGACGCGAAGCGTCTTGTCGATCACCTTCTCGGAAAACCCGGGCAGGATCGTCGAGATCACCGCCGCGGTTTTCACCGTGTAAGGCGCGACCCGCACCAGCGGCGCGTGGGTCTTGGCGATCGCCACGGCGGCGTCGAGCGAGGTGCCCTTCACCGCGAACGGAATGATCTTTGCGGTCGCCAGCATGGCGCCCACGCTCACCGGGGCGAACGCCGGCAGGGTCGCGAAGGTGAGGTCGGGATCGACCGCGTTGAGCCGATCGACGCCTTGGCGGTCGACCACCAGCACGCCGGCGGTCTCGGCGAAAAGATTGGCGCGGCCGGTGAAGGCGGGATCGATGCGGATGCCGTCGCCCGCGACCGCCGCAGCGAGTGCCGCGGCCGCGGAATCCTCGGCGACGTCGCCCGGCTCGGGGCGGGCAACCGTCACCGTGGTGATGCCGGCGAGTAGCAGTGCGGCGATCTCGCGCGCGCCGATCGGCGTGCCCTTCTTCAGGACGATGCCGTCGTGCCTGACGGCGTGCACCAGAAGCCCGCCTTCGGCCTCGGCGAGCGGCACCGGCCCGAACTTCACGGCACGGCCCGCGCGACGGCGGGCGCCGCGCCTTTCGGGGACGCACCGCCGGCCTGCTTTTCGCTCGCTTGCCTTTCGCCCGCCTGTCGCAGCCGGGCGGTGATCTCGGCCATGATCGAGACGGCGATCTCGGGCGGCGACACCGCCCCGATGGCGAGCCCGATCGGCGCGTGGATGCGGGCGATCGTCGCCTCGTCGAGCCCCTGCGCGGCCAGCCGCTCCACCCGCCTGGCGTGCGTCTTCCGCGAGCCGAGCGCGCCGACGTAAAAACAATCGCGGGCGAGCGCGTGCAAAAGCGCCGGATCGTCGATTTTTGGATCGTGGGTCAGCGCGACGAAGGCGGTGTAGCGATCGACGTTCAAGGGGGGCAACGCGACGTCCGGCCACTCGGCGATCACCGGCACGTCCGGAAAACGCTCGGGGGTGGCGAAGGCGGTGCGTGGATCGACGATCGTCACGTCGTAGCCGAGCAGCTGCGCGATCGGCGCGAGTGCCTGGCTGATGTGCACCGCACCGACCGCCACGAGGCGCGGCGGCGGCACGTGGACGGTGAGGAAGACCTTGCCCTCCGCCGTCTCCGCCATGGCGCTCTTGCCGGTGCGCAGATGCTGCATGAGCAGCTCGGCCAGCGGATCGGCGGCGACGTTTTTGGCCGCGACGAAGCGCTGGGCGCCGGTCGCGACGTCGGTCACCACCACCGCGGCGCGACGCGCCACGCGCTCCGCATTCAAAGCCTTCAGAATTTCGAGCTTCACGGATGCTTCTCCCGCCGCCTCGCGCCCGTCCTGCATGGCACGGTCCGCCGGTCACGGCCACCGGGGGAAAATCAAAGCAGTCATTCCGGAGGGTTTGCAATCGGCCATGGTGCACTCTGGCGCGGCCGACCGGCGGACGTCGGTCGAGGAACGGCCTTTCGCTCCGCTCATCCCCGCGAAAGCGGAGGACAGGCACTCCCGGCGACACGAAGACCGCCGGCTACTCCACCTTCTCGACAAAGACGCGAATGGTGCCGCCGCACGAAAGCCCCACCTTCCAGGCCGCCTCGTCGGCGACGCCGAACTCCAGCATTTTCGGGGCGCCGCTCTCGATCACGTCGAGCGCCTCGGCGACCACCGCGCCCTCCACACAGCCTCCCGAGACCGAGCCCAAAAAATTTCCGGCGTCGTCGATCACCAGATTGGAGCCGACCGGCCGCGGCGCCGAGCCCCAGGTCTCGACCACGGTGGCCAGCGCCACCCCCTTGCCGGCGCTGCGCCAGCTCTGGGCAGCCTCGAGAATGTCCTCGTCGCGCGCGAGCATGCCGTCTCTCCCGTCTCAGGCGGCCCGGCCAGGTCGCCGCGTGCGACCTGCCGGCAGCGGCGCCGACAGCGCCGTCACCAGGTCCGCCATGCTGCTGAGATCGTGGATCGGACGGAATTCGTCAACATGCGGCAGCATGGTACGGATGCCGTGCGCTTTCGGCTGAAACTCCGAGAAGCGCAACAGCGGGTTGAGCCAGACCAGCCGGCGGCACGAGCGGTGCAGCCGATCGATCTCGAAGGCGAGGCGGTCGTCGGCCTCGCGCTCGAGCCCGTCGGTGATCAGCAGCACCACCGCCCCCTGCCCCAGCACGCGGCGCGCCCACACCTTGTTGAAGGCGGCGAGCGAGGGGGCGATGCGGGTGCCGCCGGAAAAATCCGGCACCGCGGCCGAGCAGGCGGCGAGCGCCTCGTCCGGGTCCTTGGTGCGCAACGCGCGCGTGACGTTGGAGAGCCGTGTTCCGAACAGGAACGAGCTCACCCGCGTGCGCGTCGCGGCGACGGCATGGAGGAAGTGCAGAAAGAGGCGCGTGTACTCGCCCATCGAGCCGGAGATGTCGAGAAGCGCCACCAGCGGCGGCGTGCGGGTCGCCGGCGCCAGCGCCTTCAGGTCGATCAACGCGCCGCCGGTGCGCAGGCTCGCGCGCAGCGTGCCGCGCATGTCGATGGTGCGGCCACGCGCGGCCGGCACCAGCCGGCGCGTCTTCGTCTCGTCGAGCACCAGCACCATGCGGCGGATCGCGGCCTTGGCGGCCAGAATTTCGTCCGCGCTCATCTGGGCGAAATCCTTCTTCTGAAGAAGCTCGGCGTCGGTCGCGGTGAGCTTTGCCAAAACCTCGATCTCGCGCGCCTCGCGCTTCAGCCGCTCCTTCAGGTCGCCGAACAGCGCGTCGTGCACGCGGGCGGATGCCGGTTTTTGCGCACCGGGCGCACCCGGCGCCTGCGGCATCATCAAGCTCAGGAACTGCTCGAGATAACCGCGGCGGCGGAAGAAGATCTCGAACGCCTGCCGAAAGACGAGCGAATGCTCGTGCCGCGTCACCAGCACCGCGTGCAGCGTCCAATAAAAATCCTCGCGTGAACTCATTCCCGCCACCCGCAGCGCCTCGACCGCGTCGAGCACCGCGCCCGGCCCGACCGGCAGCCCGGCACGCCGGAGCGCGCGGGCGAAGTGCACGATGTTTTCGGCGAGACGGCCGGTCTGATCGGGACGCGACGGCGACGCGCCATCGTCCGACGGCATCGGCACGTCCCCTACTCCGCCGCCTTCAGATCGGCCCGCACCTGCTCGATCAGCGCGCCGGCGCGCGAGCCCTGCAAACGGGCGATGTCGTCCTGATACTTGAGGAGCACGCCGAGCGTGTCGGAGACGGTGGCGGGATCGAGCGCGACGGCGTCGAGTTCTGTCAGCGCGGTCGCCCAATCGAGCGTTTCCGCGACGCCCGGCGCCTTGAACAAATCCTCCTTGCGCAGCATCTGCACGAACCGCACGATCTCGGCCGACAACACCTCCGCGATGCCCGGCACCTTGGTGCGCACGATCGAAATCTCGCGCGCGACGTCGGGATAATCGACCCAGTGATAGAGGCAGCGGCGCTTGAGCGCGTCGTGGATTTCGCGGGTACGGTTCGACGTGATCACGACGACCGGCGGCGCCACCGCCTTCACCGTGCCCATCTCCGGGATGGTCACCTGAAAGTCGGCCAACACTTCGAGCAAAAACGCCTCGAACGCCTCGTCGGCGCGGTCGAGCTCGTCGATCAGCAGAACCGGCGGGCCGGCCGTGTCGGGCGCGAGCGCCTGCAGGAGCGGCCGGGTGATCAGAAAGCGCTCGGAGAAGACGTCGTGCGCGAGCCGCGTGCGATCGACGCCGCCCTCGGCCTCGGCGAGCCGGATCGCGATCATCTGCGCGGCGTAATTCCACTCGTAGACCGCGCTCGCGACGTCGAGCCCCTCGTAGCATTGCAGCCTGATCAGCCTGCGCCCGAGCGTCGCCGAAAGGACTTTTGCGATCTCGGTCTTGCCGACGCCGGCCTCGCCCTCGAGGAAAATCGGCCGACCCATCCGCAGCGACAGAAACAGCACGGTCGCGAGCGAGCGGTCGGCGAGATAGCTTGCCTTCTCGAGCAGGCCGAGCGTGTCGTCGATCGAGGCGGGAAGCGGGATCATACGGGTCCGGCCCAGTACCTTTGTTCTCACTCTCTCCCGTGGGGAGAGGGTCGGCGAGCGCAGCCCGCCGGGCCAAGGCGCAGTCGCGCCGGAATTTTGCTCGAACTCCCCCTTGGCCGAACCGCTTCGCGGTCCGACCTCTCCCCGCAAGCGGGGAGAGGTGAAGAGCCGTGCCGAGATCGACAGCCGAACCGATCATCCCGAAACGAGATCACTCACCCGTTCGCCGCCGCCACCGCCCGGCGCGCCATCACGCCGACCAGATGCGCACGATACTCGGCGCTGGCGTGGATGTCGCCGGCGAGGCCGTCGGTGGATATCGAAAGCCCCTTCAGCGCGTCGGCCGAAAAATCTTTCGACAGCGCCTCCTCGAAGGACGGCACGCGAAAGACGCCCGACGCTCCGGCCCCGGTCACCGCCACGCGCACGACGTCGGGAAATTTCGCCACGAACACGCCGACCATCGCGTAGCGCGACGCCGGGTTGCGGAATTTTTCGTAGGCCGCCTTTTCGGGCACCGGGAAGCGCGCGGCGACCACGATCTCGTCCGGCTCGAGCGCCGTCTCGAACAGGCCGGTGAAGAAGTCTTCGGCAGCAATCTCGCGTTTGCTGGTGACGATGGTGGCGCCGAGCGAGACCGCGGCCGCCGGATAGTCGGCGGTCGGGTCGTTGTTGGCGAGCGAGCCGCCGAGCGTGCCGCGATGGCGCACCGCCGGGTCGCCGATCAGCCCGGCGAGATGGGCGAGCGCCGGCAGCGTCTTTTGCACCACCTCGGAGGTGCACACCGCGCCGTGCCGGCACATCGCGCCGAGCGTCAGCGTGCCGCCCTCCGCCTCGATGCGGTCGAGGCCGGCGATGGTGCCGAGATCGACCAGATCGGACGGCGAGGCGAGCCGGAACTTCATCATCGGCAACAGGCTCTGGCCGCCGGCGATCGGTTTCGCATCGACGGCGGACGCCAACAGCTTCGCCGCGTCGTCGAGGCTCGCCGCCTTGTGATAGGTGAAGTCGTACATTTTTCCGGCCTCCTGCCTCCTCCGCGATCTCATACCCACGGCGACAGAGTTCGACCTCGTCCTGAGGGCGGGCGGAACGCCCGCGTCTCGAAGGACGAGGGCACTGCGCGGGCCTCATCCTTCGAGACGGCCGCTTCGCGGCCCCTCAGGACGAGGTCATAGTCTCTCGCCGCTGGTATCACCCCTCCCCGCACGCGGGGAGAGGGAGATTTTTTGGCAACGCTCGGCGACATCACCGGCGCTCGAGCATCACGAATGTGCCAGTCTCGACGTCCTGATCGGGTGCAGGCGAGCCTGCTCACTCCGCCGCCTCGCGGTGCGCCTGCCGCTGCAGCACGGTCCACACCGCCAGCGGGGTCGCCGGCATGGCGATGTCCTCGGTGCCGAGCGCGTCGGTGACGGCGTTCATCACCGCGGCCGGCGCCGCGATCGCGCCCGCCTCGCCGCAGCCTTTGATTCCGAGCGGGTTGCTCGGGCACGGCGTCACGGTGGTGTCGACCACGAGAGGCGGGAAATCGCCGGCGCGCGGCATGCGGTAGTCGTTGTACGAGCCGGTGACGAGCTGGCCACTCTCGTCGTAGACGCAGGCCTCCATGAGCGCCTGGCCGATCCCCTGGACGATCCCGCCATGAACCTGCCCCTCGACGATCATCGGGTTGATCACGTTGCCGAAGTCGTCGACCGCGGTGAAGTTCACCACGTCGGTGCGGCCGGTCTCGGGATCGATCTCCACCTCGCAGACGTGACAGCCGGCCGGAAAGGTGAAGTTCACCGGATCGTAGAAGGCGCCCTCCTTCAGCCCCGGCTCCAGCTCGGCGCCGGAGAACTTGTGGGCGATATACGCGTTCAGCGCCACCTCGCCGAACGTCACCGCCTTGTCGGTGCCGGCGACGGTGAACTTGCCGTCCTCGAACACGATGTCGGCCTCCGACGCCTCCATGAGATGCGCCGCCACCTTCTTCGCCTTGGTCTCCACCTTGTCGAGCGCTTTCGAGATCGCCGACATGCCGACCGCGCCGGAGCGCGAGCCGTAGGTGCCCATGCCGAACTGCACCTTGTCGGTGTCGCCGTGCACCACCGCGATGTTGTCGATCGGAATGCCGAGCCGGTGCGAGACGAGCTGGGCGAAGGTCGTCTCGTGGCCCTGGCCGTGGCTGTGGCTGCCGGTCAAGACCTCCACCGTGCCGGTCGGATTGACCCGCACTTCTGCGGATTCCCAAAGACCCACGCCCGCCCCGAGCGAGCCGACCGCCTGGCTCGGTGCGATGCCGCACGCCTCGATATAGGCCGACAGCCCGATGCCGCGCAGTTTGCCGCGCCCCGCCGCCTCACGCTTGCGTTGCGGAAAGCCGGCGTAATCGGCGAGCGCCAAGGCCTTGTCGAGCGAGGCGGCGTAATCGCCGGCGTCGTAGTTCATGATCACCGGCGTCTGGTGCGGAAAGTTTTTCACGAAGTTTTTTCGCCGCAGCTCGGCCGGATCGACTCCCAAGCGTCGCGCGGAAACCTCCATCAAGCGCTCGACGACGAACGTCGCCTCCGGCCGCCCGGCGCCGCGATAGGCGTCGACCGGCACCGTGTTGGTATACACGGCGTCGACCTCGCAGAAGATCGCCGGAATGTCGTACTGGCCGGACAGAAGCGTCGCGTAGAGATAGGTCGGCACCGAGGACGAGAAGGTCGACATGAAGGCGCCGAGATTGGCAATCGTCTTCACCTTCAGCCCGAGGATTTTTCCCTCCGCGTCGAACGCCAGCTCGGCGCGGGTGACGTGATCACGTCCGTGCGCATCGGCGACGAAGGCTTCCGAGCGCTCCGACGTCCATTTTACCGGGCGGCGTACCGTCTTGGCGGCCCACAGCGCGACCAGCTCCTCGGGATAGATGAAGATCTTCGAGCCGAACCCGCCGCCGACGTCGGGCGCGATCACCCGCAGCCTGTGCTCCGGCGCGATGCCGACGAAGGCCGACAGCACGAGGCGGGCGACGTGCGGGTTCTGCGAGGTGTTCCACAGCGTGAACTGCTCGGTGCCCGGCTCGTACTCGGCGACCGCGGCACGCGTCTCCATCGCGTTCGGGATCAGGCGGTTGTTGACGAGATCGATCGCCGTCACGCTGGCGGCGCGGGCGAAGGCGGCCTCGGTCGCGGCGGGGTCGCCGAGCTGCCACTGATAGATCGTGTTGTTCGGCGCCACCTCGTGGATCTGCGGTGCGTCGGGGGCTTGCGCCTTTGCCGGATCGACCACCGAGGGAAGCTCCTCGTAATCGATCGAGATCGCTTCCGCGGCGTCGCGCGCCTGATCGGCCCGCTCGGCGATCACCGCCACCACCGGCTCGCCGACATGCCGCACCCGGTCGACCGGCAGCGCCGGATGCGGCGCCATCTTCATCGGCGTGCCGTCCTTGGAATGGATCAGCCAGCCACACACCAGCGAGCCGAGCTTGCCGGCGGCGAAATCCTCGCCGGTCAAGACCGCGATCACCCCCGGCATGCGCGAGGCGTGGCCCGCATGGATGCGGAGGATCTTTGCGTGCGCGTGGGTGGAGCGGACGAAATACAGATGCGCCTGGCCCGGCCGGGCGATGTCGGCGGTGTACTGCCCGCGGCCGGTGACGAAGCGAAAATCCTCCTTGCGCCGCACCGACGCGCCGATTCCGGTCGCGCTCATCGAGCACCTCCTGGCGGAAAAAAACCTCCCGCGGGGCTGCTCTGCGGCGGCCTCCGCACTCTCTTCTCGTGCGCCGCTCTCGGGCCGCCCGCGCTACTCGGCGGCGGCCCGGCGCGGCGTGTCGTCCGCGGCCATCGCCCTGGCGCCGGCGGCGATCGACTTCACGATGTTGTGGTAGCCGGTGCAGCGGCAGAGATTGCCCTCCAGCTCCTCACGGATCGTGTGATCGTCGAGCACCGGGCCGAGCCGGCGCACCATGTCGAGCGCGGTCATGATCATGCCGGGCGTGCAGAAGCCGCACTGGAGGCCGTGATTGTCGCGGAACGCCTCCTGCATCGGATGCAGCGTGTCGCCCTGCGCGACGCCCTCGATGGTGAGCACCTCGGCGCCGTCCGCCTGGACGGCCAGCATGGCGCAGGATTTCACCGCCTCGCCGTTCACATGGACGACGCAGGCGCCGCACTGCGAGGTGTCGCAGCCGACATGGGTGCCGGTGAGACGCAGGTGTTCGCGCAAAAACTGGACCAGCAGCGTGCGCGGGTCGATATCGGCGGTGACGGGTGTCCCGTTCACCGTCATCGAAACGGCCGGCATGTCTCCTCCCTCGGTCCGAGATCCGGAGCTCGCGCCTGGTCGGCTCGGCTCCGGTCCGCCGGTTTGTCCGGATCGGTATTTGTGCGGAGTGTGAGCCCGACGCCGGGTCGGGGTCAAGGTGGTGCCGACGCTGCAGTGCAACGCAGCGACGCAGGCGACAGGCGGGACGGCGGACGGACAGGGAGGGGATCGCGCGACGGGGCAGTGACGCAGGCGAGCGCCGGCCGGCGAGCGTCGGTACGTGATTCGGACGGCCCCCTCGGGGCTCCCCCTCTTCGCTCTCGGCTTCATCGGGCTCGGCTTGTCGGGACGGCCCGAACGGCCCCGATCTCGGGCTTGCCCGTGTTCGGCACGAAGACACACGGGTTCGCCCGAATTGGGCACGTGAGCGTACGCAACTCGGGCAGGCCCCGACTCGAGTGGGTTGCGGGGCGAAGGCCGACCACCGTCCGAGTTCCAAACGGTCTCTGAGGCGCGTACCTCGTTTTCGGGCCCGTGCATGCAAATGCGGTTGGCATCCGGCTCCGGCGACGCTAAACAGGCATCCTCCGGACGGCTCGCCGCCCGGCGAGAGGCCACGTGGCGGAGTGGTTACGCAGCGGTCTGCAAAACCGTATACCCCGGTTCAATTCCGGGCGTGGCCTCCACTCACTCTTCGGATTCCCCTTTTTCCGTCTCTTTCCGGGCTGCTTCCGTCGTCCGGCATCCGTGCTGCCCGTGATTCTGCCGTCCGGATTGCGGGTGCGGACCGCGCGCAGCGTTCGGGCGCCACCGAAACCCCAGGCGTTTCCCCCTCCCCGACCTCGCCGGCGGCCACGTTCCACGCGGTCGGCACAGCCGACGGCCGCGTCCGGCGACTGTCGTCCGCCCCCACCGGCCGAGCGTTGCGAGTTTCGCCCACGACGATTCACGTCCGGCCGCGCGCCTCCGATATCTGCTGCTCGCCGCCCCTCGCCCGTGCCTGCCGCTCGCCGTTTGCTCTCGCTCCTGCGGCCGTGCCGCTCCACCCCGGCCGCTGCGCTCGCCCACCGGCCTCTCTCCCGCCCCTCCCCCGGCCCGGAAGGCCTCGCGACGCAGGCCGGCCTCGCCTTGCGCGGCCGGCGGTTCCCGTTCCGTCCGCCCCTGGCGGTGCTGCCGGCCGCCCGTTTGGCGGACCGCCGAACGCTCGCCGTCCACATCTCGCGCGAGAGGGGCGAATAACCCTTGGCAATCCGGCCACGCTTTTGTTATACGCGCCCCATCCTGAGCCCGACGCAGTGTTCCCCGGTAGCTCAGCGGTAGAGCAACCGGCTGTTAACCGGTTGGTCGCTGGTTCGAATCCGGCCCGGGGAGCCACTCCTTACAGTCTGTGGACAAGTCGTCTCCGGACGCCCCACGGCGAGCCGCAAGCGCAGCAGTTTTTGCAATCAGGTCAAACGGTTGCCTGAAGGCGACCGACAGCTGCCCGTTCTTCCACTTCGAGTTCGAGAGTACAAAATTCAGCACCCGGCGCTTTTCGGATGGCTCCTGCCGTTCGAACAGCCGCTGCGAGTTCGACGCCACGTCGAGCAGCCGCGCCCCCAGCTCCAGATAGGACTGGTCGGCCGCCTGATGCAGCGAGATTTCTTCGATGCAGCGGCTCTGCTCGGCCCGCCACTGCGCCGAGAGCGCCTCGAACATGCCCTTCTCGATCTTGCCGTCGAGCTTGTCGACGTAAGCGGCATGGATTCGCACTTGCAGCCGGTCATACGCGTCCTTCAGGCGGGCGATGGCCGCTTCATGCTCCCTGGCCTCGTCCTGGAGACTCTCGCGAAGGCCCCTGGTCAACCACTGAAGATGATCGTCGCGGAACGCCAGCCGTCCCAGGGCTGCCGAGAAACGCTGCTCCAGCACCTCCTCACGGACGTACGGCTCGGGACACTTCTGCTTGAAGCCGGTGCAATGGTAGTAGATGTACTTACCCTTCTTGATCTCGCCAATCATCGCGCATCCACAGTGCCCACAGGTGATGAGGCCCGAGAACGCGAAGTCGCGAGGTCCGCCGCGAATCTTGCGGGCGTTGCGCCCGTCCATGACGCCCTGCACGCGATCGAACAACTCATGGGTGATGAGCGGCTGGTGCTTGCCCCGGCAGTACTGACCCTTCCATTCGAAGTCCCCGGTGTAGATGCGGTTGCGTAAGATCGAGTGGACCTTGCTGACCGGGATCGGGGCGCCCGTCTTGCGATGGACGAGTCCGGCCGACCGCGCCCTCTCCGCAAGCTGCTTGAGCGACAGTGTCCCTGAAGCGTACCAGCCGAACATGTGCGCCACGATCGGTCCGGACTTGGGATCGGGGACGATGATCTTCTTGCCGTCGGGGCCGACAACGTTGAGATAGCCGAGCGGCGCAACTGTCGGCCATATGCCCTGCTCGGCCTTCTCCTGCATGCCCTTGCGTGCTTCCTCGGAGAGGTTGTCGACGTAGTTCTTGGCCATCAGAACCTTGATGCCGTGCACGAACTTTTCTGACGAGCGGGAGTCACGCGACAGCGTCACGCCCTCCTTGACCAGCTGGATCTCGAGGTCGAGTTCATCGAGGATGACCCAGTCCTTGAGATTGCGATAAAGCCGATCAGTCTTCTCAACGAGGAGGTATTGCACCTGCGGATGCGACTTCAGGTAACGCACCATCTCGGAAAAATTGACGCGTCCCGATTGCTTGGCGGTCTCGACGTCGACGAATTCCTTCTCGATGAACAATTGATTTTGATCGGCGTAGGCGTGCAGCAGCTTCTGCTGGGCCGGGATGGAGAAGCCCTCCTTCTCCTGCTCCTTCGATGAGACCCGCGCGTACGACACGGCCTTTCGTGGCATCGATAATGTGTCTGCTGAGATACCTTTGAAGCTGGCCATGTTCGTGCTCCCGCAGTCTGGGCAATGAACTGGAATCTTAGGGAGCGCGGTTCACTATGGGAAGAGAATTCAGGGCTCCGGAGACGCGCCCGCTCGACGTGATCGTGCCGCCTGCGGTTTGATCTTTGCCGTTACGTGAGACGGATCGGCTGACGGCTGACTGGCCTCGGCGACTTTGGCAGCACGCCTCTCCGCGGCATCCCACTCCAGCAAAATCGAGAAGAAGCCTGTCACATTGTGAATGATTTCGCGGGCGTCCTCACGATTGAGGGGACGTTCGGAGAGCGGCTGCCACACGGCGATTGTCTCATCGAGGAAGCTCGGCGAAAGCGCGCCGCTTCCGGCGAGCATGCGCCGAGGCGTGGTGCGAGTCCGCCGCCCGGCGACTGCTCTCTTTTTGCCTCTTTGATCGCCCCTGCGAGCCATGGTTTTCTCTCTTGTCGTTCACCGAGCGCACGCCCGCGTTCTTCGGCCACATCACACCGGAAAGACGGCTCTGTTTTCAACGGCGTGCTTGGTTCAAAACAATTTTTGCCGCGTCCGGGGCTGGCGTCGCTCAATCCGGCTCGAATTCTCTGCCGCCATTTGTAAAACTGACAGGCGTTGCGGCGCGGGTCGCTTACAGCCCCTCGGGGGATCGCAACGGGTCGTTCTATGGCCTCCAGAAAGCAACAGGGAATGCCGGCAAGCGCCACACAGCCGTCTGCCGATGCGAAGCAGACCGAGCAGGCGCTGATCCTGTACAATGAGCTGTTGATGAGCCGGAACCGGCTGGCGGCCCTCCCACCAGTTACACGTCAGGATCTGGAAGTGGTCCGGCACGCGCTGCACGAGGTCGTCTGGTTTTTTATGACGCCTCCGAAACGCGCGAAGACCGCTCTTCCTCTTCGGGAAGAGGTCAAGGCAGAACTGAGGTGCGCGGCGGAATCACGACCAATTGATCTCTATGTCGAGACAGTGGCGCTGATCGCGCTCAAGCTCGGGAGACGCCAGGAAAGCTCTCGGAGCCTCGCAAGCGATACAGACGCGCTGACCGATCTGCTCGACACGTTGACCTTCGACCACCGACGTCCGAAACGCGCGATCATGGAGACACTCCGGAGGCTGAAGAACAACATCGACGCGCGCATCGCTTACGTGCAGAACGCGCGCTCGAAGGGGTTCACGTTCCCACACCCCGTCGAGAGCTACGCAGAACGCAAGGACAAAACCGAAAAGCCGAACCAATTTTTCGGACGCGTCTACGCGAAGTACGTTCCGCTTGGTCTGACGCAGGCCGACATTCGCAGGGCGGATCCTGCCTTTTACAACGTCTTCCACGTCTGGTGCTCACGGAACCATCGAAGACCAGAGAGCTTCGTTCCCGCATTACGTCCACGTCGAGATTAGGCTCGCATCGCGAGGCCTCATGGCCGAACGCTCCGTCCGCTTCGTGGCCCTGTCCGCGGCGACCACCATCGGATCGCAAAACGCAGATGCCGTGACCTCCCGCGGCCCGCACGCCGAGGCCGTCCCCGCCCCATGACGAGTGGTTGCTCGCGTGTTAGCGCGGCCAGTGCGGCGTATCGCTCGTGCATCAGGGCATTGAGAGCCGCGCCGAGTTGCTCCCGCGGGGTGAACCGAATTGCCTCTGCGATCCGCGCTGCGAACTCGGCGATCACGATCGCGCGGATAGATCTGTATCGGCCCGTAAGGCGCGTGGATCGCACGTCGTTTGCGGCCGAAGCGGCGGCGCCACGGCGTTCGGTCTCGACGGAAGCCGATCGCCCCGGAACCACCCGAGGCAAGATTTCTTTTTTAGCGACGACGAAGCCGGCGGTAATGCGCGATTGCCGTGTACGGCCCCGGATGCCTTCTCGAACCTCGGCGACCGAAGGAAGTTCAGCGAGACGCATGTCCTGCATCTTCGCCCGCACAGCGTCGGTTGGCTCACCGAGCCGCCGCGCGAGGGAATGGGCCTCGCCCGCCTGGTCGATGACGACGAAGACGCGACGATCTCCGCGCGCCAGACTGTAACCGGCCGCCGCCAAATTGCTGCGGAACTCGGCCGCGGACCTGGATCGCCGCCATATCGCCCTGAGATCCGCCGAGACGCGATGAGGTGAGAGCCCCGAGCGTTCGGACTGCCGCAGCTCGTAGTCCTTCACGGCCCGAGGACCGGACCGGGGATATGGATGCCGCCGGGTTTCACGCACGCGGGGATGCCCGAACATCGCTTCCAGCTCCCGGGATGCTTCCTCATGACGACGGTAGTTCCAGGAATCGGAGATCACGCGGCCACGCTCAGCGTCGACCCGCGACCAGACGACATGGACATGCTCGCGTCCGGATTTGCGGTGGACCACAACGAGCCGAGGCTGTCCTCGAAGACCCAGCTTCCGTTCGAGGTGGTCGACCGCGATGCTGATCTGGGCATCGGTCAGTGGCCGGGTTGGCTCGGGGCTGATCGAGGCGTGGTAGAGCGACCGACGCGATATGACCGTGGCGGCGTGGGCCTCCATCTCCCGCAGGGCTCCTGCGATATCGCGGGCGACCGTTCCACGGGCTTCGAACACACGGACGACCTCGTTTTGGTCGATCCGAGACAGATGAACGGCCAGTTGCGCGCCATTGCCCCGGGCTTGTCCCTTGATAATCATCGGCGAGCCCCTCTCCGCCCGAGGGCTTCCAGCAGCAGGGAGCGGCAGGCTCTCAGGTCCGCAAGGGTGCGAAGCAGTTCACGCTGGACGGAGAAGATGAAAGAACGATCGGTGTCGCCCAGACCGACCGCCGCAATTTGCTCAAGGGCGGAGCCGATCTTGCCGAGGCTCGCAAGAATGCGCGCCAGCAGAGAAACATCCAGGCATGGTCGGCGCGCGGACGGATGTGGCTTGGCGGCCAAAAGGATGCGCCGGACATGGGATGAGAGCGTAAGGCGGCTCTTTTCGGCAGCGGCGTCGATGATCGCGCGCTCTGCGGCCGACAGGCGGATCGTGATGCGAAAGCGGCGATGGGTGCCGCTGGAGAGAGTCATCGTCACTCGTTACGAAAAGCCGATTGAAGTTTATGGGGATGCAACGGGGCGAAGCCCCTTGCCCGCGCGTCCGACATCGATGTCGGGCCGCACATGGCTTGCCTGAAACACGGCAAGACAAACATAGCAAATCGAAGGGCCGTTTTCGCCAAAGTTCTTTGTTGCGCGGGAGAATTTCAAAAGCCGGATTTGGCCCGGCTAGAATTCGATGCCACCGTCGCGATCGCGCTCACGTTCCTGTTCGGTAGCATCGCGTAACGTCCGCGCAAAATCGGACATCCGCGCTTCCCAAACTTCTGCTTTCGAGTCCGTCATCTCACGACGCAGTTCTCTATTGGCTCGCTCGACAGCTCTGTCGGTCATGTGCTCTTCAACGACGAGCGCGTCGGCTGGATCGGCATCGTCCGTCGTCTGACCGTTCATGGTTTGCTGATAGAGACGCTCTGCGCGCTCGTTGGCCTCCCGCACCCATGCGATGGCAGACCACTGCTGGGCGACCATGCCGCCCCGGTGGGTCCAGTCGACATTGGGTTCGAACTCTTCCTGTTCGCGCGCCGCGTTGCGTGCGATGCGTTCCTGGTTCTCCTCGAAGCGGGTCTTGTCCTCGTCGATGACCGGGTAGTTGATGGTCATTGGCTCAGCCTTGCCATCGAACAGCCGTGTGACCTCTTTTTCGTTGCTCTCGAACTCGTAGCCTTTGTCCGCGAGCGCCATGGCGCCGGCGCCGACGTGGAGCTGAGGCTCCCGGTCGAGGCCCTGATCCTCGAGGCTTCGGCGGTCGACCCGCTGCTCGACCCCCGCCTGCTCGAGCGCGATGTTGACCTCCTGTTCCCAGCCTTCCCGAAAACGCCGGGTGCTTCCCATCTCGGTGGTCATCATCACGCGCCGCCCGGTCTCGGCGTCGCGGTCCCTGAAAATAATGTGAGCATGGGGATTGTCGGCGTCACCAGGGCCGTCGTGGATGGCTGCGACCCAGGACGCACGCCCCTCTGTCATCCGCTCGCCGAATTCGTGGAGCAGCGCAATATTTTCGTCATGCGACAATTCCACAGGCAGGGCGACAATCAGCTTGTCGATCACCCGGGCATTCTTGCGATCGCCGATTTCCTGGTCGTCGAGCCAGCTCATCAGGACGGCTCGATCGGTCGGCATGCGCTCGCCGACGGTTTCGGTGCAGGCTTCGGGCCGGGTGATGTAGCGCGCGAAGAAGCTGGCCGAGCGCGCCGCGTGGGTGCTGCGGCCGATGAAGCTGTGGTTCAGGCTGAAGATCGCCACGGGTGCCTCCGCCAATGTCGGCGGGAAAACCGATGAATAATCAATGCCTCCCACCGGTCACGCGACAAACCCATAAGTGCGCCTATCCCAACTTCCTCCTGACCTTCCCCTTCCTGCTATCGCCTTTCGTCTGCACCTCATCATAGCGCAGACCGACCGCGCCCGCCTCATGAAGCATCTCGCGCAACACGCTGACGACGTCCGAAGAGATCCGCCGCACGCAGTTCTGCGCACAGAGGCCGGATGCGGCCCGCGCCGCATGAGAGCGCAGGCCGACCGCTTCTCGCGCTTATCCGGTGTCGGCGCGGTGTTGATGGTCCGTGACGACCATTGACGGGGTCACGGCGACGAAGAGCGGCATAACCATGAGGCTGTCGCCTTCCGGCTTGGTGAGGGCGATGGTCGCCGTCGGCTCGCCGTTCACGAAGCAGGAGATCAGGGCGAAGGGGGCGTCCGTCTCGTAGGCGCGAACCAGCTCGGCGAAGCTGGCGGCCATCCACGGGGCGATATTGGTCCCCTCCTCGTCGCCGGTATGGCCGCCTCCCGGCCGCGCCTGACGCATCGGCGCATCGCCCGGAGGCATGTTGAGACTGGTGGCGAGGATGACGGCCTCGCGCATTTCGTCGCGGATGTTACGGAAGGCTTTCATGGCGGTCTCCTTCAGCTGACGATCCGCTCATGGATGCGGGCCTCTTCGGCATAGCTGCCGAGGGTCTTGTCCGGCGTGAAGTAGAGATCCCGCTCAATGCGAAGGCCGCCGGGGCCGCGCACCTCTTCCAGTTCCGAGAGGCTGACGCTGCCGAGTTCCGGAAAGCCGAGGCCGAGGTCGCAGAGGCCGAAAGCGAGGTCGGCGTCTTCGGGGTCGATTTCGGAAAGGAGCCAGGTGCCCCCGCCCCAGGGGCAGAACAGCTTGACGAGGGGCATGAAGTCGATTTCCGGCTTTCCGGCGGCGCGACGGGTGGCATTGAAGCGGCCGTTGTTCACGAGGCGGATTTTGAGGTCTTGGGTGAGCAGTTCCATTGGGGTCTCCTTGGCTCAGGGGTTCAGCGCGTCGAAGCGCGCCTGAACCCCTGGCCGTCGCCGAGACCGGGGGTAGCAAGCGCAAGGAGGCTCCGGACGCGGACCGCCGAGGGTCCGCACGAGGGCCCCCGCGCGCGGGGATGCGTGTGGATGCGGCGGGCCGTGTCGGGATGCCTTGCGCGCGCGAGGGGCGGAGCCCCTGAGCCAGCGAGCGCGCGTCGGCGCGCATCAGGCGGGCAAGGGATCGTCACCCGAAGGGCCGAGACCCCGGCGCAGCCGGGGCTCGGTCCGGCGCAGCACCGCGAAGCCGGATAGAGCCCGCCCCTGCCGTGCGCAGCACGGCAGGGATGCCCCCTCCTGACACACAACATCGACCCACTCGGATGCACGCCGGTGCACGAACGTGCGACGATGTCCGGAACGGTATGGCTGCGGATAATGCGGGCCTATGCCAGGATAACAGACGTTTTCACCACAAAAGGTCGTCAACCAGCAGCGATCTCGACCGGTTGGCGGAGACCGGCGAGACGCAGGTGTCGCGCACC
>NZ_AKZI01000050.1 GCF_000293785.1 Rhodovulum sp. PH10 | reverse complement strand
CGGGCCGCTTTCGGCCGCCCGGTTCGTCGCCGATCTCGCGCGTACTCCCCGGTACGCGCCTCGATCGGCTCCTGCCGGATCGGCGAAAGCGGCTCCGGCGCAGCCCCGTCGGAGTGTCCAAACGGGCTCTAAAAGCGCGAGGCCCGAAAGTCAGGCCGCGCGCTCCGCCGCGCCGCCGGTGCCGACCAGCCGGGCGACGGTGTCGGCCGACAGCGCCGGGCCCTCGACCGACAGGCCGGTGAACTCGGTGTTGATCCAGATGACGCGCGCGCGGATCGTGTCGCCCGGCGCCAGCCGGACGACGCAGCTCGCGCCCGGCTCGAGCCCGCGCACGTTGCGCAGCCGCAGGCCGCTCGGCCCGAGATCGACCATCCGGGTCGGCTGGGTGGTGCCGCCCAGCTCGACGGTCGCCGCCACGTCGCAGCCGGTGCGCGCCTCGGCGCGGCGGTCCGCCACCTCCTCGTCGAGCGCGATCAGAAGCTCCTCCACCGATGCCGACAGCCGCCGCGCCGAGCCGACCAGATCGAACGAGGTGCGCGTCACCAGCGCCGCCTCCTCGTTGGTGCGCGAGATCGCGGTGGCCACCGCGTCGACATTGCGGTCGACGTCGCCGAAATCGACGTTGCGCGAGATCTGGCCGGTCGCCGCGTCCTGCTGCTCGACCGCCGCGGCGATCGCGGTGGTGAGCCCGGCGATCTCGTGCATGCGCTCCGCCATGTCGCCGATCGCGCCGACCGCGAGGCGGGACGAGCCCTGGATCTCGGCGACCTGGCGGGCGATGTCCTCGGTCGCCCGCGCGGTCTGGCCGGCGAGCGCCTTCACCTCCGAGGCGACGATGGCGAAGCCGCGGCCTGCGTCGCCGGCGCGTGCCGCCTCGATGGTGGCGTTGAGGGCGAGCAGGTTGGTCTGCTCGGCGATGCTGGTGATCAGCGCGACGACGTCGCCGATCCGGGCCGCCGCGTTGGCCAGCGCCGACACTTCCTTGTCGGCCCGGGCCGCCACCTGCGCCGCCTCGTTGACGATCTCGCTCGAGCGCGCGGTCTGGCCGGCCACCTCGCGGATCGCGCCGCCGAGCTCGGTGGTCGCCCCGGCGATCACCTGCACCGTGTCGGAGGCGCGCTGCGAGGCGGCGACCGCCTCGGTCGCCCGTTGCGCCGCCTCGCCGGCGATCTCGCCGAGCGCGGCGCCGGTCTGCGTCATTCGTCCGGCCCCGTCCTCGACGACCCGGATGGTCTCGCCCACGGTGTCGCGAAACCCGTGAACCAGGCGCTCGAGCTGGCGCCGGTTCGCCTCCTTCTGTTCCTGCTGGGCCATCGTCTCGGCCTCGAGCCGCGTGCGCTCGAGCGCCGTGTCGCGAAACACCGCCACCGCGCGCGACATGTCGCCGATCTCGTCCGCCCGCGCGGTGCCGGCGAGCGCGACCGAGGTGTCGCCCCGGGCGAGCCGCCGCATCTCGGCGGTGAGGTCGTTCACGTCGCGATGGGCGCGGCGGCCGACCACGACCAGGAGGCCGATCGCCACCACGGTGAGCAGGCCGCCGATGCCGGCCGCCCACGTCATCCGCTGCCGCGCCGCCTGCGCCACCGTCGCGGCGGTGGCGCGCAGGTCTTTCCCGGCATCGTCCGCGAGCGTCTTCAGTGCGTCGATCCGGGCGGTGGAGGCGGTCCACCAGTCCCTGGCGTCGGCGCCCTCGATCCGGCCGGTGTCGAGGCTCGAGTCGGCCGCGCGGCGGAACGGATCGATGCCGCGCGCCACCGCACTGGCAGTGAAGCGATCGAGCGCCGCCCGCATCTCGGCGTCGCCGACCGAGCGGACCAGCGACAGCCGGCCGTCCTGGCGGGCGGCGAACTGCACGAACAGCGTGAAATTCTCCGGGGTGAACTTTCCGGCGCCGAAGCCGCGGGCGCCGGCGGCGCGCTCGAGCCCGGCGAACTCCTTGGCGCGGGCGATCGCCGAATAGACCACGGCCGCGCGGGCGATGGTGCCGACATCGGTCAGCGTGACCATCATGTCGAGCGTGCCGAGCAGCCGGTCGATCGCCACCGTGTAGCGGCGGGCGACCTCGATGCCGTCGAGCGCGAAGCCGTCGATCCGGTCGCGCAGCGTCGAAAGCCCGTCCAGCGCCTCGCCGTTCGCCCGCAGAGCCTCGGTGAACACCGGGGCGGCCGAGGTGGCCGCGGCGCGCTCGCGATAGAGGGCGAGCACCGCATCGGTCTCCTTGCGCTGGCGCGGCACCACGTCGGCGAAGACCTTGCCCTTGGTGGCGGCGAAGGCGGAGGAGGCGCCGCGCTCCTTCTGCAGCTCGTGCACCAGATTGGAGATCGTCGGCGCGAGCTCCACCACCTCGGTGACGTGGCGGACCTCACGAAGCCGGGTCCAGGCGTCGTTCA
Organism: Rhodovulum sp. PH10; assembly: GCF_000293785.1. Taxonomy (GTDB): domain Bacteria; phylum Pseudomonadota; class Alphaproteobacteria; order Rhizobiales; family Xanthobacteraceae; genus Rhodoplanes. The sequence goes on along the minus strand of NZ_AKZI01000050.1, from coordinate 73,841 downwards.
CCTGATGGACCGCGAAGGCCACCAGCCCGGCCACCGGAAGGAGCGAGAGGGCGGCGATCTTGACCGACAGCTTCATGTCCGCTCCATGGCCCGCGGCGGTGTGGGAGGCGCCGGTGGGCGCCGAAAAGGTTTTTTCCCGCGGCGGTGAATGCATGCCGAGGTGGGGTGTTACCTGTCGATGTTTCGACCTTGAATTGATATCGTGCCCGGATTAACGATCAGTAAGGCGGGGATGGTACGGAAATCACGCCGTATCAGAGGCATGCGGAAGTATTGAAGCACCGCTGAAAAGAGGTATCTCGACCGCCGCCGAAGCCGCGGCGGTTCGCCGGCGCCTCACGCCGGCCGCAGCGAAAAGCCCGAGAAGCGGGCCGCGAGCTGCGCCGCCGCGTCGAGATCGGACGCCCCGCCGGCATGGATCACGAACAGCGCGTCGCCCTTCGCCACCGTGTCGCCGACCCTTGCACGCAGATCGATGCCGGCGCTGCGGTCGAGCGGCGCACCGGCGACGCGGGCGATGCCGGCCACCGTGAAGCCGTCGATGTCGGTCACCGTGCCGGCCTCGGTCGCGACCACCGTGTGGGTGAGCCGGCCCGGCCGGATCGGCTCCTTCCGCGCACCCTGCGCCTCGACGATGCGTGACAGCGCCTCGCGTGCCGCACCGGAAGCGAGCAGCTCCTCCACCCGCCGGCGGGCGGCGAACAAGTCCGGCACCGCCGGGTCCCAGGCGACGATGCGGCTGGCGAATTTCAGCGCTTTTTCGCGCAAGTCCGAGGGCGCTTGCGGATCGCCCTCCAGCACCCAGAGAACGTCGCGCGCCTCGAGCGCCGGGCCGACGCCGCGGCCGACCGGTGCGCTGCCGTCGGTCGGGAACGCCTCCACCACCAGCCCGAGCCCCTTCCCGGTGCGCTCGAACAGTCTTGCCAGCGCCGTCGCCTCCGACAGCCCCTTCACCCGCGCTCGCGGACCGTAGGGCAGGTCGATCGCCACATGGGTCGCGCCGGCCGCGAGCTTCTTCGACAGGATCGAGGCGACCGACCAGCGGGTGGAATCGAGCCCGAGCGGGCGGGTGATGGCGTTCATCACGTCGTCCAGCACCGAATGGTTCAGCCGCCCGTTCCAGGCGATGCAGCCGCGCGCGGCCTTCACCACGCGGCGCACGTCGTCGGCGTCGAGATCGACGCGCGCGAGCGTCTCCATCGCATCCGCGGTGCCGGCCGCCGAGGTGATCGCCCGCGACGACGTTTTCGGGATCGCCAGGCCGTGCGCGGCGACCAGCGGCACCACGATCATGGTGATGCGCGAGCCCGGAATGCCGCCCATCGAATGCTTGTCGGCGACCAAGGGCTCGTCCCAGTCGAGCTTTCCGGAAAAGCGCGCCCGCACTCTCGCGAGCGCCAACACCTCGTCGTCGTCGAGGCCGCGGTCGGCGGCGACCAGAAAACCCGCGACCTCGCTGTCCGGATAGCGGCCCTCGACGATGTCGCCGACCACCTGCCGATAGTCGGGCTCGTCCAGCGCCTCGCCGCGGATTTTTCGGCGCAGCGCGGTGCGGCTCGCCGGCGTCGGCGTGCGCGTGAGCACCACCTCGGTGTCTTCGGCGACGCCGAAGCGGGCGAAAACCTCGGCCGAGAGACCAACCCTGTCGGGCGGCAACAGGCCGGGCTCGACCAGCGCCACCTCGGCGCGGATGCTGCGCGTGCCGGCGGACAGGTCGATGCGGCCGGGGCCGAGATAATCTGCGGCGTTCACCACCGTGCAGTCGCGCGGGATGAAGGCGAGGGCGCGCTGGCCGGTGGCGATCGGCATCTTTCGCAGCCGCAGCCGGTTGGTGGCGTTCTCGATCGCCGCGACCAGACGCTCGATACCGACGCGCGGCGTGGAATCGTTTTCGACCCGCACCACCTCGACGTTTTCCGGATAGTCCGGCACCGTTCGCGTGAGGCGTTCCCGGATGTTTGCCGCGCTCTCCCGTCCGCGGGCGGAAAGGCGGGCGGCGATCACGGCGTCCGGCGCGGTGATCTCGACGACGACAAGGCGCGGCACTCGCTCGGCGAGCGCGGCGACCACGGCGCGCGAGCCGTTGGCGATCACGTGGCGGCCGGCGATGAGATGATCGAGCAGCGCGGTGGGCAGGCCGTAGCCGAGCCCGTGCGCGGTCCAGTCGATCAGAAACGCGCCGTCGCGCTTCCTCCGGGCGAAGGTCGCTTCGTCCACCGCCTCGTGCACCTCGCCGCCGGCATCGGCGGGCCGCGTGATCACGCGGCGGGCGAACACGAAGCGCCCGGCGGTGCCGAGCGTGTCGCGTGCGCCGTCGAGCAGCGTGTCCTTGCCGGAGCCGCTTCGTCCGACGACGAAGAGGAAGCAGCCGGGTCGTTGTTCTTGCTGGGTCATGTTCGGGGGTGTCGGCCGGGAGCCGGAAGTGGTCGCCCCGTCGCTCCGACCGGGCGACGGGGCAGGGGAGGGATTGTCATACCAACGGCGACAGAGTCCGACCTCGTCCTGAGGAGCACTCCGCAGGAGTGCGTCTCGAAGGGCGAGGCCACGGTGCGGACCTCATCCTTCGAGACGGCCGCTTCGCGGCCCCTCAGGATGAGGTCATCGTTTCCCGCCGCTGGTATTAGTTCGCCTCGTCGAGGCCGATGTCGACGGCCGGGGCCGCTTGGGTGATCTTGCTGGTGGAGATGTAGTCGACGCCGGTTTCGGCGATCGCCACGATGGTGTCGAAGCGGATGCCGCCGGACGCCTCGAGCGGCACCTTGCCGGCGACCCGCTTCACCGCGGTGCGCATGTCGTCGAGCGACATGTTGTCGAGCATGATCACGTCGGCGCCGGCCGCCATCGCCTCGTCGACCTGCTCCAGCCGGTCGCACTCGACCTCGATCTTGGTGAGCGTCGGCAGCGTCTTCTTCGCGCGCGCGACCGCGGCGGAAATGCCGCCGCACACCACGATGTGGTTGTCCTTGAGCATCACGCCGTTGTCGAGGCCGAGCCGGTGGTTGAGCCCGCCGCCGCAGGCGACCGCGTGCTTCTCGATCATCCGCAGGCCCGGCGTGGTTTTCCGGGTGTCGATCAGCCGCGCTTTCGTGTGGGCGATCAGCGCGACCCAGCGCGCGGTCTCGGTCGCGATCGCCGACATGTGCTGGACGATGTTGAGCGCGACGCGCTCGCCGGTGAGGATGCCCGACGCCGGCCCCTTCACGGTGAGCAGAACGTCGCCCTTCTTCACGGCGTCGCCGTCCTTCACCGAGACGCCGACCTCGAGGCGCGGCTCGTAGCGGCGAAACACGCGGGCGGCGATCTCGATGCCGGCGATGGTCATCGGCTCGCGCGCGTTCATGTGGAAGTGTCCCTGCTCGCCGGGCTCGATCATGGTCTGCACCGTGAGGTCGCAGTAACCGATGTCCTCGGTGAGCCACAGGTCGATCAGACGGTCGACCGCGAACGGATCGTACATGCTCCAAAACTCCAGTGAGCGCGATGGGGGGGAAACCGGAAGACGGAAGGCGGTCAGTGGCGGCGCGAGCGATCGAGCGCGAGAAGGGCGGCGTTGGCGAGCAGGGCGAAGACGGCGAGCAGAACCGCGACGGCGAGCACGGTCGGCATGTCGCCGCGCTCCATCGCGTGGGTGACGAGATAGCCGAGGCCGTTGCGGGAGGCGAACATCTCGCCGATCAGCACGCCGAGCAAACACAGCGAGAAGCCGAGCCGGGTGCCGGTGATCACCTCCGGCAGGATCGCCGGCAGGACCACGCGGATCGAGGTGTCGAACGAGGAGAGGCCCATCACCGCGGCGCTGCGCCGATACACGGGCTTGAGCTGCAGGATCGCGTTCATGGTGAACAGCGTCAGCGGGATCATGCCGTGCATCACGCCGAAGGCGATGCGCGCCGAGATGCCGAGCCCGAACAGCAGCAGCACCACCGGATAGAGCGTCACCTTGGGCAGCGCGTAGAGATTGACCAGGATCGGCTCGGAGACCGCGCCGGCGGTGCGGTTCATGCCGAGCAGGATGCCGAGCGTGATGCCGGCGATCGTCGAGATCACCACGGCGATCGCGAACGCCTGTGCGGTCTGCGCGGTCTCTTTCCAGAAGTCGGCATCCTGAAACAGCACGCCGAGCTGGGCGAGCGTCTCGAAGGGGGAGGGCAGGCCGCTGTTGGCGACGACGAGATGAAGGATCTCCCAGGCCACCACGAGGCCGAGAAGAACGAGGGCGGGTCCGATCGTGCTGCGCATGGTCAACGCCTCAGCCGCGCCTGCAGGCGGCGATCGATGGTGTCGAGCAGCGTGTTCACCACCGTCACCGCCACCACGATCAGCAGCATCAGGCCGTACATCGTGCGGTTCTCGAAATTGTTGTAGGCGTAGGCGATGGCGTAGCCGACCCCGGCGCCCGACAGGATGAACTCCGAGGCGATCACGCCGATGAAGGCATAGGCGACGGAGAGCTTCACGCCGGTGAACAGATGCGGCAGCGCCGCCGGCAGGCTGATTTTCAGCGCGCGCTCGACCGGGCCGAGCCGCAGGATGCGGGCGGTCTTGCCGAGCACCGGCGGGATGCGATCGAGGCCGGTCAAGGTGGCGGAGATCATCGAGACGATCGCGAGCAGCACGGCGATCGCGACGATGGCGCCGCTGCCGACCCCGAACAAAATGATGAACACCGGATAGAACATGAAGGTTGGCACCGCGTAGTAGCTCGCGAGCAGCGGCTCGACGGCCGCCCGCAGGGCCGGCCAGGCATGGATCACCACGCCGACCAGGAAGCCGAGCACGACGGCGATCGCAGTGGATGCCAGCACGTCGACGAAGCTCACAAAAATGTCCTCGGTGTGCGTGCCCGCGACGAGGATGTCCCACAGGCTGTCGACCATCGCCGAGGGCGCGATCAGCACGGTCGGCGAGATCGCGCCGAGCCGGCAGGCCGCTTCCAGCGCCGCCACGGCGACCACCACCACGGCGAGCCTGATGATGCCTTCACGAGTCATGACGTGGGTGCTCGCCGCATCAATCGTTGTTCAGATGCTTGAGCGATTCCTCGCGCAGGCGGTCCCACAGCCGGGCCGTCAGCTCGCCGAACCGCGGATGCGAGACGATGCGGCTGTCGCGCTCGTCCGGCCAGCCGGTGTCGAGAATGTCGATGAACAGGCCCGGCCGCGCCGACATCACGCCGACCCGGTCGGACAGCATCGCCGCCTCGTCGAGCGCGTGGGTGATCAAGAGCACGGTCGCGCCGGTCTCGCGCCACAGCCGCAACAGCTCGTCGCCCATCAGGAGCCGCGTCTGCTGGTCGAGCGCGCCGAACGGCTCGTCGAGCAGGATCAGCCGCGGCTGCATCACCAGCGTGCGGGCGATGCACACGCGCTGGCGCATGCCGCCGGAGAGCTGCGCCGGGTAGGCGTCGGCAAAGCTCTTCAGCCCCATGAAGCCGATCGCGTAATCGACCCGCCGCTTCACCTCGGCGGCGTCGACCTCGGTGCGCTTCAGCCCGAAGGCGACGTTGTCGCGCACGGTGAGCCAGGGGAACGAGGCGTCCTCCTGAAAGACCACGCCGACGCCGGGCGGCACGCCCTTGATCGGCTGGCCCTCGAACTCGGCGCGGCCCTCGGTCGGCGCCGAGAGGCCGGCGAGCACGTCGAGCAGCGTCGACTTTCCGCAGCCCGAGGGCCCCACCACGGAGAAGAACTCGCCGCGGCGGAGATCGAGGTCGACCGGGCCGAGCGCGTGAACGCTCGGCCGGCCGCGTGGCGTGAAAACGCGAGTCACGTCCACCAGGCGGGCGTGATGGTCGTCCTCGGGCACCATGGTGATCGGCTCGGACACGGTGAGGCTCGGTTCGGCGAGGCTCGATCGGACGAGGCTCATTTCGCGGCCTTCAGCGACGCCGGAAGGAACGACGGGTCGAGCAGCTTCGACCAGTCGACCGGGCCGGTGACCTGACCGATCAGGCGAAGGCCTTCCACCGTGCGGTCGAGCTCGGCGGTATCGAACGCGCCGGTGCTCCACATGTGCGGGGCGATCATGTTGTCGACCGCCTTCTCGGCGAGCGCCGGCTCGAGCTTGAAGGCCTTGGCGACGATCTCGCCGGCCTTTTTCGGGTCGGCATAGATCGCCTCGACGCCCGCCGCGCGGCCGGCGATGATCGCCTTCAGCTTGTCCGGGTTCTTCTTGGCGAAGTCGCGCGTGGTGATGCCGACCGAGGTGGTCATCGGCGGCAGGATCTTCGCATAGGATGCGACCGTGCGATACCGATCGGCGCGGGAGATCGACAGCGGCTCGATCAGCACGGCGGCGTCGACTGCGCCCTTCTCCAGCATCGTGAGGCCGTTGACATAGCCGCCCGAGGCGATGCGCTCGACTTTTGCCGCGTCCACGCCCTCGGCCTTCAGCGCCATCAGCAGCAGCATCTCGGAGACGCCCTTGGGCGAGGTCACCGCGACCTTCTTGCCGTCGAGGTCCTTCAGCGATTTCACCGGCGAATCCGGCATCGTGACGAGCGAGGCCTCGGCCACCGTGCGGGTGCCGGTGTTGACGATCACCACGTCGAGGCCCTGGCGCTGCGCTGCCAGCGCGGCCGCGATCGCCACCTCGCCGTACGGCGTGTCGCTCGCCAGCATGTTGCGCACCGTGGTGCCGCCGCCGCCCGAGCCGATGATCGAGGTGATGTCGACGCCGGCCTTCTCGAACAGTCCTTCCTCCATCGCTACCGCGTAGGGCGCGCCATAGAGGCTGGTGCCCCACTGGGTGACCGAGATCTCGTCCGCCTGCGCGGCGCCGAGAGCGCCGCCGAGCAGAAGCGCGCCGGCGACCAGAGAGCGAAACGTGTGGGTGAGCGACATGATCGGACTCTCCGGCTCGAGGGTTTTCGGGTGTACGGGCATACGGTGCGTCGATGTGTCGATGGTCCGAGGGGGTGAGATCGACGGGCGGCCATCGGCCGCCGGCCAGGGACCCGCCGCCATCCTCTACCACGCCGAAGGGTGGTCGAGATGCCCGTCGACAGCAAGACGGGTCGGCGTCGGAGCACGTGCGGGCGTGCGTTCCGGGGGTCGCGCATCCGCTTCGGTCGCCTCTCCGATCCCGCAGCGGCGCGGAGACCGGGAGCAGACGATGCAAATGATTTGCATACAAACAAGTTAGAGGGGACGAAACGAATGTAAAGCGAGTTTCGCCGCAAAATCGGTCACGTCTCACAATTTGTGCAAAAGCCGTGTTCGTCCGCAGCCGGGCGGCCGAAATTGTGTCAGCGCGATCGCCGCGTGCTCGATTTGCATAGCGTCCAGGCCGCGTCGGCTCACCGTGGCGGCAGCGTCGTGGGTGCGCGTGCCGGGTTCTGATCACGTGGCCGCGGGTTTCGATACAGCGCATCCGTGCGGTGCACTGCGGAGATTTCGCGATGCGCGAAATCATCTTCAGGGGGAGGCGAAGACGGAAGACCACCGGTCTGCGCGCGCTCGCAAGCGGCCGAGCCCGCGGGCGCGCGTCGCCGAAAACCTCACACGCCGAAGATTGCCGGCCACCACAGGAGGCCGGTGAAGGCGATGCCGACCACACCCGGCAGCGACGGCAGCCAGCGGTTGCGCGCCGGCACCTCCTGGCTCGCCAGAATCCGCTCGCCGAGCCAGATGCTCCAGACCACGCCGGTGAGGAAGAACGCCGCCTTCACGGCGCTGACGCCGGCCGGGCCGAACATCGTCCAGCGGATCGGCTCGAACAGCTCGGCGCCGAGGCTGATCACCAGCGACATCAGCGCGACCGGCGCATACTGGTAGCCGAGCTCGGTGAAGCACGCCTTGAAGTCGCGCCGCGCCCCGCCGCGCCGCGCCAGCCACGCGGCGACCGCGTTGAGCGCGGCGATGACGGCCGTCATCATCACCATGCAGCCCAGCATGAAGCCGACGATCATCACGAAGTCGAGCCACATGAAGGTCTCGCCGCGCTGTGGATGCACGCTCATCAGCCACCACGGGCCGATGTCCGTCATCCAGCTCCAGCCGTGCTCGATCGACCACACGCCGACATTCTGCCGCCAGGTCTGAAAGACCGGCAGCACCAGCCAGAGAAAGGCGCCGAGCGCGACGCCGGTGTCGAGAAACAGGAACCACGCCTCCGAGTGGCTCGGGTGGTGGCTGCCGATCGTCTCGATCTCGGCGCCCGGCCGGCGCAGCGTCATCTCGACGCCGCCCTTGGCGGTCTGGTTCACGCAGCGGAAGCAGGTGATGCAGTGCCGCGACTCCGATTTGCGCGACAGGTCGATCATGGTCGGGCAGATGCCCTTCTCGGTATAGGCGTCGCCGCCGGCAATTTTTGCGCGCGGCTCGAACTGCACGGCGCCGAGCCGCGAATAGAGGCCGAGCACCCGGCCGATCGGGCACATGTGGCGGCACCAGGCGCGCTTGCGCCGGCCGTACAGGAAGCCGATCACCAGCGCCGCCAGCATGGTGCCGCCGAAGATTTCCGCCGCTGCCTCGGGATGGTCGCGCACGCCGATCGTCTGGCCGAGCACGGTGATGAAGACGAAGCTGAGGAGGGGGGTGCCCTCCCAGGCGAGCCAGCGCGGGATCGGCCGCTGCAGGCCCACCTTGTTGACCCACTCGGCGGCCGCGCCCATCGGGCAAAAGAGGCCGCACCACGAGCGGCCGGTGAAGATCACCGACAGGAAGACGACCGGAAACCAGATCCCCCACAGCGCGAAATTCGCAGCGAGCCGCAGATCGTTCAGCGGCGTCGCGTCACCGCCGGTCTCGGGCAGAAACAGCGGCCCGACGATGACGACGATGAACAGCACGAACATGAAGGCGTGCACATAGACCAGCCGGTGCCGGTTGCGGACGAAGAAACTCTCCACCGGCGCGGACCAGCGCGCCAGCCGCGAGCCCTCGCCGATCCGGATGCCGCCCCCGCCGCACGGGCCGGCTGCGCCCGCGTGCTGGAACGACGGGCAGGGCGACAGGTTCTGGCGGGACGACACGGTGCACCTCGTGCAACTGCTTCTGCGAAGGACTTGCAGGCGCACGGTACTCCGATGGCCGCCGGGGGCCCTTCGGCAAATTGCGGATCAATTTTGGAATAGCTCGATTTCACCGTCTCCCGGGCGGACGCCCGCGTCTCGGCGCCCCGGCAGGGGATGGTGAGCCCGGAGGGACTCGAACCCTCGACCCCATGATTAAAAGTCCGGTCGGGGCCGAATTCTCAACCTCTTGGCATCGTTGATGTTTCTCTGTGTCCGCACCGTAAGCCACTGGAAAACAAAGAACTCGCCTTGCGCAATCACAGACGCCGTGAGACACTTCGGAGCAGGAAAGACCGCTCAGAGAGCGGACATAGTGCGGACACGGGTTCCGGCGGATCAGGTGGCGGCAGGGCGAGAAAAACGGTTCCGGGGCCTCGCGACGGAAATCACGGGGTCGGTCCGGAAACGGCGGACACAGCGGACACGGGCGATGAGCGCGAACAAGGACAAGATCACGGATGCCGTCGTAAAGTCGCTACCGGTCCCGGCCAAGGGGAACCGGATCACCTACGACGCCGAGGTGAAGGGGTTCGGCGTTCGAGTCACGGCGGCCGGGGCGCGGTCGTTCGTCCTGAACTACCGAACCAAGGCCGGGCGAGAGCGCCGGTACACCATCGGTTCGTTCCCCGAGTGGAAGGCGACGGCGGCCCGCATCGAGGCGGCCGAGCTGAAAAAGCGGGTCGACCGGGGCGAGGACCCGATGGCCGACGTCGAGGCCGACCGCGAGGCGCCGACCGTCGCCGACCTCTGCACCCGGTACACCGACGAGCACCTCCCGAAGAAGCGCGAGAACTCCCGGGTGTCCGACGAGGCGAATATCCGCCTCTACATCCTGCCCGAGTTGAAGCACCGGAAGGTCGCCGAGGTCACGTTCTCCGATATCGACGGGCTGCATCGGAAGGTCACCAAGGACGGCAAGCCGATCGCGGCGAATCGGGTGGTGGCGCTCTGCTCGAAGATGTTCGCACTCGCCATTCGCTGGGGCTGGCGCACCGACAACCCGGCGAAGGGGATCGAGCGGAACCCGGAGACCAAGCGGAACCGCTACGCGACTGGCGACGAGCTGGGGCGACTTACGGAGGCGCTCGCGGCACACGACGATCAGCAGGCCGCGAACGCCATCCGCCTGTTGCTACTGACCGGGGCACGCAAGGGCGAGGTGCTCGGCGCCCGGTGGGACCAGCTCGACCTCGCCGCGGGTGTCTGGACCAAGCCGGGCGCCACCACGAAGCAGAAGACCGACCATCGGGTGCCGCTGTCGGCGCCGACCCGGCAACTGCTCGTCGAGATGCGGGCCGAGGCCGAGAAGCAGGCGCAGAAGAAGGGTAGGGAGGTCAGCGACTACGTGCTCCCCGGCCGCGGCGGCGTCGGCCACCGCGAGGACATCAAGAACGACTGGCGCGTGCTCCGGAAGGTGGCCGGGCTCGGCGATGTCCGTATCCACGATCTGCGCCACACCTACGCCAGCGTGCTCGCGAGCGCCGGTCTGTCGCTGCCGATCATCGGGGCGCTGCTCGGGCACACCAATCCGGCGACGACGCAGCGCTACGCCCACCTATTCGACGATCCGCTCCGGGCCGCCACTGAGCGCGTCGGCGCCGTGGTGATGCCGACCGCGCCGAAGGCCGAGGTCGTCCCGATCAAGGGAGGGGCGTGATGGACCTCGCCCAAACCCTCGCGCCGCTCGACCGGCCGAACCTCCAGGAGACGGTAGACCGGATGGACCTCGCGGGGATCGAAGCCGCGATGCTGTGGCCAGACGATGACGCCTATCGGGAAAAAGTCATTCAACGCGCATTGATCTTGCGGGCATTAGAGACCCCTGAATCGCTCGACCGCGAGATGGCAATCAATCTGCTTGGGATGTCGGTCGGCATACCATCGGCAGCAGAGATCAATGCCGAGACGGAAACGCGCCACCTATATGGTGGGCTGGCCGGATGCATACTCGCGGAAACTATCGCACGGATCGACGGTAACATGCCTCTCTCGATGGGAGAGATAATCAATCGAGCGTGCAAGTCGGCGACCGCAAACGCCGGTGGATGGCGAAAAGCGCAGATCACACCGAAGACAGTCCAAAACCGCGTATGGCGAGACTGGAAGCCTGTCGCGCATCTATGGGCGGCGTATAATCGGCTGTACCAGGAGCATGGCAAGGCATGGGTCTGGCCGTGCCCAAAGGTTCAACTAACGAGGTTTCTCGGCGAGGCCGAGGCGTGGCGCGCTATCGGGGAAACTCTTAAACCGAGGCAGTCGGACACCACAGTGCTGCCCGCGGGCATCGCAGTTCGAATTCCCGGCTCTGACCGGCTGCCGCGCGTGAAGCTGGAATTCGTCCCGAAATAAAGCATTCCCGCTTCACTCGGGAATGGATGCGCCCCGTAATGTGCCCCTACTAGGACGCCGTAGTCCACTCTGACCAACGGTGCCCTATGCCCCTCCTGGAAGGCTACCTGACCCGCCCCGAGCTTGCCCGCGAGCTGGGGGTCCATACCAAGACTGTCGAGCGTTACGAGTCGCAGCCGAACGGCTTGCCCTCGGTCACGATTGGAGGCCGGAAGTACTACCGGCGGACCGCGGTGCTCGCCTGGATCGAGAGCCGCGAGCGCAAGCCGAACCAGCGCCGGCGGGTGGCGTGACGCATGACCCCCACCAGCGAAAACGCCGCCGGGGTGGCTCCGGCGGCGCTCTCTGAATTCGTCTTTGCGGGCAGCATCGACAATTCGGAGACTACCAAAAGCCACCTCGACCTTCAAGTTGCTCGTCTGATCGAGCGGTTCTCGGTGCCGCGCTCGACCGCGGCCGTGCTCGCGTCTCACGTCTGGGGGCGCGCATGACGAACCGGCGCGAGAGATTGCCGAACAGGCGTGCAAGCGAGACCTTCGACCTCGAGGTCGCCGGGCTCACCTACACCGCGACGATCTCGCGGTTCGACGATGGCCGGCCCGGTGAGGTCTTCATCACTAGCAACAAGACCGGCTCGGCGGCCGACACCGCTGCCCGCGACGCGGCGATCGTCGCCTCGATCGCGATGCAGTACGGCGCGCCGGTCGACGTGATCCGGCGGGCGCTCTGTCGCGACAGTTCCGGCCGGGCAAACGGGCCGCTCGGCGTGGTGCTCGACCTGGTGGCCGAGGGAGGCGCGTCATGATGCCCCCCGACGCCATCACAGCCGCCAAGGCGATCCGGATCGAGGACGAGCTTGCCCGCCGCGGCATCAAACTCCGCGGCAAGGTCGAGCGGGCCGGTCCGTGCCCGCGTTGTGGCGGAACCGACCGGTTCTCGATCAACACGAAAAAGCAGGTGTTTCACTGCCGCGGCTGCGCCGCCGGGGGCGACGTCATCACCATGGTGATGCTGCTCGACGGCGGCACCTTTCCGGAAGCCGTTGAGACGTTGGCCGGCCCCGTCGTCGACCACGGCATTCGGGACTCGGTGCACTCGATCCTCGACCGGATGGGCGCTCGCGTCCGCCGCGCCGAACAGGAGGCCATCGACAAGGCCGAGCGCGAGGGCCGCACCAGGACCGCGATGGACTGGTGGGGATCAGCGGTCGACCCGCGCGGTACCCCGGTCGAGACCTACCTCGCGCGACGCGGGCTCGGGCTGCCCGACGAAGCAGCAGGCGAGGCCATCCGGTTTCACCCTTGTTGCCGGTTCGGCCTCGCCCACGTGCCGTGCATGTTGTCGCTGGTGCGGAACGTGGTGACCAACGAGCCGCAGGCGATTCATCGGGCAGCGCTCACGCTGGACGGCCACAAGGCAGAGGTCGGCGGTATGTCGCGCATGTCGCTCGGCCCGACTGTCGACGGTGCCATCAAGCTCACGCCTGATGAAGACGTGACGATGGCGCTTGCGATCGGCGAGGGTATCGAAACGACCCTCGCCATGCGGCACCTACCCGAGATCGGGTACACCCCGTCATGGGCGCTGATCGATGCCGGGCATATCGAGGCGTTTCCGGTGCTCGCCGGGATCGAGGCGCTGTTCGTCGCCGTGGACAATGACGCCAACGGCCGGGGCCAGCGTGCCGCCGCCGCGGTCGCGAATCGGTGGAGTCGGGAGCGCCGCGAGGTGTTCCTGATCACGCCGAAGGCCGTGGGCGCCGACTTGAACGACATCGTCGCGAGGTCGGCATGATGCACGCCAACGCCCGCGACTACGATTTCGAGCAGTTCACGCCGCCACCCGACGACGAACCGCCGCCGAACGGTCCGGACGACTACGGCACCTCGCGGCAGCAGCACCCGCCCGAATTCGACTTTACCGGCATCCCGCTCTCGATCTCGGAATGGCTCGCCCGTGACTTGCCGTCGCCCGACATGATCATGGGCGATTGGCTCTCGACGACGTCCCGGGCGCTGCTCGTCGCCGGCACCGGGCTCGGGAAGACCAACTTCGCTATGGCGCTCGGGATGGCTGTTGCAGCCGGAACCAGCTTCCTGCATTGGGCAGCCCGCCGGCCCGCGAAGGTGCTCTACATCGATGGCGAGATGTCGCGTCGCCTTTTGCAACAGCGAATTACTGACGCGACGGGACGCCTCGGTGAAACACCCGCCGGCTTCTTTGCCTTCTCGCACGAGGATATCGAGAACTTCGCTCCGCTCAATACGCCGGCCGGTCAGGCCTGCATCGAAGCGCTGATCGAGAGACTCGGCGGCGTCGACCTGATCATCTTCGACAGCATCATGTGCCTGACGGCCGGCGACATGAAGGACGAAGAGTCGTGGCAACAGACGATGCCCTGGGTCAGGTCGCTGACCCGGCGCAGCATCGGCCAAGTGTGGGTCCACCACACCGGCCACGACGAAACCCGCGGCTACGGCACCAAGACCCGGGAATGGCAGCTCGACACCGTTATGGTGCTCGAGGCGGTTCGCCGCGACGACACCGACGTGTCATTCGTTCTGGAGTTCCGCAAAGCCCGCGAGCGTACCCCGGCGACCCGAGCTGATTTCGCGCCGGTGAAGGTGTGGTTGGGCGAACAATGGGAATGGAGCGGAGGCGAACGCGTCCCCGGCGAGCTCAAGCGCAGGCTCAACGACCGGCAACGCCTCGCGCTCGATATTCTCGTCGACTGCGCCCTCGACCACGGCAAGCCCCCGCCCGTCGCGTTCGGTCTCCCCAAAGGGCTCACAGCGGTCAGTGCCGATAAATGGCGAGATGAGCTTTTCGCCCGCGGCGTGCTCGATCGAGAGGAAGCGAACCCCCGGGAGGCGTTCCGGCGGATCAGAAACAGCCTCGCCAATCGGAAGATGATCGGAGAGAGGGACGGCCTTGTCTGGCGGGCCGCATGATGTCCCAGCAGGTGTCGCACGTCGCGCACCTTATAGGAAGGTGCGACGCGACGCGACAGTGTGACCCGTCGCACATGCGACGACTTGCGACGGAAGTGCGACATGCGACGGGGGGAGAATGTGGGGAAGAAGGACCCGCGCCAATCTTGACCCGCTGCCGTTTTTTCCCTTGGCCCAACCCCGGCCATCCCGCCACCGGCGCTAAGATGATTATAAATCATGGGAGTTACGGAGACATATCTTTGAGATCATTGCACGAATCTGCTCAACGTGCTATATGTGTCCGCATAGTGTCCGCGTTCGCGGACCATTTCGAGGCCCTGAAGATGCCCCGCGGCCGCCCGATGAAAGTCCCGACCTCGCCCGTCGCCCGCTCGCGGCTGGCGAACGGCGCGACCGTGCTCGACGGGGTGGACGGCCGATCGGCTGCGGCGCGTCGGTACCGCGACCTCATCGGCGAGATGCGGCGCGACGTCGGGGGCGACCCGAGCGCCGCCCAGGAGGCAATCATCCGCCGGGCCGCGACGCTGGTCGTGTGGTGCGAGCAGGCCGAGGCCGCGTTCGCTCAGGGCGAGGCGCTGGACATCGCGGCGTTCACCACCGCCGCCAACGCGCTGCGCCGGCTGCTCGCCGATCTCGGGCTCGAGCGCCGCGCGAAGGACGTGACCCCGAGCATTGCGCAGTACCTCGCCGCTCGCCGGGACGTGCCCCAGGAGGCCGCAGAGTGACGCCCCGTATCACCATGCGCGAGGCCCTGTCCGACCCGCAGTTGCTCGGCCAGGCCATCCCTGGCCCGTCGTGGGCGCTCTGGCGGCTGCTCCTGATCGCCGCGATGGGCGAGGCCCTGACGGCCGCCGAGCGGATCGAGTTCCGTGCTGTGACCGGGCTCGACCATGAGCCGGGCGAGCGCGTGGCCGAGTTGTGGGCGATCGTCGGCCGGCGGGGCGGCAAGACGCGGGCGGCCGGTACGTTCGGCGCCTACGCGGCGGCCCTGTGCGATTGGTCCGACGTGC
The DNA here is from genome assembly GCF_000293785.1 of Rhodovulum sp. PH10. GTDB lineage: Bacteria > Pseudomonadota > Alphaproteobacteria > Rhizobiales > Xanthobacteraceae > Rhodoplanes. Next base: position 58,512 of record NZ_AKZI01000050.1, on the reverse strand, counting down.
TGGCGCCCGGCGAGCGGGGCGTGCTGCCGGTGTTGGCGCTCTCCCAGGTCCAGGCCGATCGGGCATTCCAGCATATCTCGGGCGTGCTGACGCAGTCTCCCCTTCTGCGGTCGACCGTCGAATCCCAGACCGCGGACACGCTGCGGCTGTCGACGCGGGTCGACGTCCAGGTCCGGCCAGCAAACTTCAGGACAATCCGCAGCATCACGGGCGTCTCGGCCATTTGTGACGAGGCGGCATTCTGGCAGATCGAGGGCTCGCGCAACCCGGACAAGGAGGTCCTGGACGCTCTGCGGCCTTCGTTGGCGACCACGGGCGGGATGTTGATGGTGATCTCGTCGCCCTACGCCCGGCGCGGCGAGTTGTTCCGCACCTGGCAGCGCTGCTACGGCCGTCCCGGCGACGTGCTGGTCGCCAAGGGGCACAGCCGCGCGTTCAACAGCACGCTGTCACAGCGCGTCGTCGAGAGGGCATACGAGGCGGACCCGGCCGTTGCGGCTGCGGAGTACGGGGGCGAGTTCCGCACCGACGTCGAGAGCCTGGTCGCGCGCGAGGTGGTCGACGCCGCGGTGTCGCGCGGCGTGACGGAGCGCCCGCGGGCCGAGGGTGTCGTCTATCACGGCTTCGTCGACCCGAGCGGCGGCAGCAGCGACAGCATGACCCTTGCCATCGCGCACCGCGACGGCAATCGGGCTGTGCTCGACATGACCCGCGAAGTCAGGCCGCAGTACTCGCCCGAGGCCGTGGTCGAGGAATTCGCCGGACTGCTCGCGGCGTACGGCTGCGGCGTTGTGACGGGCGACCGCTACGCGGGCGAGTGGGTGCGCGAGCCGTTCCGCCGGCACAGGATCGAGTATCGGCTGTCCGAGGCGACCAAGTCCGAGGTCTATCTCGCCCTCGTGCCGGCGCTCAATTCCTCGCGGGTGTCGCTGCTCGACGACGAGCGTCTGGTCAATCAGATCGTCGCCCTGGAGCGCCGGACGTCGCGGGGAGGGCGTGACAGCGTCGACCATCCGCCGGGCGGGCACGACGACCTGGCCAACGCCGTGGCGGGTGCGATTTGGCTGTGCGTCCGGCCGCGGGCCGAGCCGTTCCGCTGGTATGTGAGCCCGCCCGATACGCCGGGCGAGCTGATCATGTCATCCGCAGACATCAGGAGGTCGCCGTGGACGACTTTGAGGTGATGGACCGTCCGCCGCTATCGGCGACGATCATGAGTGATCTGGTGGGCTACCATGCCCGGCTCGCGGCCGGCGGCGACATGCCGGTCGATCCGCGGCAGGCGATGGCGCGGTGCGTCGAGGCGCTGGCGGATTCGCGGCACGTCGCCCTGATGCTGTTCGAGGCTGCGGCACGGGCGATCGAGCGCGGGCATCCGAACGTCGCGCTTTCCATCCTGCGCAGCGCGGCGAACGGCTATCGCGATCGGATGCCGGACGGCGAGCGGATGGTGTCGTGATGTTGCAGCCGCTGAAATTCGAGGTGAAGGCTCTCGGCGATACCGGGGAGGTCGAGGGCTATGCGTCGACCTACGATCTCGACGAGGGCGGGGATCAGGTGGTGCGCGGCGCCTTCGCCAAATCGCTGGCGACCAAGGCCGACGGCGTGCCGATGCTGTGGTCGCATGATCAGGACGCACCGATCGGGCGATGGGATGCGCTCACCGAGAACGGCCGTGGGCTATACGTCAAGGGCCGGCTTCTGCTCGGCCTCGCCAAGGCGAAAGAGACGTACGAGCTTCTGCGCGAGCGCGTCGCGACTGGGCTGTCGATCGGCTACAAGACGGTTCGCTCGGATCGTGACAACAAGACCGGGACGCGGCTGTTGCGCGAGGTCGACCTGTACGAGATCAGCGTCGTGACTTTCCCGATGAACACCGGCGCGCGTGTCATCGCCGTGAAGTCGGAGGAAATCACGACGGAACGTGAATTCGAGCGGTTCTTGCGGGATGCAGGATTCGCGCGAGAGCGGGCGAAACTCTACACTTCGAAGGGTTTCGTCCCGGCCGAAGACGTTCGGCGAGATGCCGAGCGAGCAGCGGTCTCCGACCTGGCGCGCTTCATTCGGGAGCGTGCCGAAACCCTCATGATCAGGAGATCGTGACATGCCTGTCGTTGACGAAGTAAAGTCCGCCATCGAATCGATGGTGACGACCACCAACAAGCGTTTCGACGAGATCGAGGCGAAGCTCGAGGCCGAGCACAAGCGCGGCGACGAGATCGAGACGGCGATGAACCGCACCGGGACCGGCGGGGGCGCCGAGGTGAAGAAGGGGCCGACGCTGGAGGAGAAGGCGTTCTCCAATTTCATCCGGCGCGGCGTCGAGTCTCTGCCCGAGGTCGAGCGCAAGTCGCTCACGGTCGGGTCCAATCAGGACGGCGGCTATCTGGTGACCTCGCAATTCCAGCGCGAGATCATCAAGAATCTGGTCCAGTTCAGCCCGGTCCGTCAGGCCGCGCGGGTCGGCCGGATGTCGAGTTCTCAGATCATCCTGCCCAAGCGGACGGCCGCGCCGACCGCGCATTGGGTGGGTGAAGAGCAAGCTCGATCGGCGACGCAGGCGGCGTACGGTCAGCTCACGATCTCGGCTCACGAGGCGGCGTGCTATGTCGACGCGAGCATCAAGCTCGTGGAGGACAGCGAATTCCCGATCGAGCAGGAGATCGCGGCCGACCTCGCGGAAGAGTTCGGGCGGATCGAGGGCGCGGCGTTCGTCAGCGGCGACGGCGTCAACAAGCCGTTCGGCATTCTCTCGTCGGCGGCTGTGCCTCAGGTCGCATCGGGTCATGCGAGCACGATCACGGCCGACGCTCTGATCGATGCGCTGTACGCCCTGCCGGCGTTCTACCGGTCGCGATCGGCGTGGATGCTCAATTCCACGACGCTGGCGGCGATTCGCAAGCTCAAGGACGGGCAGGGGCAATACCTGTGGGCGCCGGGCCTTCAGCCCGACCAGCCGAGCACGCTGCTCGGCCGGCCGGTGATCGACGCGCCCGACATGCCGGACATCGCCGGGGGTGCCTTCCCGATCGTGCTCGGCGACTTCGCGAGCGGGTATCGCATCTTCGATCGCGTGGATATGACGATCCTTCGTGATCCGTACACGCAAGCGACGAACGGTCTGGTCCGGTTCCACTGCCGTCGCCGGGTCGGGGGCGACGTGGTGAAGGCCGAGGCGCTGCGCAAGATCAAGGTTGCGGCTTCGGTCTGATCGCGGCGAGTGCGGCGCCGGGCTTGGTGCTCGGCGCCGACCGTAACGCCTCGCAACGGATGCCCGGTGTTGGGCGGGAGCGGTGTGGCTACGCGTACGACGATGGTGCGTTCGGTGTGCGCGCGGGTTATGGGGATGATTGAATCTGCTTCCGTTCGCGTTGCTGAAACTGGCGACGTCTATACGATTTCCCTGGACACGCTTCGGGGGGTCAAAGTGCGGCGCGACATGGAAATGGTGCGCACGGTTCTGCTCGCAATCGAGGCGAAGGCAGACCTCAAACCGCGCGAAATCAAAATCGACGGAGAGGATGATCTTGTCGTTGGACGTCACATTGAGCTTCTATTCGCTGCGGGAATGATCGACGGAATCGAAAACCGACAGATCAACCGCCCTTATGCCTTAGTTCTCGTTCGCGATTTGACTTGGGAGGGACACGACTTTGTCGCGTCTCTCAAGAACGACACGGTCTGGCATCAGATTAAGACGAAACTTTCGGCGACTGAACTGGCGTCGTTGCCTCTTTCCGTGATCAAGTCTGTCGCGACGGCGGCCGTTGAGCATTGGGCGAAGACGAGGCTGGGGCTGTAGAGCCTGCAACGGCGCGTCATCCCGACCGTGGATGAACCGGCGGGGCTCGGGCGGCCGGGGCTCACGAGGGTCCCGGTCGTTTATTGCGCGGACGCTCTCTTCGGTTTGGCTGAGGGTGTCGGCGGCGGTGGCGTGGGGCAAGCCGCTTCGTGCTCGGCGTTCGTGCGGAGCAGATAACCGCGCTCGGCCATGCACGAGATCATGATGTTGTCGCCGACCTTGACGCGCGTCTGGCCCATCTGAATTCCGGCCGCGATGGCGTCGGCGGTGCCGCGTCCGGACGGGACCGACGCTGCAGCCGCCTCGCCTGCGGCTTCCGCGCGCGTCTTGCAGATCGTCAGCGCAAGATTGCTCTCCTGCGATGTCTCGGCGGTGCCTTCTTCTCTGCAGTCGACACGGCGCCACATCGCGCCTTCGTCCATCTTCTTCCGGGCCGCGGTCGCGCATCCGACGAGTCCGACCGCCGCAACCACGACCACCAAGCACCGCCACACGTCCGCCTCCCGCCGCCTCCCTGGTGCCGCGGTAGAACCGTAGCGCCGCAACCTGAAAGCGACAAGGGACGATTGAGCAAGTCTCTGCTTTCCCCCTTGCGTTCGTTACGTAACGGCTCCATAAGCACGTCGTTACGTAACGGAGGCATCATGGCTCTCACGAACGCCGAACGGCAGGCCCGGCATCGGGCGCGGATGAAGGAGCGGCTTGCGGCGGTGTCTTCGGAGGACAATGCATCCGACGAGCTGCACGAGTTGTTAGCCGGACAGTACATCGCCGCGGGGCGCGACCTCATACTTCACAAGCACAGCCTCGGCGCGGAACCATGGCACGAAGAATTGCTCGCTGAGTTTCTGGCCAAGCCGCCGACCGTGCTCGACATGGTCGAGGCGATGCAGAAGGCCGGGCAGAAGGCCGCGCTCGAGATCGTAGAGCGCTACGCCACGGAATACATCGCGAGTCTTCCGAAGCCGCCGCCCGAGCCCGAGCCGAAGCGGCGACGGAAGCGGGCCGGTACGTAACTGTGCCTGTAAGACGAAGGTGCAAGCCGCCTGTGTCTCACAGGCAACTGGTCAGTTCTCGCCCCGGCGCTCCCGGCCCTGCAGGGTGGCCGCGGCAACTATGTGCGCGACACACATGGTTCGGCCGGGGTGCAGTCGTGCGCCGCGATGGATATGGGTACGGTCCACTTCCAACGAGCCCGGCGTCGCCGGCCTCGCAGGGCCTCGTCGGTATCAATTGATACCGACGACCCGACACGAGTAGGCCCGCCCCGGCGCCGCCGTCCCCGCAGGGTGGTCGTCCACGGAAAACCCCTTCCAAAACGGAAGGGGTTGGTGTCGGCCCGCCCCGGCGTCGCCGGCCTCGCAGGCGTCGGCTCGTCGGTGCAAATTTGCACCAACGATGACACTTCCAACGAGCCCGGCGTCGCCGGCCTCGCAGGAGCCTGCCCGCCCCCCCCGCTGGTGCGCCATCGGGATTCCGGCATGTCGCGAGCGGTCGGCCCGGAACCCGCACCACGGGCCGCCGCTGCGGCGCCACGAAGGCGGATTCGCGAGGCGGCGGAAGGGTGCGAGAGCTACCGCTTCGGCGGCTCGGTGCCCGGCTGGTCCTCTGGCACCTCGTCGTCCTCGTCGACCGAGAAGTCGAACGGCTCGCCCTCGCCCTCGCTGTCGTCGATCGTCAGGCCGTCCGCAGTCGTCCAATTCATCTTGTCGTCGTCAGCCGGCTGGCCGTCGTCCCGAGGCTTCGGCGGTCCGCCGAGCGTCCATCGCTCGACCTTCTCGCCGCGCGCTTTCATCTCGGCGAGCATTCGCAGGGTGTCGGCGCGGTCCTCGTCGTCCAGGAGGTCGATCGAGCCGTCGATAATGTCGACGTCGTCCGGCAACTCGCCGGAAAAGTCGACCACGATAACGGTTTTGCGCTCGCCCATCGGTGTGCCTCCCGTCCGGCCTCGGTTGTGCCGCGGGAGTGTACACTCGGATTCAGACGTCGTCTTGTTGCGGTGCCTGCCTCTTCCGCAGCCGCACGCCCGGACCGCCGCCGGTTACTCGCCGTCTTCGTCCGCGAGCCGCACCCACTGTTCCCGCTGCTCCGGTGTCATCAATTCCCAGCCGAGAATCATCGTCCGGACGTGCTTCGGGATTCCGCTGTCCCAATGGCCGCGGAGCTGACGCGAGACCGTGTTCTCGGCGTGGCCGAGCAGCCTTGCGAGCAGCTTTTGCGTGAGCCCAACGGATTTGGCTCGGGTTTGCCAAGGCTTGCCTTCCATGCCGCCTTTTAGCGCATCGGCGATCAACGTCACGTCATTTTTTCCCTTGACCATAATCAACGTCACGCTAATAGTAGCGCTACGTTGATTTTAGAGCAAGGGGAGACACCGCAGATGCCCACCACCCAAGCCCAGCCCGCCACCCCGCCCCGGATCAGCTTCACCTCGGCCGGCGCCGTCCGCCGCCGGCCCCCGGTGAACCAAAGCCCCGCCGACGCGCTCGCGGCGCTCGCGGCCGAGTACGCGCCCTACGACACGCACGAGGCGTTCGGAGAGGGCTTCGTGGCCCACCAGCGCGGCGAGTACCGTAACCCGTACGACGGCCGGACCGATGGCCGCGGTCAGGTCGCGGCGCAGGCGTGGGACCGTGGGCTCGAATGCGCCGCCCGGTACAGCCGGCTCGGGCACGAGGCGGACGCCCCGGCGGTCCCGCCCCGCCACCCGGCGCCGAACCTGGACCGGCTGGCCGATGCCCTGATCGCGGGCGACGTCGGGGCCGCGCTCCGGGCGCTCGTGGCCTGACCCTCCCGGGTGCGGGGCGGGAATGCCCCGCGGCCTCCCGCGTGACGCTCTCCGGGCCGCTGCGGGCGGCCCTGACGGCAGCACGCCGGACACCACCAGGAGAACACCCGATGACGACTGACGAACGCGCCGCTGGCGCGAGCGATGACGCACGCCTGACCGCGAACGACGCCGGCGTGCTGGCGGCCGAGGCCGAGCGCGAAGCCGAGGACCGCACGCCCTACGGCATCGCGTGCGACCTCGAGGAATCCGTGTCGGCGCTCGGCGACTACGCCGAGGTGCTCGCGATGATGTCGCACGACCTCCCGCGGGAGCAGAACGGCGCCTTGTTCCGGATCTCGCGTGACATCGCCGAGACGGTCCAGACCGTGAAGGAGGGGCGCGAGGCGCTGTTCCACGCGCTGCACCCGAGCCGGGCCAAGTTGGACGCTGGGCCGGAACCGAAGCCGGATGACGGTGGGCCGTTCTGGGGTGGCGCCCTGTTCCGGTTGGGCATGGTCGACAGAATCCTCCGGACCCGGAACGTCGGCGCCGAGCTGGGCTATGACCGCGAGGCGGCCGACCGGGTCATCGCGGCGTGCACGCGGCTGACGGTCGACTACAACGAAGGCGAGCCCGACACCTTCGCGGCCGAGCAGGCGGTCCGCCACTGGGCCGACTACCACGGGATCAGCCTGGATTGGCTGCTCACCGGCAAGGTCGAGGGCCTGATCGTGCTGGCGGCCGGAAATTCCGAGGCCATGCTGCGGGCGAAAGGGGCGGCCGATGCTTGAGCCCTTCCTCGCCGTCGCGGTGTTCGCCGCGCTCGTCTCGGCCGTCGCCGGCTTTGCGGTCGGGCGCGCAGTCGCCTTGTCACCGCAGAATCTCGGGGTGCGGAGGGCCACGCCATGACGGAGCCTCGGACCCCGACCTTGATGGACATGGAGAACGACCTTCTCGCTACAATCGAGTACATGACGATCGTCTATTCGCTCGTGGATGAACGGGCGGCAACGCTGCGACGCGGACCGCAGACGGACACGGACATCGATATCGAGCTAGGAACGCTGCGGGTGATCGGCGAAGCCCTCGACCACGCTAAAGCCGCGCGGGCGCTCTGGGGGCGCCTCACCGGAACAGCCGAGCCGGCCGACGACTGACCATGCCCGCTTGCCGGGCCTCGGGCCGCTCCGACGGGGCGGCCCTTTTCGTTGATTCGGATCAAGGCATGCGAGTTTAGATTGTGGGGTAGGATGGAACCTCCACAACCGGAGGGTTGACATGGGGCGGGAATGGACGGTTTTAGCCGCAGCAATTTTCGTCGCAACGCTCGGGGGATGCGCCACGATCACGCGAGGGTCGACCAATCAAATTCAGATCACCTCCGACCCGGTAGGAGCGACTGCGCGCCTTTCCAACGGCATGATGTGCATGACGCCCTGCACGCTGCAGATGGGCCGTAAGGAGGAATTCTCCGTTACCTTTGAGAAGCCCGGATTTGAGCCCCAGACCATCCCCGTGAAAACCGAGGTCGCTGGCGCCGGCGCCGCCGGGGTGGCCGGCAACCTGATCCTTGGCGGGGTGGTCGGAATTGCTGCCGATGCTGCAACCGGTGCTGCGCTTGAGCACGTTCCGAATCCGGTGATCGCAAACCTTGTCCCGATCCGACGCGCCGAGCCGCCCGGTCCGGAGCCGACGCCACGGCGGCAGCGGCCGCCGGGCAGTTGACCGGAGCTTCACACCTTCCGCATCGTCTTCGGATCAAACGCCCCGACCGTCTCGACCCTCGCCCGGAACGCCACCTTGGCCGCGTCCAGGCTTTCGGCGTCGCCGCGGTCGGCCGGGCTGTTCGGGAAGATCAGGAACGTCCAGAACCACGCCACGGCGCCGCCGGCCCGCTGCACCTTCATGATTCGGCCGATCGTCCGCGTGCCGAGCACGACTCGGTAGTCGTCGGGCAGGGTTTTGCCGGTCGGGATCTCGGTGGGGCGGAGCCGTAAATCCACGTCGCCATTCTCCCACGGGCCCACGGGCACGGCACCAAATCGCGGACACTGTGCGGACACCGAAGCGGATGCAGCGGCGGGGCTGCCGGAGGCCTTGTATAATGACCTGAATATGTTGGGGTTTTGGTGAGCCCGCCGGGACTCGAACCCGGGACCCCATGATTAAAAGTCACGTGCTCTACCGACTGAGCTACGGGCTCGTGGGTGCGGTGTGTACCGGGGCATCGGCGCGGTGGCAAGGCCGGCGGCAGCGGCAGATGCGCCGGGAGGTGCGGGGAGGGACGGCGCGTGAGGCGTCGGGTGGCAATTCGGCCGGGGCGGGGCGATACTCGGCGCCGAGACCGAGCCGGGCGATGCGCCCGTTCGCCGCCGGCGGCGTCACGTCGGCGGCCGCATCGTCTCGGATTCGCGCAGCGAGGCCGAAAGAAATGCCCATCGTCGAGCGGGTCGCGACCCTCGCGGCTGAGATCACCACGTGGCGGCGCGATCTGCACGCGCATCCCGAGCTTCTCTACGACCTCGACCGCACCGCCGGCACGGTGGCCGCGAAGCTGGAGGCGTTCGGCTGCGACGAGGTGTTGCGCGGCATCGGCCGCACCGGGGTGGTCGGCGTCATCCGCGGCCGCAAGGGGGCGGGCAACGGGGCGGGCGGCCCCGGCAATGTGCGCGGAAAGGTGATCGGGCTGCGCGCCGACATGGACGCCCTGCCGATCGAGGAGGCGACCGGCGTCCCCTACAGGTCCGAGGTGCCGGGAAAGATGCATGCCTGCGGCCACGACGGCCACACCGCGATGCTGCTCGGCGCGGCGAAGTACCTCGCAGAAACGCGGAATTTCGCCGGCACGGCGGTGGTGATCTTCCAGCCCGCCGAGGAGGGCGGCGCCGGCGCGCGGGCGATGATCGAGGACGGTTTGTTCGAGCGCTTCGCCATCGACGAGGTTTTCGGCATGCACAACTCGCCCGGCATGCCGGTCGGCCGGTTCGGCACCCGCACCGGACCGATCATGGCGGCGCAGGACACGCTGCACATCGACATCGAGGGGGTCGGCGGCCATGCGGCCCGGCCGCATCTCTCGGTCGACAGCATCTTTGTCGGCGCCCAGATGGTCACCGCCCTGCAGTCGGTGGTGTCGCGCAACATCGATCCCTTGAAGGCCGCGGTGGTGTCGATCTGCATGTTCCAGGCCGGCAACGTCGACAACGTCATCCCGCAGGAGGCAAAGCTGCTCGGCACGGCGCGGAGCCTCGCCCCCGACGTGCGCGATCGGCTCGAGGAGCGGATCGGCAAGATCGTCACCGCCACCGCCGAGGCGCACGGGGCAAAAGTGAGGTTCGAGTACCGGCGCGGCTATCCGGTGCTGGTGAACCATGCCCGGGAGGCGGCGTTCGCGGCTTCGGTCGCCGCCGAGGTCGCCGGAGCCGATGCGGTGAATGCCGATATGCCGCCCTTCATGGGCGCCGAGGATTTCTCCTACATGCTGGAGGCGCGGCCCGGCGCCTTCGTGTTCATCGGCAATGGCGATTCGGCCGGGCTGCACAATCCGGGCTACGACTTCGACGACCGGGCGATTCCGTTCGGCACGTCCTACTGGGTGCGGCTGGTGGAGACGGCGTTGGCCTGATTCTTTTCACCCGGCATCGCCGGTGCTCACCGGCACGAGGTGACAAAAAAAGCCCGGCCGCAGGGCCGGGCTTTTCCGTGTCGACGAGAGGAGGCGGCGCCGAAGCGCCACTCCAAAAATTCACACCTTCGGCTCGATCCGCTGGTCGGCGGCATCCGAGCCGGTCTCGGCATAGAGCGTGCCGCGGCGCAAGGCCTCGAGGCCGAAGAGCTCGGCGGTGCGGGCCTGGACGGCGCGCCACAGCACGAAGTCGTTGAGCCGCGAGGTCTCGAAGGCGGCGAGCGCCACGGCCGAGAGGAACGGCAGGCTCTGCACCACCAGCACGATCGCGAACAGGTTCACCTCCCGCACGCTCTCGTAATTGGTGGCGTAGACGATGGTCGCGCCGATCAGCAGGAGCGCCCCCATCACCGCCTCGTCGAAGGCCGGGAAGTTCACCCGCTTGCCGCGGCCGCCGCCCTTGGCGGTGCGCACGAAGGGCAGGTGGTCCTTGATCAGCCCGAACGCCACGGCCCGCGCCACGGTCCACTGCATCGCCATGGCGGCGAGCATGGCGCCGAGCGCCTGCACCGTGCCGACCCGCACCCGCGAGCGGTAGAGCGTCGCGAAGTGGAGGATCGAGACCACCGAGGCGGCGAGAATCGGCAGGGTCAGCACCTTGTCGGGGATGGCGATGCCGACGAAGGCGACGACCGGCACCCACAGGAGGTTGAGGATCGCCACCACCACGCCGAGGCTCTCGGCGCCCAGCCAGTTGAGCCAGCCGAGCGTGAACTCGCGCCGCTGCTCGCCGGTCAGCGCGCTGCTGCCGGGAAGGAAGCGGCGCCAGTGCTTCTTGACGATCTGGAAGCCGCCATAGGCCCAGCGGTGACGCTGCTTCTTGAACGCCTCGAAGGTGTCCGGCAGCAGGCCGTAGCCGTAGCGGCGATTGGTGTAGCAGGCGGTCCAGCCGCGCTCGTAGATCGTCAGGCCGAGGTCGGTGTCCTCGCAGATGGTGTCGCTCGACCAGCCGCCGGCGTCCTCCATGGCGGCCCGGCGGATCAGGCACATGGTGCCGTGGGTGACGATCGCGTCGGTCTCGTTGCGCTGCACCATGCCGATGTCGAAGAAGCCGGCATATTCGGCGTTCATCACGTCGTGCAGCGGGCTCTTGTGGCCGTCGCGGTGGTCCTGCGGCGCCTGGACGAGGCCGACCTGCGGGTCGGCGAAGGCCGGGACGAGGTCCTTCAGCCAGTCGGGCGTCACCGTGTAGTCGGCGTCGATGATGCCGATGATCTCGGCGTCGGGAGCGGTGTGCTCGAGGGCGATCCGCAGCGCGCCCGCCTTGAAGCCCTTCACGTCCTGCAGGTTGAGGAACTTGAAGCGGTCGCCGAGCAGCTTGCAGTGCTCCGCGATCGGGTCGGTGAAGGCCGGATCGGTGGTGTTGTTGATCGCGACGACGCACTCGAAGTTCGGGTAGTCGAGCCGGGCGAGGGCGTCGAGGGTGGCCTTCAGCATCTCCGGCGGCTCGTAATAGGCCGGGATGTGGATCGACACCTTGGGCGCAAAACCCTCCGGCGCCTTCAGGCCGTGCGGCAGCAGCCGACGCGGGCCGCGGCCGAACAGCACGGCGGCGATCTCGTCGATCTTCCACATGGCGATGACCACCAGCGGGATCATCAGGAGCACGCCGATGCCGAGCGCGATCGCCGAGCCGACCACGAAATAGTGGCCCTGCCAGTAGTCGAACACCACGCCGGCCCAGGCCCCGACCGCATTGGCGAAGAACGCCAGCACCAGCGCCTGCAGGGTGGTCGCGCCCATCAGGAGGATCGGCAGCGACACCACGAGCCCGACCGCCACCGCGACCATCGCCACCTTGACGAAGGCCGGATCGAAGATCGGCCCGCTCCAGGCGAACTTGGCCTTCCGGTCGGCGTCGAACAGGCCCCAATAGGCACCGACCGAGCCTTCGAAGGTCTTCCAGGGCTGATCGAACGCCTCGATGATGTTGTAGTCGATGCCGAGCTGCTCGGCGTGCGAGACGAAGTCGCGCAGCAGCGAGGCCTGGATCACCCGGCCCGGCTCGGCGGCGCGGCGGTTGTAACCGGCGCTCGGCCAGCCGAACTCGGCGATGACGATGCGCTTGCCGGGATAGGCCTGGCGCAGCTTGAAGAAATTGTTGATCGCCAGCTCGACCGTCTGGTCGGCGGAAAAGCCTTCCCAGTAGGGCAGGATGTGGACGGCGATGAAGTCGACCGCCGAGACCAGCTCGGGATGCTCGAGCCACACCGAGTAGATTTCACCGGTGGTCACCGGCACGGTGCCGCCGGTCTCGCGCTTGACCTGCTTGATGTAGTCGATCAGCCGATCGATCTTCAGGTCGTCGCGGTAGATCGTCTCGTTGCCGACGACGATCGCGTTGATGTTGCGGTTCTTGCGGGAGAGCTCGACGACCGAGCGGATCTCCCGCTCGTTGCGGTCGGCGTTCTTGTCGAGCCAGGCGCCGGCGGCGACCTTCAGGCCCACCTCGGCGGCGATCGGCGGCACCAGCTCGGCCCCGCCCGTCGCCGAATAGGTTCGGATCGCGCGGGTGTAGGGGGCGAGCGTCTCGAGATCGCTGCGGATTTGCGCCGTGGTCGGCCGGTTGCCTTCCTCGGGATGGCCCTCGAAGGGCGAATACGACACGCTGGCGAGCGGACCGGTCACGCTCGGAGCGGAGGACTGGGTTTGCCAAATGGCCCACGCGCCCGCATGAAGACATGCCACGAGCGCGACCACGGCAGCGACGGATCGCATGGTCTGTTTACCGAATGGGGCGGAGGTAAACGGTCTCGAGCCTGTCCCCTAGGCTCGACCGGGACCGGGGGAAAACCGCGAGAGACAGTGCCGGTATCGTACGGCCGGTATCTCGCGCGGCAGGGTTCCAGTACACGTCACACATGGCGAATTCAGGGCGTAGCGGTTGTTCCGTACCGCATGTCCGAAACGGCCAACGTCGCGACAACGACGCTATCGAGGGTTCGTTCCCTGCTGCGGCGGTGCGGGGGTGGGCGCAGCCTGGGCGACGAGATCGGGGTCCAGCCAGCACCCGTGGACACGGGCGTTGATGTCGCCGGACTTCTGATCCAGCGGACCAAGTCGCACGACGCACCTGAACGCATTCTGAACGTGACCGCCGGGACAGCCGAATCGGTCGTACAGATCGAGATGGCGAAACGCCGTGTCGAGGTCGTCGCGCCACATCAGGCCGACCACCCGCTCGCCGAGCCAGACGCATTCGGCATTGGCGGCCGGCCCCTGCAGAGCCTTGCCGGCCTCGACCGTCTGGTCGGCGCGCGTCTTGCGCTCGGCCTTGGCCGCGTCGGCGGCGCCGCTCTGCGGAGCCTGCTGCTCCGGCTGCGGCTGGGCCTGCGGCTGAGGCGGCGGCGCCTGCTCGGAGGGAGCGGCCTGCTCGGGAGGCTTCTGCTCGGGGGCTTGCGCCGAGACCGGCGTCGAGAGCGCGAGCGCGAGAGCCGCGGAACAGCAGACCAGGGCGACGCGCGAACCGTTGAGAGGCATGTCTGTACTGTGCTGGCGGGTGTGGGTCGGAAACGTCGGGGCGGCGTCGTGCCGCCCGAGCGGAGCCGCATTACGGCACGGGGACCGTGGCAATCTTGCGACGGATCAACATACTTGTCCACCAATCCGAAGGTCGGGGGCGCGAATGCGGCTGTGGCACGGGGTCACCGCACCTCGGCCCACCGCGCCCCGCGTCCGAGCGATGCGGAGAAGCCACCGCGAACGGCCGGTTCGGCCCCGAGAATCGCCTCGGCGGGAGGGTCGACAGGGCCTCGCGGCAGGGTGATGCGACGGGATGAAGCTTGGCGGGACGGCGGCGGCACGCTAGTCGGGAGACGGCCGTCCGCTCGGGGCGGCGCCCGCGGAAATTCTCCATGCGTCCGACCCGCCTGCCGCTCTTTCTTCTGTTGATCGTCCTGTGTGCCGTGACGGCCGGCTGGTGGTGGCTCGGCCGCCCGGTGCCGATCGAGACCGGCCTCGCACCCGGCGGAAAACTCGCCTGCGTGTCCTATTCGCCGTTCCGCGGCGCCCAGAGCCCGCTCGACCCGTCGGTTCGCGCCGAGCCGTGGCAGATCGAGGAGGATCTTTCGCGCCTGTCGGCGGTCACCTCCTGCATCCGCACCTACTCGATCCAGCACGGCCTCGACGCCATCCTCGAGATCGCCGCCCGGCACGGCCTGAAGGTCCTTCAGGGCCTGTGGCTGTCGAGCCGGCGCGACCAGAACCGCACCGAGATCGACCGCACCATCGCGCTGGTGAAGGCGCATCCGAAAACGGTGATCGGCGTCGTGGTCGGCAACGAGGTGCTCCTGCGTGGCGAGTTGTCGGCGGGCGACCTCGGCGCGATCCTTCGCGAGGTGAAGGCGGCGGTGCCGGTGCCGGTCACCTACGCCGACGTCTGGGAATTCTGGCTGCGCAACCCCGCGCTCGCCGAGGCGGCCGACTTCATCACCGTCCATATCCTGCCCTATTGGGAGGACGATCCGATCCCGGCCGACCAGGCCGGCGCGCACGTCGAATCGATCGTCCACCGGGTGAAGCTGGCGTTTCCGGGCCGGGACATTCTGGTCGGCGAGGTCGGCTGGCCGAGCGCGGGCCGGATGCGGGAAGGGGCGCTGCCGTCGCTTTCCAACGAGGCGCTGGTGGTGCAGGACGTGCTCGATCGAGCGCAGCGCGGCGGCTTTCGGGTCAATGTGATCGAGGCGTTCGACCAGCCCTGGAAGCGGGCACTCGAGGGCACCGTCGGCGGCCATTGGGGCATCCTCACCGATGCCGGGCGGGAGCCGAAATTCTTGGTCGGCGAGCCGGTGTCGGACCATCCCGACTGGCTGCGCAATGCCGGGCTCGGCGCCGCGCTGGCGCTCGCGGTCTTTGCCGCCGCCTTTGCTGCCGCGGCCGGGCCGGGGCGAGAGAAGATTTCGCCGGGCGCCTGGACCGCGGTCGCGCTCACGGCGGCGGCCGGCGGCCTGCTCGCCGGCTGGGCGCTGGAGAAGATTTTGGTCGAAAGCCTCGGCTGGGGCGGGCTTTTCCGTGGCGTGCTGCTCGGCGTGGTGACGGTGGCGGCACCCGTCGCCGGGGCGGCGCTGCTCGCCCGCGGCGAGCGCTTGCCGGGTTTTTCCGAGATTTTGGGGGCGGCCGGCGAGCGGCCGACCTCTCCCGTCACCGCGGCCGCCGGCTGGCTCCTCGTGCTGACCGCCGTGCTCGCGGTGCAGACCGCGCTCGGCCTGGTGTTCGATCCGCGCTACCGCGACTTCCCGTTCGCCTCGCTCACCGCCGCGACGCTGCCGTTCCTCTCGATCGCCTGGCGGGTGCGGGGCGAGGGCGTGCGGGGTGCGGCCGAGAACGGCATCGCCGCGACGCTTCTTTTGTCGGCCGGCTTCGTCGTGCTGAACGAGACGGTCGCGAACTGGCAGGCCGTGTGGCTCGCGCTCGCCTTCGCCGCGCTCGCTGTCACGCTTCTGCGGGTGCGGGTCGTGCGAGACTGAGCAGCAGAAGTGCGCCGCCGAACCCGGCGAGCCCGGCATTGTAGAGCACCACGCCGATCGCGGTCGCCGCGAGCGCGATCGCGAAGGTGACGACCGTCGGCCGTAGAAGATTCACCGCCGCCGCCCCGACCGCGACCCAGCCGAACACGCCGGCGCCGAACAGCCGCGAGGCGATCAGCCGCGCGAGGCACAGCGTGCTGTCCCGGCCGGCGTCGCAGGCGAGCCCCACTTGGGTGTTCTGGATCACCAGATAGCGCATCCACAACGCCGTCCCGAGCGCGACGAAGCCGACGACCAGAAGCCAGTTGGTGGTGCGGGCCGAGGGCAGGAAGCGGGGGCGCATGGAGAAAAAACCTCGCGAAGTGGATGCCGGCCCGGCGCCGCCGTCGCGTGCAGGCGAGCAGACGGGACGGGTCGGAAACGGCACGAGCTTAACGGCTTCCCGGCGTTTCCCGAAGAGCTTTTTGGAAGCTGCGGCGGCAACCCGGCCGAGAGGCGCCGGCCGAGAAGTGGGGAGGGACAAGAAGTGGCGACGGAGAAGTGGCGGCGGCAAGTCGGCCGCGGCGGATCGTCGCCGCCGGCGGAGGCTCACGGCAGCGCGAGCGTCCGTCCGTCGAGCAGCGTCGCCCGGCAGGCGACCCCGGAGGCGGCGAGGGTGGCGCACAGCCGGGTGGCGGCGATCGTGCTCGACACCGGCCCGGCGACCAGCCGCGTCTCGATCACCCCCGGCTTGCTCGTCTGGTGCAGCGCGACCGCCGGCTCGAGCCCGGCGACCACCGCCGGATGCGCAGCCTTCACCTGGCCCCACATCGTCCGCAGGTTCTCCAGGCTTCCGGTACCGCCGATCTGGATGCCATAGCGCTTCGGCAAGGCGTTGCGGGCGGGCGGCGGCACCGCTGCGGCGCTGGTCGCCGCCACCGGCGTCGCGGCTGCGGGAGCCGCCGGCGGAGCCGGCTGGGCGGACGAGGGGGCGGGCGTACGGGCGGCGACCGCGACCGGCTTCGGACGCGGCAGCGGCACGGTGCTCGTCTCCTGCGCGGCGAGGCCGAGCGCCGCGGTGCTGCCGGCGGTGGCGAGTCGGGCCGGCTCGTGCAGCTCGATCGGCGCCGCCGGGTTCTCGCTCTCGGCGGTCGGCCGCGAGGTCGCCGGCGTGCCGAGCCCGTCCGGCGGGGTCGGCACGGGCGAGGTGATGCCCGGATCGAGCAGCCGGTCGGTGCCGGCGGGCGGATGCGCGAGCGGCCGGGTGAGGGCGATCGAGCCCGTGAGATCGGCGAGGCTCGCCTCGACGGCGGCGAGCCGGCCGGCCAGGGTGTCGCGGTCGCCTTCGAGCGATTTCAAGGACTCGGCGAGCCGGCGGGTCTCGCGCTCGGTCTCGATCGCCTGGGTCATCGCCTGGGCGGTGGCGATCTTCATCGCATCCGCCCGAGCGGCGAGCGGACCGCTCGCCATCGCGAGCCGGCGCTCGCCGACCTCCGAGCGACCGGCCAGCACCGCGAGCCCGACCGCCGCGACGGCGGCGAGGCCCCATCCGGCGAGACGAAACAGCGGCCCGACCTCGATCCGCCGGTCGTCCTTCGTTTGCCGCGCCTGGGGCCGGTTCGTCGGTCGGTTCGCGAGGCGGTCCGCCATGTCCTTGAATCTGCCGAATCAATTTGCAGCCAACTTACCAGAGTCGCGAGCGCCCGGCGCGTCCGTGACAGTGCGGGTGCGGCTTTTCGCAGGCGCAAAGGCAGGCTATGAGGGCGGCGGGCGTCATCCGGCGCCATCCGGACACCAGCGAATACCAAGAGAATACCGATGACGGCGCGAACCTGCCTGACCGTCGTGCTCGCCGCCGGGGAGGGCACGCGCATGCGCTCGTCCCGCCCGAAGGTTCTGCACGCCATCGCCGGCCGAACGCTTCTGGCCCACGTGCTCGACGCGGTGCAAAAAACCGGCAGCCGCATCGCAGTGGTGGTCGGGCCGAACGCCGAGCCGGTCGCCGCGGCGGCGCGCGCCGTCGCGCCCGACGCCGAGATTTTCGTGCAGGCCGAGCGGCGCGGCACCGCCCACGCCGTGCTCGCGGCGCGTGCGGCGCTGGAGCAGGGCGCCGACGACATCCTGGTGGCGTTCGCCGACACGCCGCTGATCCGCCCCGAGACGCTCGCCCGGCTGCGGGCGCCGCTCGCCGAAGGCGCCGCCGTGTCGGTGCTCGGCTTCCGCCCGGCCGACCCGACCGGCTACGGCCGGCTGGTGACCGAGGGCGACACGCTGGTGGCGATCCGCGAGGAGAAGGACGCGAGCCCGGCCGAGAAGGCGATCGGCCTGTGCAATGCCGGCCTGATGGGGATGTCGGGCGCCCGTGCGCTGGCGCTGTTGGAAAAAATCGGCTGCGACAACGCCAAGGGCGAGTTTTATCTCACCGACGTGGTGACGCTCGCCCGCGTCGCGGGCGCCAGCGCCGCAGTGATCGAGGCCGAGGATCACACCGAGGTCCTGGGGGTCAACACGCAGGCGCAGCTCGCCGAGGCGGAGGCGGTGCTGCAGGGACGCCTGCGCGCCGCCGCGCTCGACGCCGGGGTGACCATGACGGCGCCCGGCACGGTGTTCTTCTCTGCCGACACGACAATCGCGCCGGGGGCGACCGTCGAGCCCTATGTGGTGTTCGCGCCCGGCGTGACGGTCGAGGCGGGCGCGGTGATCCGCGCCTTCTCGCACCTCGAAGGAGCGCATGTCGGGCCGAACGCGACGGTCGGGCCTTTTGCTCGGCTGCGGCCGGGGGCCGAGCTCGGCGAGGCGGTGCATGTCGGCAACTTCGTCGAGGTGAAGGCCTCGACGGTGGAGGCCGGCGCCAAGGTCAACCACCTCACTTATATCGGCAATGCCCGCGTCGGCTCGCGCACCAATGTCGGCGCCGGCACCATCACCTGCAACTACGACGGCGTGAAGAAGTATCACACCGACATCGGCGCGAACGCCTTCATCGGCTCGAACTCGTCGCTGGTGGCGCCGGTGACGATCGGCGACGGCGCCTATGTCGGCTCGGGCTCGGTGATCACCGAAGACGTCCCGCCGGACGGGCTCGCGGTCGGCCGTGGCCGGCAGGTCGTCAAGGACGGCTGGGCGGCGCGCTGGCGCGAGACTGCGACGGCCGTCAAGAAAAAGCCCTGACCAGGGCGGATTCCCGACCGCGGGGGCCGCGGCCGGGACTCTCGCGTCCGCCGGGGTCTTGCTCCGGCCGGGGACTTGCATGGACGAACATCGCGCGACGTGCCGGACCGTCCGGGACCCAGGCACGGCGACGCACGAGGGGGCGTGATCATGTGTGGCATCATCGGAATCTTGGGGCGTGAGCCGGTCGCGCCGCAGATGGTCGACGCGCTCAAGCGGCTCGAGTATCGCGGCTACGATTCGGCGGGCGTCGCCACGCTCGAGGGCGGGCATCTCACCCGCTGCCGGGCCGAGGGCAAACTGAAGAACCTCGAGCAGAAGGTCGCCGCCTCGCCGCTGCGCGGCCGCGTCGGCATCGGCCACACCCGCTGGGCGACCCACGGCCGGCCGAACGAGGTGAACGCCCACCCGCACGCCGCCGGCCCGGTCGCGGTGGTGCACAACGGCATCATCGAGAACTTCAACGAGCTGCGCACCGAGCTGGAAGGCGCGGGCGCGCACTTCTCGACCGAGACCGACACCGAGGTGGTCGCCCAGCTGGTGTGCGCGCTGATGGCGACCGGGCTCGGCCCGGTCGACGCGGTGAAGGCGGCGCTGCCGCGGCTGCGCGGCGCCTTTGCGCTCGGATTTCTGTTCGAAGGCGAGGAAGACCTCTTGATCGGTGCGCGCAGGGGCTCGCCGCTGGCGATCGGTCACGGCGAGGGCGAGATGTATCTCGGCTCCGACGCCATCGCGCTCGCGCCCTTCACCTCCTCGATCTCCTATCTCGAGGACGGCGACATGGTGGTGCTGACGCGCGCCGGCGCAAAAGTGTTCGACGAGACGGGCGCGCCGGTGGCGCGGCCGGTGATGCAGTCGAGCGCCTCGGCGTTCCTGGTCGACAAGGGCAACTACCGCCACTTCATGGCGAAGGAGATCCACGAGCAGCCGGAGGTGGTCGGCCACACGCTCGGCCATTACGTGTCGTTCGCCGCCGAGCGGATCGCGCTGCCCGACCTGCCGTTCGATTTCCGCGACCTCGAGCGGGTCACCATCTCGGCCTGCGGCACTGCGTATTACGCAGGGCTGGTCGGCAAATACTGGTTCGAGCGGCTGGCAAAGCTGCCGGTCGAGGTGGAGATCGCCTCGGAGCTGCGCTACGGCGACGCGCCGTTCGCGCCGGGCAATCTCGCGCTGTTCGTCTCGCAGTCGGGCGAGACGGCCGACACGCTGGCGACGCTGCGCCACGCGAAGGCGCACGGCCAGCACACGGTGGCGATCGTCAACGTGACGACCTCGACCATCGCGCGCGAGGCCGACGCGGTGATGCCGACGCTCGCGGGGCCCGAGATCGGCGTCGCCTCGACCAAGGCGTTCACCTGCCAGCTGGTCGTGCTCGCCTGCTTGGCGATCGCCGCGGGCCGGGCACGTGGAAACCTCACCGAGGAGGACGAGCAGCGGCTGGTGCGGGCGCTGATCGAGGTGCCGCGCCACATGACGGCGGCGCTCGCGCTGGAGCCGGCCGTCGAGAAACTCGCCCGCGACATCGCGAAGAACCGCGACGTGCTCTATCTCGGCCGCGGCACCAGCTATCCGCTGGCGCTCGAGGGCGCGCTGAAGCTGAAGGAGATCTCCTACATCCACGCCGAAGGCTATGCGGCGGGCGAGCTGAAGCACGGGCCGATCGCGCTGATCGACGAGACCATGCCGGTGATCGTCATCGCGCCGCACGACCGGGTGTTCGAGAAGACGGTCTCCAACATGCAGGAGGTGGCGGCGCGCGGCGGCCGCATCATCCTGGTGACCGACCCGCAGGGGGCGGCCGAGGCGACGGTCGATTCGCTCGCCACCCTCACGCTGCCGCACATGCCGGCGACGGTGACGCCGATGGTCTATGCCCTGCCGGTGCAGATGCTCGCCTATCATGCCGCGGTGATCATGGGCACCGACGTCGACCAGCCGCGCAATCTCGCCAAGTCCGTCACCGTCGAGTGACACGGGCAGGCGATATCTGGACGCAGCGCAACAGGCGCGGGTGTGCCGCCCTGCGGCATCCCGCGCTGCGGGCAGAGATGGCAAGCCGGACGGCAAGCCGGGGCGGATTGTCGCCGTGCCGTTGCGCCGCGCTCGAATCGAGGCAACATAGAGGGCCATGAGCGCCACCAGACCGCCGTCTCCCCCTGCGCCGGGACCCGACAAGGCTCATGCCGGACCGGGCGCCCGGCTTCGCAACTATTTTCTGACCGGCCTCGTGGTGGCCGGTCCGGTGGCGATCACGCTGTGGCTGACCTGGACCTTCGTCACCTGGGTCGACGCGCTGGTGCAGCCCTTCATCCCGGTGCAGTACCGCCCCGAGACCTATCTGCCGTGGGCGATCCCCGGCACCGGCCTGATCATCGCCTTCGTCGCGCTCACCACGCTCGGCTTCTTCGCCGCCAATCTGGTCGGGCGCACGCTGGTGGAGTTCGGCGAGCGGCTGTTGGACCGCATGCCGCTGGTGCGCTCGCTCTACAAGGGGCTCAAGCAGGTGTTCGAGACGCTGTTCTCGGAGACCGGCTCGAGCTTCCGCACGGTGGCGCTGATCGAGTTTCCTTCGCCCGGCATGTGGTCGCTGGTGTTTCTCTCCACCGCGCCGGGCCAGCAGGTGGCCGAGCGGCTGCCGCCGGAGGAGCACGTGTCGTGCTTCATGCCGTGCACGCCCAACCCGACCACCGGCTTCTTCTTCTTCGTGCCGCGCGCGCGGCTGATCGAGCTCGAGATGTCGGTCGAGGACGCCGCCAAGCTGATCATGTCGGCCGGCATGATCCAGCCGGGCGGGGCGGCCGACCATCAGAAGCGGCTCGCCGGCTTTGCCGCCGCGGCGCAGACGGTGCAGTCGGCCGAGGAGGCCGGCAAGACGGCGGCCGCCGAGGATTCTTCCGCCGGGCAGGACGCCGGTGCGGAGCCGGTTGCGGCGGGGCCGGCGACGGATGCGGGCGCGGGCGAACTGGGGGACCAATCCGGCGAGAGGTCGGCCGCTAAGCCGTCGGACAAGTCCGCCGACGAGTCGGCCGGCAAGCCGGTGACGGCGGCCGGCTGACGACGAGGCGTTTCGCGAGCCGCGGAAACGGAGCGGCGTCGCGGTGGAGTACCCGACATCATGATGCGTGGAATGCCGGCCGCGGCCGGAAAGACGCCCGCCGAGGATCGCGATCGTGACGATCTCGACCGTCGTGTGGGGGACGTGCGGTCGCTCGCGTCGCGGCTGGAAAATGCGCGCCTCGCGACCACCGTGCTGGCCGCCTGGTGCCGCGAGCGCGGGATTGCCGACGGCAACGTTCTCGTCCGCCTGGTGGCCGATGCCGATCCCGAAAACTTGGACTTCGAGGGTTTTCGCGCACTCGGCCTGGACGGTCCCGCGGGCGAGGGGGCGGGCGAAAACCCCTCCGCCGCCGGCTTGGTGTTTCGCAAGGTCGAGCTGCGCCTGTGTGGCCTGCGGGTCGCCGAGGCGACCAACTGGTATTTCCCCGCCCGGCTGACAGCGGAGATGCGCGCCCGCATCACCACCGACTGCCCGTTCGGCGAGGCGATCGAGGCGTTGCAGCCGATCCGCCGGACCCTTTGGGTGCGCCCGGCATCGCCGGCGGCGATCGTGTCCGCGGTGACGGAATTTCGGGAACGGCGGCAGGCGGGCACGGCGGCGGCGGACCGGATGGGCGGGGAGCCGAGCGACTTGCTACTCGGTGTGCCGGTGATCGAGGTGCGGGCGCTGCTGCACCGCCCGGACGGCACGCCGCTGTCGCTGGTTCAGGAGAAGATCGGCGCGGTGGTGGTGGCCTGACCTCGGCGAGCCGCCGGCGTTCGACGTGGCGGCGGGCGAGCCGCCGTCAGCGGCGGGCCGTCTTCGTGGCCGGCCGGCTTTCGGTCTGGTCGCTCCGGCCGCCGTGAGCCTGTTCCGGCTCGATCGGCCAGTTCTCCGCTTCGTATGCCGCGATCACCCGCGCGAGCGCGTCGAACCGCGCCGCTTCTGGCGTGCCCGGGACCGGCTCGCAGGCAAAGAAGCCCTCGATCTCGTCGAGTGCCTGCTCGTAGTCGGCCTCGTTGCGGATCCGCTCTATCTCTGGCGCCATGATACGGTATCCGGATCGATACGATCGTACTCGGCATGGGTTCCGATGAACTTCACCAGCACCCGGCCGTAAGTATAGGAAACGTGGGCCACCAACCGATATTTGTTTCCGCCGAGATCGAAAATCAATCGATTGTCGTGCAGAAAATCCACCGTCGTCCCGAACTGCGCCTTGACGTCGGACGGCCCGCGCCAGAGCGCGCGCGAGACTTCGGCGTACCAGACCCGAACTGGTCCTTCGGCGGCCGGGTGGCGGCACCAGAACAGCTCAAGCGTTCGGCGGGCAATGACTTGCATGAAAAAGCTCGGGTAAAGAAAGCAGCCGAGGGTAGTAGGGGCAGATCGCGTCCGTCCAGGGCCGCCTTTCACCCCGCCCGCAAGAGCCTGACCGCC
Organism: Rhodovulum sp. PH10; assembly: GCF_000293785.1. Classification (GTDB taxonomy): domain Bacteria; phylum Pseudomonadota; class Alphaproteobacteria; order Rhizobiales; family Xanthobacteraceae; genus Rhodoplanes. The sequence goes on along the minus strand of NZ_AKZI01000050.1, from coordinate 35,160 downwards.
TCGTCGCGCTCGAAGAGGTAGAGGAGCGTGCGCAACGCCTCGCCGCGCTCGGACTTTAGCTCGGGGTCGCGGGCGAGGATCAGGCGGGCGTCGTCGCGGGCGGCTTCCAGCAATTCGGCGTGGGACTCGATGCGGGCGACGCGAAAACCCGGCATTCCGCTCTGCCGGGTGCCCAGCACGTCGCCCTCGCCGCGCAGCCGAAGATCCTCCTCGGCGATGCGAAAGCCGTCCTCGGTGTCGCGCATGGTGGCGAGCCGTGCCTTTGCCGTCTCGCCGACCGGCGTCTTGTACAGGAGCAGGCAGGTCGAGGCGGCCTCGCCGCGGCCGATCCGGCCGCGCAGCTGGTGGAGCTGGGCGAGGCCGAAGCGCTCGGCGTGCTCGATCACCATCACGCTCGCTTCCGGCACGTCGACGCCGACCTCGATCACCGTGGTGGCGACCAAAAGCGTCGTCTCGCCGGCGGCGAAGGCGGCCATCGCGGCGTCCTTCTCGCTCCCGCGCATCTTTCCGTGCACCAGCCCGACGGTGGCGCCAAAAATCTTCTCGAGATCGCCGAAGCGGTCCTGTGCGGCGGCGAGGTCGCTCGTTTCCGACTCCTCCACCAACGGGCAGACCCAGTAGACCCGCCGGCCCTCGTGAAGCGCGCGGCCGACCGCCGCCACCACGTCGTCGAGCCGGTCGAGCGCGACGGTACGGGTGTCGATCGGCTTTCGCCCGGCCGGCTTCTCCCGCAGCTCCGAGACGTCCATGTCGCCGAAATAGGTCAGCACGAGCGTTCGCGGGATCGGCGTTGCGGTCATCACCAGAAGGTCCACCGCGTGGCCCTTCTTGGCGAGCGCATAGCGCTGGTGGACGCCGAAACGGTGCTGCTCGTCGATCACCGCGAGCGCGAGGTCGTGAAAGACGACGTCGTCCTGAAAGATCGCGTGGGTGCCGACCAGAAGGTCGATCTCGCCGGCCTCGAGCGCGGCCAAGGTGGCGGTGCGCTCCCGGCCGCGCTCGCGTCCGGTGAGGATGGCGATGCGCAGGCCCGCGGCATTTGCGAGCGGCGCGATGGTCTTGAGGTGCTGGCGGGCGAGAATTTCGGTCGGCGCCATCAGGGCGGCTTGGCTGCCGGCCTCGACCGCGGTGGCGCAGGCGAACAGCGCGACCACCGTCTTGCCCGAGCCGACGTCGCCCTGCACCAGCCGCAGCATTCGCTCGGGCTTCTCGAGATCGGCGACGATGTCGGCGACCGCTTTGTCCTGCGAGGGCGTGAGGCTCCAGGGCAGCGCGGCGGCGAGCTTCTCGCGCAACCGCCCGTCGCCGACCGTGGCGCGGCCGGCGGCCTTCTTCACCCGCGCGCGAACCATCGCCAAGGCGAGCTGACCGGCCAAGAGCTCGTCGAAGGCGAGCCGCCGCCACGCCGGGCTTTTCTCGGCCGAAACGTCCTCCGGCTCGCCCGGCCGATGCACCGTGCGCAGGGCTTCGGCAAAGCTCGGAAATTTTTCGGCGGCGAGAAAGGCCGCGTCCTGCCACTCGGGCAGGCTCGGCAGCGGCGACAGCGCCGCCTCCACCGCCCGCCGCACCGCATAGGCCGAAAGACCCTCGGTCAGCGGATAGACCGGCTCGATCGGCGCGAGTTTTTCCAGCTCCGCCTCGGTCATCACCCGGTCGGGATGCACCATCTGCAGCATGCCGTCATAGAGCGCCGTGGTGCCCGACACCCAGCGCTCCTCGCCGACCGGGAAGAGCTTTTGCAGATGCTCCGGCCGCGCCCTGAAATAGGTGATCACGAGGTCGCCGGTGGCGTCGCTCGCAAAGACGAGATGCGGCGCGCGCGAGCGGCCGGGCGGCGGCGGGCGATGCCGCTCCACCTTCACGCACACCGTCGCCACGCTGCCGGGCTTCACCTCGGCGAGCTTCGGGCGGGCGCGCCGGTCGATGAAGCCGGTCGGCAGATGGAAGACGAGGTCGAGCACCCGCGGCGCCTCGCGCCCGAGCAGGCGGGCATAGAGGCGCTCCATCTTCGGCCCGACGCCGGGCAGGGTGGTGATGGCGGCGAACAGGGGATTGAGGCTGTCGGGTCTTCGCATCGGTGGACCGGCGGTGTGGGGCGCCGACTGTCCATCCGATGCGGCCGCGGTTCAACCCGTTCGGGGAACGGACCGGCCCGCCCCCCGCGAATGGCCGGTCAACGGGGCTCGGGGAGGAGGGCCGCACGGGCGAGCCGTTCCCGGAACGCCGCGGTCTTCCGCGCGACCACCGAATCGTAGGTGGCCGGCCGCAGGCGGGCGAGGAGGTCGATCGCGGTGGCGTCGCTGCCGATCAGGATGCGGGGCGCCTTGCGGCGGATGCCGCGCACGATCGTCTCGGCCGCGACCTCGGGCTCGGTCCGCAGGCTCGCCGCGAAGGCGGTGGCGAGTTTTTGCCGCTCCGCCGCCGACAGCGCGCCGTCGTAGCGCGAGCCGGCGACGATGTTGGTCCGCACCCCGCCCGGAAACACCACCGAGACGGCGACCCCGGTATCGCGCAAATCCTGCCGGATCGCCTCGGTGAAGCCGCGCACCGCGAACTTGCTGGCGCAATAGGCGGCCTGGCCCGGAACGCCGATCAGCCCGTAAACGCTCGACACGTTGACGAGGCTCGCCTCGGGCCGCGCGACCAGATGCGGCAGAAAGGCCATGGTGCCGTGGACGACGCCCCAGAAATTGATCTCCATGGTCCAGTGCAGCGTGGCGTCGGTCAGTTCGCCGATCGCACCGGTGGACGACACGCCGGCATTGTTGACGACGACGTCCACCTCGCCGAAGCGCGCGACCACCGCGCGCGCCGCGGCCTCCACCGCCTCGCGCCGGGCGACGTCGAGGGTTCGGCCTTCGACCGCGGCCGCACCGGCCTCCCGGCAACGTGCGACGGTGTCGCGAAGCCCGTCGGCATCGCGGTCGAGCAGAGCGAGGCGGGTGCGCTCGGCGGCCAGCCGGACGGCGAGCGCCCGGCCGATCCCGGAGGCGGCGCCGGTGATCACGATGGCCTTGTCGGTCAATGTCTTCATGAGAAAATTCCGTGCATGAACTGGTGGATCGCTCGGTCCAGGAGCGCCTCGTCGAGGGTCGCGACCCCGTTCAGGCCGAACGAGGCGTAGGTGTTGAACGTGCCGAGAAAGGTCGCCGCGTAGGCGCGGTGCCGCCCGGCCATGTTGCCGTGGTGCTCGGCGGCCGCCAGAAAGACGGCCTCGATCGCCGCGAAATGCCGCTCGTGCCAGGGCAGGGCGGCGCGGTAGGCCTCGCTCTCCGGCGGCGCGAACCACAGCGAGAGATAGAGGCGGTAGACGTCGGGCTCGGCCGCGACGACCTCGAAGGAGGTGCGGGCGATCGCGGCGAGCGTCGCACCGAGATTGCCGCAGAGGTCGGCGTGCACGTCCGCCGCCGACGCGAGACGGGCATGGAACGGCGCCAGCCGGTCGTCGAGCAGCGTCTCCAGAAGGCCGAGCTTGCTGCCGAAGTGATGGTAGAGCGAGGGTTTTGTGAGCCCGGCCGCCGCAACGATCTGCTGGACCCCGACGGCGTCGTAGCCGTGCCTCGCGAACAAATGCAGGGCGCAGGCGAGGAGGGTGGAGCGCGAATCGGCCGGCGGGTTCATGTGGCGACGTTATACCGATCGGTATGGCCTGTCTATACCGGTCGGTATGGTGTTTGTCCGCGCTGCGACGGATCGCCCCCGATCGACTTGCACGCGCAAAAACGGTGGCCTATACGGCTGGTCGGTCGGCAGTTCACCCAGGCGTCGCCGCCCCGGAGACGGGGAGCTGAACCTGCCAGAGAAAAATCCTCGTCACGGTCGACACCCCGTCCCGTGCCACGTCGAAGCCGGCGACCACGACGCTCCGTCAGGACCCGTCCTTGCGGATCTCGGCACGTGGAGGATTCGGGTGATGTCCCGCGAACTGATTCCCTTCGAGACGGACGATCTGTCCGCACTTGCGCGCGCCCTCGAGGGCGAGCTCGCCCGCGCCGGCAGTGGGCCGGTCGGCCACGTCGTGATGCTGAACATGCTGGCGCGCGCCACCGGCTACCGCAATTTCCAGCACCTTCGCGCCCAGCAGGAGGCGCGCGGGCGTTTGGAGAACCCTGCACCGAAGACACCCGCGCCGCCGGTCGACTTCCGCAAGGTCGAGCGGCTTCTGCGGTATTTGGACGAGGCGGGGCGGCTCAAGCGCTGGCCCGGCAAGCAGAGCGAGCGGGTGGCGTGCCTGTGGGTGCTGTGGTCGCGGATCGCCCCGCGGGTGGTGCTTTCGGAGCCGGAGATCAACCGCGCGCTCCAGGAGGCGCACCTGTTCGGCGACCACGCGTTGCTGCGGCGTGAGATGGTCGATCTCGGCATGATGGCGCGCACGCCGGATGGGCGAGAGTACCGCCGCATCGAGCAGGCGCCGCCGCCCGACGCCAAGGCGCTGATCCGGGCACTCGCGCTGCGCACGGCCCGCACGCCCGCGTGACGCCGGGGGCTGCGGGTCTTTTGCCGCGGACGAACCGCCGGAGCGGCGTCTATCGATGCTTCTCCGGCGTGTCGCGGCTCGCCACCCAATACATCAGGAGCCCGACGCCGAGCACGATCAGCGGAGCGATGTAGAACGCGTAAATTTCCACGGCGGTCATGGGCGAAGCCTCCGGAGGATCGCGCGTCCCAGGAAATGTAGGCACGCTCCGATCGAAAACCAGACGACGCCGAACGCCGTCACGGTGATCAGCGAGTAGCCGGTTCCGCCCATTCCGAACGAGACGACGGGCGCGATCACCCCGAGCGCGATGCAGGCGGTCGAAAGGCGGTCGATCGCCGCCGCCGTCAGCTTGGTCTGCTCGTTGTGGATCAGGGTCATGGGCGATCGAGGGTTTCGCTCGGCCGTCGCCGGAGCCGGCAAGGCCGCGTGTGGTTCGTCGATACCGCAACCGGCAGCCTTCTGTCCATTGGCGGCGCGGCGCCCCGCGGCTATATGACAGCGGCGCCCGGCACCGTCCGGGCTTTCGGCGTTTCCGGGGAGAGCAGATGACCGGCACCACACGATCGAGCGAAGGGCTGTCACCGCGCCGGCGGCGGCTGTTGTTCCGGGCATGGCGGCGCGGCACCCGCGAGCTCGACTTGATCACCGGCCGGTTCGCCGATGCGACCATCGACACGCTTTCCGAGGACGAGCTCGACGCGTTCGAGACGCTGTGCGAGCGCGCCGACCTCGACCTCTATGGCTGGCTGACCGGATCGACCCCGGTGCCGCCGGAATACGACACGCCGCTCTACCGGCGCATCGCCGCGTTCAATCACGCCAAGGACGCGGAGTGACGCTTCGCCCTTTCCGGCAGGCGAGGGGTGGTCGCGGGTGATGCCCGCGACCCCAACCCGTCGTCGCCCGCGCGTCCCGATCACGATTCTCTCTGCTGGACGACCATGGCCCAAAAATCCCCCGCCAAATCCCCCGCCGCGCAGCTCTCGCCCGGCCGCCCGCTGACGCTGGCGAGCGTCGCCGACGGTGCCGAAGGCTTGGTGCTCGCCGATCTCGCCCGCGCGGTCGTGGCCCGCAAAAACCCGCCGGCGGTCGGCCTCGTGGTCGTCTGCCGTGACGGCGCCCGGATGGCGCAGCTCGCCCGTGCGCTGAGCTTCTTCGCGCCGAACCTCGTGCGGCTCCAGCTGCCGGCCTGGGACTGCCAGCCCTACGACCGCGTCTCGCCGCATCCGGGCGTGGTCGCCGAGCGGATGACGACGCTCGCCCGCCTCGCCCGGCTGAAGGGAAGCGAAGCCCCGACCGTGCTGCTGACCACCGTCAACGCCGTGGTGCAGCGCGTGCCGGCCCGCAAGACCTTGGCGGGGCAGGCGTTCTCGGCCGCGCCCGGCAACCGCTTGGCGATGGACGGCATCACCCACTGGCTCGAGCTGAACGGCTTTCTGCGCACCGCGACGGTGCGCGAGGCGGGCGAGTACGCCGTGCGCGGCGGCATCATCGACCTCTATCCGCCGGGTGCGCCGGAGCCGGTGCGGCTCGACTTCTTCGGCGACACGCTCGAATCGATCCGCACCTTCGATCCCGAGACCCAACGCACCCAGGACCAGCTCCGCGCGCTCGATCTCGTCCCGGTCTCCGAGTTCCAGCTGGTCACCGAGACCATCCGGAAATTCCGCCAGGCCTACGTCTCGACCTTTGGCGCGGCGACCTCGGGCGATCCGCTCTACGAGGCAGTGAGCGAGGGCCGGCGCTATCCCGGCATGGAGCACTGGCTGCCGCTGTTTCACGACCGGATGGACACGCTGCTCGACTATGTGCCGGACACGCCGGTGGTGCTCGAGCATCTCGCCGAGGAGGCGGTGCACGAGCGGCTCGCCCAAATCGCCGACTATTACGACGCCCGCAAGCAGGCGGTGACGATGGCGGGCGGCGGCCCGCCCTACAAGCCGCTGCCGCCCGATCGGCTGTACGTGACCGATTCGGAATGGAAGGAGCGCCTCGAAACCGCGGCGCTGGTCCGCCTCACGCCGTTCGCGACGCCCGAAGGCGCGAGCGCTGAAACTTGCGGCCCGGTGATCGACGCCGCGACAAGAGCCGGGCGCAACTTCGCCGCCGAGCGCGCCGCCGACGCCAACGTGTTCGAGGCGCTCAAAGGCCACGTCGAGAGTCTGCAGACCGATGGCAAGCGGGTGGTGATCGCCCTGTGGTCGGAGGGCGCGCGCGACCGCATGGGCCACGTTCTGGCCGACCACAAGCTCGTCAACCTCACCAACGTGTCGAGCTGGCCGGAGGCGCGCAATCGCCCGGCGGTCGAGATCTCGCTCGCGGTGCTCGGCCTCGAGGCGGGCTTTTCCACCGACGACCTCGCCGTGATCGGCGAGCAGGACATTTTGGGCGACCGCCTGGTCCGCCAGAAGCGCACGGCGAAACGCGCGGAAAACTTCATCGCCGAGATCACCAGCCTGTCGGCCGGCGACATCGTGGTGCATGTCGACCACGGCATCGGCCGTTTCATCGGGCTGAAGACGATCGAGGCCGCCGGCGCACCGCACGACTGCCTCGAGCTGCACTACGCCGGCGACGACAAGCTGTATCTCCCGGTCGAGAACATCGAGCTTCTGTCGCGCTACGGCGCCGAGGACACGATGGTCGAGCTCGACCGGCTCGGCGGCGCCGGCTGGCAGACCCGCAAGGCGCGGATGAAGCAGCGCATCCGCGAGATCGCCGGCGAGCTGATCCGCATCGCCGCCGAGCGGCAGCTGCGCGCGGCCGAGCGGCTGTCGGTCGGGCAGGGGGCGTACGACGAGTTCTGCGCCGGCTTCCCCTACGACGAGACCGACGACCAGCGCGCGGCGATCGACTCGGTGCTCGACGACCTCGCGGCCGGCCGGCCGATGGATCGCCTCGTGTGCGGCGACGTCGGCTTCGGCAAGACCGAGGTGGCGCTGCGCGCCGCCTTCGCGACCGTGATGAACGGCAAGCAGATCGCCGTCGTGGTGCCGACCACGCTGCTCGCCCGCCAGCATTTCCGCACCTTCTCCGAGCGGTTCCGCAGCTTCCCCGTCAATGTCGGCCAGCTCTCCCGGCTCGCCAGCACGCAGGAGATGGCAAAGACCCGCAAGGGGCTCGCCGAGGGGCAGATCGACATCGTCGTCGGCACCCACGCGCTGCTCGGAAAGACCATCAAGTTCAAGGATCTGGGCCTCGTCATCGTCGACGAGGAGCAGCATTTCGGGGTCTCCCACAAGGAGCGCCTGAAGAAGCTGCGCGCCGAGGTGCACGTCCTCACCCTCACCGCGACGCCGATCCCGCGCACGCTCCAGCTCGCCCTCACCGGGGTGCGGGAATTGTCGATCATCGCCACCCCGCCGGTCGATCGCCTGGCGGTGCGCACCTTCGTCACCCCGTTCGATCCGCTGATCGTCCGCGAGGCGCTTTTGCGCGAGCGCTACCGCGGCGGCCAGGCCTTCTATGTCTGCCCGCGTATCGAGGACTTGGCCGAGGCGAAGGCGTTCCTCGACCAGTCGGTGCCGGAGGTGCGGGTGGTGACGGCGCACGGCCAGATGTCGCCGGGCGTGCTCGAGGACGTGATGTCGGCCTTCTACGACGGCAAGTACGACGTGCTGCTCTCGACCACGATCGTCGAGTCCGGCCTCGACATCCCGACCGCCAACACGCTGATCGTCCACCGCGCCGACATGTTCGGCCTCGCTCAGCTCTATCAGCTCCGCGGCCGGGTCGGCCGCTCGAAGACCCGCGCCTACGCCCTGTTCACGATCCCCGCCGAGCGGAAGATCACGCCGACCGCCGAGCGGCGGCTGAAGGTGCTGCAGTCGCTCGACACGCTCGGCGCCGGCTTCCAGCTCGCCTCGCACGATCTCGACATCCGTGGCGCCGGCAACCTGTTGGGCGACGAGCAGTCCGGCCACATCAAGGAGGTCGGCTTCGAGCTCTATCAGCAGATGCTGGAGGAGGCGGTGGAGAGCCTGAAGTCGGGCACCGCCGCGCCGGTCGAGGATCGCTGGTCGCCGCAGCTCACCCTCGGCATGCCGGTGCTGATCCCCGAGGATTACGTGCCCGACCTCTCGGTGCGGCTCGCGCTCTATCGCCGGCTCGCCGACCTCGACGAGGAGCGCGAGATCGACTCGTTTGCCGCCGAGCTGGTCGACCGCTTCGGCGAGATGCCGACCGAGGTGCATTACCTCTTGCAGACCGTGCTCCTGAAGGCGCTGTGCCGGCGCGCCAATGTCGGAAAAGTCGATGCCGGGCCGAAGGGGGCGGTGCTGTCGTTCCACGAGGACCGCTTCGCGAACCCCGAGGGCCTCGTTCACTTCATCCGCAAGCAGGGGGTGTGCGCAAAGGTGCGGCCGGACATGAAGGTGGTGTTCTTCGACGACTGGGAGGAGCCGGCCGACCGCCTGAAGGGCACGACCGCCATCGTCCGCCAGCTCGCCGCCATCGCCGCCAAGGCCAAGGCGGCGTGAGCCGCCGACCCGCCGCCGGGGCCGCCGGCGCCACGGGCACCGTCGTCACCAGCCGAAGCCATCTGCCATGAGCCTCGAGTCCGTCCGCACCTTCTTCGCCGAAAAGGCCCCCGACATCACCGTGATCGAGCTCGCCCGATCGACCGCGACGGTGGAGCTGGCAGCCGACGCCCACGGCGTCGCGCCGGCGCGGATCGCCAAGACGCTGTCGCTGAGGGTGAAGGAGCGGGTGTTTCTGGTGGTCGTGCGCGGCGACGCCCGGCTCGACAACCGCAAGGCCAAGGCGACCTTCGGCGGCAAGGCCGCCATGCTCGGTCCGGACGAGGTGTTGGCGATCACCGGCCATCCGGTCGGCGGGGTGTGCCCGTTCGGCCTCGCGACCCCGCTGCCGATCTATTGCGACGTGTCGCTGAAGGCGTTCGACGAGGTGTTGCCGGCCGCCGGCTCCACCCATGCCGCGGTGCGCATCGCGCCCGAGCGGATGGCCGCCCTCACCGGCGCCGAATGGGTCGATGTCTGCCGCCTCCCGGAGAGCGAGCCGGCCGGCTGATCGCCGCGTTCGCTCAGGCCTGCGCGTCGGCCGGAGCGTCCTCCGGAGCCGGTGCCGGTGCCGTGTCGGCGACGGCGCCCCGCCAAGCATCGAGGTCGGCGAGCGCGCGGGCGGACAGCGCGTGCTTGCGAGCGACCGTTTTGGCCGGGCCTCGCAGGCGCGAGCCGTCGGGGTGCTTGGTCGGCGCGACGGCGAGCGGCGGGAATAGACCGAAATTCACGTTCATCGGCTGGAACGAGCGCGGCCCGGCGTCGATCGTTGCAAAGGCGTCGCCGAGATGGCCGCCGGTGATGTGGCCGAGCAAGGCCCCGTGCGCGGTGGTGGGCGGCGGCGGCACCGGCTCTTCGCCGCGGCTTTCTGCCGCCGCGAACCGGCCGGCCAGGAGCCCCATCGCGGCCGATTCCACGTATCCCTCGCAGCCGGTGATCTGCCCCGCGAAGCGCAGCCGCGGCAAGGCCTTCAGCCGCAGCGTCGGGTCGAGCAGCTTCGGCGAGTCGAGATAGGTGTTGCGGTGGAGCCCGCCGAGGCGCGCGAACTCGGCCCGCTCGAGCCCCGGAATCGTCCGGAACACACGCACTTGCTCGGCGTGCTTCAACTTGGTTTGGAAGCCCACCATGTTGTAGAGCGTGCCGAGCCGGTTGTCCTGGCGGAGCTGGACGACGGCGTACGGCTTCTTCTCCGGGTGGTGCGGATCGGTCAGGCCGATCGGCTTCATCGGCCCCCAGCGCAGCGTGTCGCGGCCGCGTGCAGCCATCACCTCGATCGGCAGGCAGCCGTCGAAATAGGGCGTCTTGGTCTCCCACTCGTGGAACGCCACCGTCTCGCCGGCGAGCAGCGCGTCGACGAACGCCTCGTACTGGTCGCGGTTCATCGGGCAGTTGAGATAGTCGGCCCCCGAGCCGCCGGGCCCCGCCTTGTCGTAGCGCGACTGGAACCAGGCGACCTCCATGTCCACCGAGTCACGATGGACGATCGGGGCGATGGCGTCGAAGAAGGCGAGGGCGTCGGCGCCGGTCGCCGCCCGCACCGCCTCGGCGAGCGCGGCCGAGGTCAGCGGGCCGGTCGCGACGATGGTGCTGCCCCAATCTTCCGGCGGCAGGCTTTCGACCTCCTCGCGGAGAATCGTGATCAGCGGATGCGAGGCGAGCGCCTCGGTCACCGCGGCCGCGAAGCCGTCGCGGTCGACGGCCAGCGCGCCGCCCGCCGGCACCTGATGGGCGTCGGCACAGCGCATCACCAGCGAGCCGAGCCGGCGCATCTCGGCGTGCAGGAGGCCGACCGCATTGGCGGCGGCATCGTCGGAGCGGAACGAGTTGGAGCACACCAGCTCCGCCAGGCTTTGCGTGCGGTGGGCGGCGGTCGAGCGCACCGGGCGCATCTCGTGGAGCACCACCGGCACCCCCCGCGTGGCGATCTGCCAGGCGGCTTCCGAGCCGGCGAGGCCGCCGCCGACGACATGGACAGGTTGCATGGGGTCACTCCGTTGCGGCCGCACGGTCGCGCGGCCGGCTCCGGCCGGCATATAGGGGCGCGGAAACGGAAAAGAAAACCGCTCGTGCGATCGAACCCGCGGACCGGTCGGCGCGACCACGTGGCGGGGACACGACGAATGCGACTTCAGCGCGTGATCAAATCTTCGCCACGGGCGCGGACCACACTCGCCGGTCTCGGCCGCCTTCGTGCGTCGGACGGCAGAGTTCCTTCTCGGACGCACGCTTCTGCCATGAGCTTTCCTGTCTCGGCTCTCGGGCCGTGTCTTGGGCCGTATCTTGGGCCGTATCTTGGGCCGTGCATGCGGTGGATCGCCGGCATGCGGTCGGCCGTCGATGAAACATCCGGAGGATTTGGATGAAGCGATACGTGATGGTCGTGGCGTCCGCCGCGGCGGCGCTGCTGCTCGGCGGGACGGCGAACGCCACCCCGCTGGGCGCGACGGGCGGCGGCGCCGGCGGGACGGCCGATTCGCTCGGCATCGTCGAGAACGTCCAGTTCTTCTGGGGCGGCTACGAATATTGCTGGTACGATTTCGGCTGGCGAGGCCCGGGCTGGTACCGCTGCGGCTTCGCCATGCGGCGCGGCTATGGCTGGGGCGGCCCGATCGGCTGGCGCGGCTGGCGCCGCGGCTATCCGCCGCCGCCGCCCTACGGCTATCGCCGGCCGGGACCGCCGCCGCCGCATTTTCGTGGCCCGCCTCCGGGACCTCCGCGCTTCCGCGGCCCGCCGCCCGGCCCGCGTTTCCATGGTGGCCCGCCGCCCGGACCGCGCCCGGTCTCCCGTCCCGGTCCGGCTCCGCGCCCTGGCCCCGGACCCGGCCCGCGGCCGGCCGACCGCCGCTGGTGATTTTCTCCTCGTGGGTCGCTCGGCCGACCCGCACCGACGAGACGACGAGACGGCGAGGGCGGGCCCGTGCGGCCCGCCCTTTCTCGTCGTGTCGCCGGCCTGCGTCACCGGCCTGCGTCCTTTGTCGGGTTGCGCGTGCGCGCCGCGCGTGATGCACTTTCTGCAACCGCACAATCGGGGGGAGATCGATGCCGGCCGACACCGTCCTGGAGATGCGCAGCCTCTTTTTCGAGGATTTGAGCATCGGCATGCGTGAGACCATGTACCGCACCGTCACCGACGAGGCGGTGCGCACCTTCGCCGAGGTGAGCGGCGACAAGAACCCGATCCACCTGTCGGAGGAGTTCGCCGCCGGCACCCTGTTCGGCACCCGGATCGCCCACGGCATCTTCACCGCCGGGCTCGTCTCCGCGCTGCTCGGCATGCGGTTGCCGGGGCCGGGGGTGATCTATTTCTCGCAAACGCTCAATTTCCGCGCGCCGGTGAAGATCGGCGACCAGGTGGCGGTGACGCTCGAGGTGGCCGAGCTGAAGCCGGAAAAATTCCGCGCCCGGCTCGCCTGCACCTGCATGGTGGGCGACGAGCTGGTGCTCGACGGCGACGCCTGGGTGAAGGTGCCGTCGCGCCTGCCGTCGCCCGAGGCGGCGCCGAAATCCGCCTGATCGATTCGGCTCGTGAGCGCGTCGCGCCGCCCGCATCCTGCTACCGGCGGACGGCGTTCACGTGCAGGCCAAACCCTTGGTGGCCATAACGAACGTCGACGGCTCATACAGCGAAACGATTAGCGCGCTCGTGCGATCCGTGTATACTTTTCACGACACGGGGAACGAGGGGACGTTCACGCCAACCCAGGAGGGCATCATGCCCCCTCCAATGGACGCTTGGACCGAACTGGCCACTTATCTGCGCCTCCGGACCGGGGCGGAGCCGTTCGACGATCAGCACGTGCTCGGCGGTTCGGCCGAGTTTTTGGCCGCGCTGTCGCGGGCGCAACACAAGCCGGCCGCCCGCGGCGGGCGGGCCGATGCGGACGACGACCTCCTGCTGTGCCGGCGGATGCGGGCGCTGCATCTCGATCCGGACGAGCTCTATTGCAGCGATCCGCGCGCTTTCTCGGCGATGCAGCGGCTGTGCGGCAATTGCGACTGTCCGGGGCGCTGCGCGCAGGACCTCGGCGACGAGTTCGCCGATCCCGGCTGGCAGGACTGGCGCAACTACTGCCCCAATGCGACGACGCTGAGCATCCTTAGCGCGCTGCAGGGGTGCGGGCCGGACGAGCCGATCGCCTGCGACGGCTGACCGCCGCGAGCGGCGGTCGGTCGGTGGGGTGGAGCGGCGGGGCGGCCGCGAGCGGGAGGCTGCCGCGGCCGAGGGCGGTTTGGGCCGGACGGGCTTCGCGTCGAAGGCTCTGCGCGGTTGGGCCTCGGGTCGCAGGGCGCCGGGGGCACGGGGTCGGGCCAAGTGAGGTTCAGGCCAACTGAGGTTCGGGCCGAATGGGGTTCGAGCCGGACGGGCCGGGGCCTGATAGGTCGCGCCGGATAAGGTCTCGGGCGGTGCCGTGACCGGCGGGCCGTGCTAGACGGCTCGGCATGGATGCGTACCGTCATTGCGAGGCTTTGGTGCGGGAGGCGGACAAGGACCGCTTCCTCGCGACGCTGTTCGCGCCGGCCGAGGCGCGGCTGCATCTCTTCGCCCTCTATGCCTTCAATATCGAGATCGCGCGGGTGCGCGAGGTCGCGAGAACGCCGATGGCGGGCGAGATCCGCCTGCAATGGTGGCGCGACGCGCTGGCAGGCGAGGGCCATGGCGAGGTGCGGGCGAACCCGGTGGCGGCGGCGCTGCTGAACACCCTCGAGGCGGGCCGGCTGTCACCCGCGCCGTTGCTCGATCTGATCGAGGCGCGCAGCTTCGACCTCTACGACGACCCCGTTCCGCATCTCGACGCGCTTTACGGCTATGTCCGAAAAACCTCGTCCAACCTCGTTGCCGCGGCAGGAAAAATCCTCGCCGGCGACGACCCGCTGATCGGCACGCTGGCGGGTCCCGCCGGGATCGGCTCCGGGCTCGCCCGGCTCTTGCAGGCGTTTCCCGCCCACGCCTCGCGCGGCCAGATCTTTCTTCCCGCCGACCTGCTCGCCCGGCACGGCGTCGCGCCCACCGACATTTTGGCCGGCCGGCCGAGCGACGGCCTTCGAGCCGTGCTCGCGGATTTGCGGGCGCGGGCAAGACTGGAGCTCGCCGAAGCCGAGCGGGCGGCGCCGCTGCGGCCGAAGGCGGCGGCCCCCGCCTTTCTGCCGGTGGCGCTCGCCGGACCGCTGCTCGCCCGCCTGGAGGCGAGCGAAAACACCCCGTTCACGCCGGTCGAGGTGCCGCAATGGCGGCGCCAGTGGACGCTTTGGCGCGCCGCCCGCCGGGCGCGATGATCCTCGGTCAGTACGGCCGGCGGTCGGGGTCGATCTCGCCCGCCTGGAGGCGGCGGGAAAAGGCCTCGTGCGCCCGGCGGATCGCCTGGGCGAGATAGTCGACCGACTGGGCGCCGGACACCGCCAAAACGCCGCCGAACACGAAGCACGGCACGCCGTCGACGCCGGCCCGCTGGGCGGCCTCGGCCTCCTCGGTCACCGCCGCCTCGTCCTCGTCGGTGGCGAGCCGGGCGGCGACGCGGGCCGGATCGAGCCCGATATCGGGCGCCGCGCCGACCAGCACGTTGCGCTGGGAGAGGTCGGCGCCTTCGGTGAAATAGAGGTCCATCAGCCGCTGCTTCATGCGGGCCTGCCCGGCGCGGCCGAACGCGTCGTTCGCCCAGCGGATCAGCCGGTGGCAGTCGATCGTGTTGGGCTGGCGGACCAGCTTGTCGATCGCATAGACCAAGCCCTCGGCCTCGGCGGCCTCGACCATGCGGGGCGCGTTCGCCATGTAGCGCTCGACCGAGCCGAATTTCGTCTCGAGATACTGGCGGCGGGCGATGCCCTCGCGCGGCACCCACGGATTGAGGAAGAAGGTGCGCCAGCGCACCTCCACCGGAATCTCGGCCGTCGCGGCGATCGCCTTCTCGAGCCTGCGCTTTCCGATGAAGCACCACGGGCAGACGACGTCGGACACGACATCGATCGGCATTTTCGTCGGCACCGGCGTGGTGGCGGCGGGGGCATCGGGCGCGCCCGGCGGGGTGGGGCTGTCGGTCATGCGGTCCTCCGTTGCGAGGACACTTAGGCGCTTCGCCGGCATCGCGAAACCCGCGCCGGCGCAAGGCATGCCTTTCGGCGGCCGACCGCCCGCGCGTCCCGCTACTCGGCGGCGACCGGGGTCGGCTCGGAGACGCGGGCGAGCAAGCTCTCCACCGTGTCGGTGGGTTTCAGCATTGCGAGCGTCACCGCGGGGTCGATCCGGCCGTTGGGGTCGCCGGCCGGCGCCAGCATGGTGTGGCGCAGCACGCTGGCGATGCGGCGGGCGACGGCGTGCGCCTTGTCGAGCGCGGTCGCCTGGAACGCCACCAGGATCGAGCCGTCGCTCGCCCGGCAGGCGAAGTCGACGCTGCGCACCAGCCGGCTGACCAGCCGGGCGGCATCCAGGCTCGCCCGGCGGCCGACGGTGGGCGGAAACGAGAAGCGGGCGAGCGACAGCGCGGCGCGGTTCGTCTTGGTCTCGGCGACCGCCCGGTCGAGGTCGCGCAGGAAGCCGGTGACGGTGAACAGGCCGGTATGGGTGTCGATCAGCCCCTGGGCGTCGAGTGAGGCGAGCCGGCGCCTGAGCCGCGCCTCGAAGGCGTGCATCCGCACCAGCGGCAGCAGCGTCGTCACCACCTCGGCCGGCGGGCCGAACAGGTTTTCCAGATTGGGCAGCTTGGCCGGATCGAGGCCGGGCGGCACGCCGGGCAGCAGCGCGATCGGCAGGTCGCGGAAGCGCGGGTCTTCGGCGAGGGCGGTGAGGAAGGCCTCCAGCGTGCGCGGCCCAAACCCGTCGCCGATGACGATGCCGTCGACGTCGCGGGCGTTGAGATAGCGGGCGGCGGTCTCGATGCCGAGCGCGCCGATCAGGCCGAGCCGCTCGCCGACCGCGGTGCCGAGCCCGGGATAGGTGCGGCCGCGGCCGGTCACCAGCACGGTGGCGTCCTCCAGCGGGTCGCGCTCCGGCCAGGCGGGCAGGTCGGTGGCGGCGTCGGCCTCGTCGCCGGCGACGATCTCCTCGCGGCGCAGGACGGTCGCATGCAGCGTGCGGACCCGCTGTGCCGAAGCGAGGCGGGCGACGATCCGCTCGCAGGCGGCGTCGGCGGCGATCGGCAGGGCGTCGGGCAGGCGGGCGCGAAAACCCTCGACCGGGGCGGCGAGCACCGGCGTCCATACGGGGAAGCCCGCCACCGCCGCGGCCACCGCGTCGAGGAGGGAGGTGTCGGGCATGTCGGCGGCCTGCGGCACCACGATGCCGGCCGGCGCAGCCTCGGCGACGGCGTTCGCCGCGCGCGCCCAGGCGGTGTCGATCACCGGCGCACCGCCGGCTCGTTCGAGCGCATGCACGAGGATCGGATCGACCTCCTCGGCGACCACCACGACCGGACCCTGCAGCGACATCGGCGCTCCCTCGAAAAACCCGAGGAAGAGCCTAGCGGAACGTCATTAACGGCCCGTCAAACGGTCATGGGGATCTGGCGGTATCGGCCCGAGTCGTGAAAAGCCTCGTCTCGGTCGCCGGAAGGTCGCGGCTTTCCGCAGCCGCCCCCTCGGCCGGAGCCCTCGCTTCCGCTCGGTCTCCGACCTCTCCCCGTGAACGGGGCGAGCCTCTCCCCGTGAACCGGGCGAGGTCGCGAGTGAAGCGAGCGGGCGAGGGGGCCTCGGCTCGGCAACGGCATTCGCGTCAAATCTCCAGCAAGAGCCCGTCATGGGCGGTCTCGCAGGAGACGTCGGCGAGGTGCGCCAGCATGTCGGTGCTCATATGGGTGAGCAGCGTCTGGCGTGGTGCAATTCTCGGCAGATGCCTCGCCAGCGTCGCCCAGCTCAGATGCCAGGGCACGTCCTTCGCGAACCAATAGCATTCGGCGACGAGCAGGTCGGCGTCGCGGCCGAGCGGCACCAGCGTCTCGGTCCATTCGGTGTCGCCGGTATAGGCCAGCACGCGGCCGTCGAGCTCGATCCGGTAGCCATAGGCGGGGGCGATCGCCTCGCCGTGCGCGACGGGGCTCGGCCGCACCGTGAGGTCGGCGAAGCGCCAGGTCTCGTCGGCGACGAGCTCGACCAGCGTCAGCGGGAATTGTTGGCGCGTCCGCGAGGAGCCGGGAAAGGCCAGCTCCATCGCCTGCGGATACCAAGACGCGAGGCCCGGCGGGCCGGCAACGGTGAGCGGACGGGTGCGCTTGGCAAAGAACTGCGCGTCGAGCACGAGGAACGGCAGGCCGCCCGCATGGTCGGCATGCAGATGGGTGATCAGCACGAGGTCGATCGCCGGCCGGTCGATGTTTTCGCGGTGCAGGCCGACCATGGAGGTCGCGCCGCAATCGAGCAGAAAGCGCGTGCTTTGCCCGGTGACGTGAAAGCAGGTGTTCAGCCGGCCGCCGGAGCCGAAGGCGTCACCGCAGCCGACGACGCGGAACTCCATGGCACCCTCGTCTCAGGCGGCGGAGCGGGCGGCCGGGCGATCGCGGAAGGCGCCGACCACCAGCGCGCCGGCGCCGCGCTCGGCGAGCGCCGCGCGCACCGCCGCGCCGTCGGCGGCGTGGCCGAACAGCCGCTGGCCCATCAGCACGTCGGGCAGCGCGAGGAGGAAGGCCGTGCGGTCGATCGACTCCAGCGTCCGCTCGGCCGCCGCCAGCGCGAGCCGGGTGCCGCCGATGCCGACCAGCCCCGCCGGTGGCGCGGTCACCACCATCGCGCGGGTCTCCTTGTCGACCCGGCAGAAGTGGCGGGTGTCGACATACTGGTCCTGCTCGACTGCGAGGCACGGCGCGCTGCCGCGCTCGGCGCCGGGCGGGAAGGGGAAGCGCGGCACCATCGCGCCGCGCATCGCCAGCGTGCCGTGATCGGTGCGGGTGATCTCGGCGACCAGCGCCGCGCCGCGGGTCGCGCGGGGCGCGGTGACCGGGCCGGCGCCGATCGGGGCGGGGCGACCGTCGGCGCCGCGCCGGGCGGCGAGCAGCCCGGTCTCGCCGAACACCGAGAGATCGACCAGCCGGGCGCGCGTTCGCGGGTCGTCGGCCGACCAGTCGGCGCTGCCGGCGAGCCGCTCGGGGGCGCGCCACACCGCCAGCACGGCCGCCAGATTGTCGGCTCGCGCAAAAATGCCGGCATCGCGAAACCGCTCGGCGAGCGGGCCGGGCACCGCCACCGCGCGGGCATCGAGCGCGGCGATCTGGTCGCCGAGCGCGTCGGCGTCGAACGGCATGTGCAGGCCGAGCGTGCCGCCGCGCATCAGCCACGGCACGATCGCGCAGGCGAGGCCGGCGAGCGAGCCCGGATGCATCGTCGTGACGAGCGTCTGGTCGGGCTCGAGGCGGGCCTCGAGCGCCACCGTGAGGCCGGCGGCGAGCAGCTCGACATGGCTGCGGCCGACCGCGATCGGCCCGATCTCGGAGGTCTCGAAGGTGACGGCCGCGACGTGTGCCGCCGGGTTCACCGGGCGCTCGACCGCGGGGCAGAGCGCGCCGTCCGGCTCGTGGGTGCCGGCGAGCAAGGGGTCGAGCGGCACCAGCCCGTCCGGCAGCGCGACACCGAGCGTGCCGAAGCCGCACACCGCGCGCACCGAGAAGGTGTCGGCCGCAGCCTCGAGCGCGATCTGGGCGAGGTCGGCGTCGCCTGCCGAGCCGCCGGCGACGATCCCCTTGGCGCCGACCCGCGCGAGCGCCGCCGCGACGTCGCCCCGCCGCCACAGGAGCGGCAGCGGCATCGCGATCAGCCCGGCGCGCAGCACGCCGAGAAAGGTCAGCACCGCCTCGACCGAGGTCGGCATGTGCAGCGCCACCACCGCGTCGGCGGTGAGCCCGAGCGAGCGCAGGCGGACGGCGATCGCGCCGACGATGCGGTCGGCTTCCGCATAGGAGAGCGTGAGCGGCTCGCCGGCGCCGAGTGTTTCGCGGTGGGGCGAATCGGCCAGCGCCACCGCATCGGGGGTGCGGGCGCGAACCCGCGCAAACATGTCGTCGAGGGTCGTCCGCCCGGCGTTCTGGGCGAAGGCGATCTCGTCGGGAAAGGTGTCGCCGAGGATCATCGGGGCCGTCTCTCCGGGCACGGGCGCAACGGGGGCGGGCTCCGGCAGGCTGCGGAATCACCCGCGCGCAGGATGAATCAAGGTGTCGAGTCGCGCCACCACGTTTCCGGCAGATAGCCGGACAGCGAGGTCTTCTGCGGATGCATGACGTCGCGCCAGCGGGCGACCCACTGGTCGGGCAGATGGTAGAGCGGCACCACGTACTGGCCGGAGATCAGCACGCGGTCGAGCGCCCGCACCGCCGACACGAAGTCCTTTCGCGTACGGGCGGCCAACAGGGCGGCGATCGTCGCATCGACCGCTTCCGAGCGCACGCCCATGTAGTTGCGGCTGCCCGGCTGCCCGGCCGCCGCCGAACCCCAATAGAACGCCTGCTCGTTGCCGGGCGACAGCGACGCGTCCCAGCGGTTCTGGATCATGTCGAAGTCGAAGCCGATCTTTCGCTGCTCGTACTGCACGGCGTCGACCACGCGCACCTCCGGCACGATGCCGGCCCGGCGGAGGTTTTGCGCGTAGGTGAGGGCGAGGCGCTCCTGATCCTTGGTGGTCACCAGGATCTCGAACGAGAAGGGCGCGCCGGTCGCCTTGCTCGTCAGCACCTGGTTCTCGATCTCCCAGCCGGCGGCGGCGAGCAGCGCGAGCGCGGCCTTGAGGGTGTCGCGGTCGCGGCCGGAGCCGTCCGATTTCGGCGGTTGCCAGCTGCCGTCCATCACGGCGGGGAGCACCGCGTCGGGGAAGGGGGCGAGCAGCGCCCGCTCGGTCGCGTCCGCCGGACGCCCGGTGAACGCCAGCTCGCTGCCGGCGAAATAGCTGCCGGTGCGGGCATAGAGGCCGTAGAAGAAGGCGCGGTCGATCCATTCGAAGTCGAACAGGCGGATCAGCGCCTCGCGCACCCGGATGTCGGCGAAGATGTTTCGGCGGGTGTTGAAGACGAAGGCGAGCATGCCGCGCGGCAGGCCGGTCGAAAAAGCCTCCTTGACCACCCGCCCGTCGCGGACGGCGGGGAAGTCGTAGCCGGTCGTCCAGCGGCCCGGATCGGTCTCGGCATGGAGGTCGAACAGGCCTTTGCGGAACGCCTCGAAATAGGCGTTGACGTCGCGGTAGAAGTCGAGCCGCACCGTGTCGAAGTTCCAGAAACCGCGGTTCACGGCCCGGTCCCGGCCCCAGTAGTCCGGATTGCGGGCGAAGACGACGCTGCGGCCGGCATCGACGCTCTCGACCACGTACGGCCCGCTCCCCATGAGCGGCGTCAGCGTCGCCTGCTCGAACGTGTCCGGGTCCACCGCGTGGCGCGGCAAGATCGGCATCAGCCCGAGAATCAGCGGCAGCTCGCGGTCCTCGGCGCCCGAAAGGTCGAACCGCACGGTGCGCGGGTCGATCGCCTCGGCCTTCACGACCTTGGCGTAGTAGGTGCGGTAGTTCGGCCGGCCGTGCTCGCGCAGCAGGTCCCAGGAGAAGACGACGTCGTCCGCCGTCACCGGCTGGCCGTCGGCAAAGCGCGCATCGGGGTCGATGCCGAAGGCGACGAAGGAGCGGGCGTCGTCGGTCTCGACCGTGCGGGCGAGCAGCCCGTAAAGGGTGAACGGCTCGTCGTAGCCGCGCGCCATCAAGCTCTCGACCACATAGCCGCGCACCGCCTGCACCGGCACGCCGCGCACGACGAACGGGTTCAGGCTGTCGAAGGTGCCGAGCAGCCCTTGCGTCAGCCGGCCGCCTTTCGGCGCGTCCGGGTTCACATAGGGGAAGGCCGCAAAGCCTTCCGGCATCGCCGGGGCGCCGTGCATGGCGATCGCGTGACGCGGCCTTTCGGCGTCCGCCAGCGCGCGCGAGAGGGGGCCCGGCGCGAGCACGGCGGCGCCCGCCGCGGCGAGCAGGCGGCGGCGGGAGAGGACGAGAGGTCCGGAAGCGGTGGGAATCACGGGCACGGCAGCCACAAAATCGCCGATTCGGTCGGGGATGCGGAGATGCTATCACGCTCGTTCCGGTCGTCGCGCCGGCCGCGCGGAACCCTTTGGAACCCGCCGGCCGCAAAGCCGCGAAACAACCCCGCGCGGTCCGTCCGGATGTCACTTTACTGCCCCATTTTAAAGGTGTTACAGCCGGGCCAGAGCAATGCGCGTCGCATGGCGGGGATCGCCGCGGCACGGCACCTGAAGAGGAATCCGATGACTCGTCCGAGCCAAACCGCACCGGGCCGCCCGGCGCGACGCTCCCTGTCGAAGGCGACGGCAGCGGTCGTTTCGGTGACCGCGGCGACGCTGGCCTGCGCCTCGGTGGCGTATGCCCAGCAGTCCGCTCCCGCCAAGCCCGTCCCGGCAAAACCCGCCCAGGGCGCCGCGCCGCAGGGGCAGGCGCAGCAGCAGCCCCAGCAGCAGGTGCAGCTGATCTACTCGCCGTGGGCGAAGTTCTGCGGCAAGGGCAAGGACGCCAACGCCAAGCAGGTCTGCTTCACCGGCAAGGACGCCCGCACCGAGGCCGGCCAGCCGGTGATCGCCGCCGCCCTGATCGAGCCGGAGGGCGAGACCAAGAAGCTCTTCCGCATCACCTTGCCGTCGCCGCTGCAGCTCCAGTACGGCACCCGGCTGATCGTCGATCAGCAGCAGCCGATGACGGCGCCGTTCTTCACCTGCTTCGCCAACGGCTGCATGGCCGACTACGAGGCGACGGCGGACATGATCGACAAGCTGAAGAAGGGGCAGGTGCTGACCGTCCAGGCGATCAACCTGGCGGGTGCGGCGATCAGCTTCCCAGTGCCGCTCGCCGACTTCAAGAAGGCGAACGAGGGCGCGCCGACCGACCCGAAGGTGTTCGAGGCGCAGCAGAAGAAGCTGCAGGAGGAGCTCCAGAAGCGGGCCGAGGAGGCGCGCAAGAAGCTGGAGAGCCAGAACGCCGCGCCGAGCCGCTGACGGTTTTTCCGCACGGGCTTCGGTTTGCCGGCCACATTCGCCCGGCCACGATCGAGACGAGAAGCGCGCCCTTCGCGGCGCGCTTTTTTCGTTTTGGCGAACGATGGCTCGGCCGGATGCGCGGTCGGAGGTCTCCTTCCCCTTTCGTTCCACGAACGTTCGCAAAAAATTCGCGACGGTGCCGAACCACCGGCGACAATGAACGTTATGGTGGAGACAGGCGAGGGTACGACCATGCTCGAGAACGTGCCGCGGCCGATCGGCAAGGCGATGTCCGGTCTTCGTGCCGGGCTCGACGAGATCGTGTACCGCGCGGCGGCGATGGCCGAGGTGCCGGAGACCATCACGCTCCACAGTCCGGCCTTTTCCGACGGTGCCGCGATTCCGGCCCGGTTCACCGCCGACGGCGAGGGGGCGTCGCCGCCGCTCACTTGGCACGGCGTGCCGCCGGGCAGCCGGCTGGTGCTGATCGCCGAGGATCCCGACACCCCGGCGCCCGAGCCGTTCGTCCACTGCATCGTTCTCGACCTGCCGGGCCGCGACGAGGGGCTCGGCCTCGGCGAGCTGGCGAGCCCGGCCGGCTCCGGGCTGCACCACCGGCTCGGCCGCAACTCCTTCCTGAAGGCGCAGTACCTGCCGCCCGACCCGCCCAAAGGCCACGGGCCGCACCGCTACGTCTTCCAGCTGTTCGCGCTGGACCGGGCGCTCGCGCTCGACGGGGTGCCCGGCCGCACCGAGGTGGTGGAGGCGATGCGCGGCCACGTGCTCGCCAAGGGGATGCTGATCGGTACCTACGAACGGCCGTGAGGCGCGGCGAACAGCCGGCGGGGACGACGAGGGAGCGGACGGCGAGGAAGCGGACGGCGAGGGGATCGGTCGAGTCGCCCCGACCGATGGGCTTCGAGAACGACCACCGTCCCGGCGGTCAGTTCAGCACCGAGTGGCGGGGGCGGTAGGAGCCGTCCTCCTCGTCGCGCTCGAACACCTCCGAGACCTGCGGGTGGCGCAGCGGCTCGCCCGATTCGTCCGGCAAGAGGTTCTGCTCGGACACGTAGGCGATGTACTCGGTCTCCGCGTTCTCGGCGAACAGGTGGTAGAACGGCTGGTCCT
Organism: Rhodovulum sp. PH10; assembly: GCF_000293785.1. GTDB lineage: Bacteria > Pseudomonadota > Alphaproteobacteria > Rhizobiales > Xanthobacteraceae > Rhodoplanes. The sequence goes on along the minus strand of NZ_AKZI01000050.1, from coordinate 12,102 downwards.
TGTTCGGCCGCGACTCTTCGGGGATCGCCTCGTACCACTCGTCGGTATTGGCGAACACCGGATCGACGTCGAAGATCACGCCCCGGAACGGATAAATCCGGTGCCGAACCACTTGGCCGATGGTGTACTTCCCGAGCCGCGGCTTTTTCATGAAGGACAAAATACCGCAGGTTCGCGACGGGGAACAGCCGCGCGTGCGTCACCGGACCGGCCGGTGCGCCGACCGACAGCCAGAGCGTAATCCCCGGCCCGCCGGCCGGCGCGAGGCCGGGCGGCGGAACCAGAGCGGGAACCAGAGCGGGAACCTGGGCGAGGGGACCGGCGATCCGAGGCTGGCGCCGGAGCCGGCCAGCGGTCACAGCCCGTAGCGGGCGGCCAGCTCGGGATCCTTGGCGGAAACCAGCCGGGCGAGGTCGACCAAGACCTTGGCCTGCTTCCAGGTGGCGTCGTCCTGCATCTTGCCGTCGACCATCGCGGCGCCCGAGCCGTCCGGCATCGCCTGGATGATCTTGTGCGCCATCTTCACCTCGGCCGGATCGGGCGAGAACACTTTTTTGGCGATCTCGATCTGGGTCGGATGCAGCGTCCAGGCGCCGGCGCAGCCGAGCAGGAAGGCGTTGCGGAACTGCGCCTCGCAGGCGGCCGGATCGGAAAAATCGCCGAACGGACCGTAGAACGCCTTCAGGCCGGTGGCGGCGCAGGCATCGACCATCCGCGCGATGGTGTAGTGCCACAGATCCTGCTGATAGGCGGGGCGCGCCTCCCCCTCGGCGACCGGATCGGCGAGCACCCGGTAATCGGGATGGCCGCCGCCGACCCGCGTCGTCTTCATCGCCCGCGAGGCGGCGAGGTCGGCCGGGCCGAGGCTGAAGCCGTGCATGCGCGGCGAGGCGGCGGCGATCGCCTCGATATTGTTGACGCCCTCGGGCGTCTCCAGGATCGCATGGATCAGGATCGGCTTGCGCAGCCCGTAGCGGGCCTCGAGCTGGGCGAGCAGCTGGTCGAGATAGTGGATGTCCCACGGCCCCTCGACCTTCGGCAGCATCATCACGTCGAGCTTGTAGCCGACCGCCTCGACGATCTGCAGCACGTCGTCGAGCATCCAGGGCGAGTTCAGCGCATTGACCCGCACCCACAGGCTGGTGGTGCTGAAGTCGTTGGCGCGCGCCATCTCGATAAAGCCGCGGCGGGCCTCCTCCTTCTCGTCGGCAGGAATCGCGTCCTCGAGATTGCCGAGCAGGACGTCGACCCGGCCGATCAGCTCGGGCACCTTGGCCCGGACCTTCTCGATGTGGGGCGGCACGAAGTGGATCATCCGCTCGAGCCGGACGGGAAGCTCGCGGCACGGCGCGGGCGCCCCGATCGCGAGCGGCTTGAAGAAGTTGCGAGGAAGCTTCATCGACCCTGGTTCCGCTGACTGGATTTGTGCCGGGGGCGGGCGGGACCGGAAGGTCGAGGCACACCACCGGACGGCATGGCTGCGCGGCTCGTGAACCGATGTCCGCACGGCCCGGAAATGATCTAAGAAAGAGCGCTCGGTCGTCCCTTCAGCCTAGAGGAAGGTTCGCCGTCCGCCAAGCCGGCCCGTGCCCGGGAACCCGGCGACGGAACGGCGCGTCCCCCGCCTTTCATGCTCGACGTTCTCAATCTCGCGATCCCCCCGTTCGCCCTGATCTTTCTCGGCCTCGCCGCCGGGAAGTTCGTGCGCATCCCGGAAACCGGCCTCGCCTGGATGGACGTGTTCGTCATCTATCTGGCGCAGCCGGCGCTGTTCTACCGGATGCTGGCCAAGACCCCGGCGCACGAGCTGACCCAGGTGTCGTTCATCGCCGCCACCACGCTCGCGACCTTCTCGGCGTTTCTGCTGGCGTTTGCGGTGGCGCTGGTGGTCGAGCGGGGGCGGCTTCGCGAATCGACCATCATCGGCGTTGCGGGCGGCTGTGGGAATGTCGGCTTCATGGGGCCGGGCTTGGCGATCCCTGCGCTCGGCATGGGGGCGGCGGCGCCGCTCGCGCTGGTGTTCTGCTTCGACGCGGTGCTGATCTTCGTGATCGTGCCGATCCTGATGGCGCTCGCCGGCAAGGGCGGCGGGGTTTTTGCCACCGCCCGGCTGGTGCTGCGGCGGGTGTTTCTGCATCCCTTCATCGTCGCCAGCATGCTCGGCGTCGGCTCGGCGGTGAGCGGGCTGCAGCCGCCGTCCGGTATCGACCGGCTGCTCGAGATGCTGCAGGGCGCCGCCGCCCCGAGCGCTCTGTTCGCGCTCGGCGTCACCATCGCCGCCCGCCCGGTGGAGGCCGCCACCGTCGCGCTGCCGGTCGCGGTGGTGGTGAAGCTCGTGCTCCACCCGGTGATCGTGCTGGTGTGGCTGTCGCTGCTCGGGCCGTTCTCCGAGACCTGGGTCTACACCGCGATTTTGCTCGCCGGCATGCCGCCCGCGGTGATCGTGTTCATCCTCGCCCGCCAGTACGACGTGCGGGTGGCCGAGGCCTCGACCACGATCCTGTTCGGCACCGCCTGCTCGGTCGTCACCGTGACGACGCTCCTGTGGCTGGTGAAGAGCCGGGTGCTTCCGCTCGCGCTGTTCTGAGGGGGCGGTCTTCACCCCAGCGGCTCGCCGCGCATCAGGCGAGGCGCCGCCACCATCGGGGCGACGCCCTCGCGCATCACCGCGCGGCGCAGCGGACCGACCTTCTGCAGCATCCACAGGCCGGCGCCGCGGGTCGCCTGGATCGGCAGATAATCGCTCAACAGGCTGCGGTTGAGGAGGTCGACCGCGAGCGTCCGGGTCGTCACGTCCGCCCGGCGGGCGGCGTCGTAGCGGCAGGTGACCGACGCTTTGCCGGGATCGTCGCCGGCGCGCAGCGCGTCGACCGTGAGCTCGGCGACGGTCGCGGCATCGCGCAGGCCGAGATTGAGGCCCTGCGCGCCGATCGGCGGGATCACGTGGGCGGCCTCGCCGATCAGCACCACGCGCTCCGAGGCGAAGCTTTTGGCGGTCTCGGCGGCGAGCGGGAAGACGCCGCGGCCGGGCTCGACCGCCACCGTCCCGACGATCGAATGGGTGCGGCCCTCGACCTCGCGGTTCAGCGCCTCGGGGGCGAGCGACTGCAGCCGCTCGGCCTCGTCGGGCAGCACGACGCACACCACGCTCATCCTTCGGCCAGGCAGGGGCACGATCGTGAACGGCCCCTCGGCGGAGTGGAATTCCGTCGAAGTGTCATGGTGCTGCCGTGAGCAGCTGAAGTTGAAGGTGAGCGCCGTCTGGGGGTAGGCGCGGTGCGTCGTGCCGATCCCCGCCGCCTCGCGCACCAGCGAGCGCCGTCCGTCGGCGGCGACCGCGAGCCGTGCCGAGACCGTCCGCCCGCTGGACAGCCGCACCGCCACGCCGTCCTCGGCGATCTCCACCCCGACCGCGTCCTCGGCGATCCGCTGCAGGGCCGGCAGCGCATCGGCGCGCGCCTCGAGGGCGGCGACCAAGGTCCGATTGGCAATGTTCCAGCCGAACGCGTCGAGCCCGATCTCGTCCGCCGAGAACCGCACCTCGGGCGCACGCCACAGCCGGCCGGTGTCGTCGACGATCCGGAGCTTTTTCAGCGGCGCGGCGTCCGCCTCGCAGGATTCCCACACGCCGAGCGCAGTCAGCGCGTCGACCGAGCCGGCGAGCAGCGCCGTCGTGCGGTTGTCGCGGGTGGGCGCCGACCCTTCGACGAGCACGGTCGGAACCCCGCCGGAGGCGAGCGCCACCGCCGCCGTCAGGCCCGCCGGCCCGCCGCCGACCACCAACACCTCGCCCGTCACCGCGCCGCTCGTCCCGTCCGATTCCATTTCCGTTCCCCGGCAAAGCATGGGATGTTCCGCCGCCGACTATGCCAAGACTCGCGCGAAAACCCCAAACCGGGCGGCGCGGGAATTCGGCCGGTACGCCGCACGGGTCCGTCTCGCTCGTGCGGGTCACCCCCCGTAACGCATGGAGACGCCGAAACGCATGACCGACGCCTCGTCGCATCCGGACCTCCGCCGCGGGCCGCTCGTGCGTGCGAGCCGCGCGCTGTCGCGCCCGACCGTGGTGGCGCTCGCCGCCCTCGGCGTGATGGTGATGCTCGGCTGGGTCTATCTCGGCCTGATGGTGGCGGGGATGGCTGCCGGCGGGCAGGGGGCGGCGCTCGGCCCCGGCATGGCCGTTTTCGACCTCCTCGGCGGCGGTGCGCTGCCGGACGGATTTGCCAAGGCCCTGGTCGCCGCCATCTGCTCCCCGAGCTTTGGCCACGACGCGGCGGCCGGGGTCGGGGAGGTCGCGTTGCTGGTCGCCATGTGGGTGGCGATGGCCGCGGCGATGATGCTGCCGACCGCCGGCCCGATGATCGTGACCTATGCCGAGATGGCCGAGCGCGCCCGCAGGCGGGGGGAGGCGGCCGTCTCGCCGCTCGTGCTGATCGCCGGCTATGGCGGCGTCTGGCTCGGCTTCGCGGTCGTCGGCGCGCTCCTGCAGGCGGGGCTTTCCCGCGCGGCGCTGATCGATCCGGCGATGGCCTCGGCGAGCCCGCTGTTTTCCGGCGCGATCTTTCTCGGGGCCGGGGCCTACCAGTTCTCGGACCTCAAATTCGCCTGTGTCACCCGCTGCCAGCGGCCGTTTCCGTTCTTCCTGGTCGAATGGACGACCCGCGCGGCCGGCGTGTTTCGGCTCGGCCTGCGCCAGGGGCTCTTCTGCCTCGGCTGCTGCTGGGCGATGATGCTGGTGATGTTCGCGGTCGGCGTGATGAACGTCGTCTGGATGGCGGCGCTCGGCCTGATCATGGGGCTCGAGAAGATCGCCGTCACCACCCGCTTCTCGAAGGCGATCGGCGTCGTCTTCCTGGCGATCGGCGCCGTGCTGATCGGCACCGCGGTCGCCGCCCACTGGCCGGGCCGAGTGGTCTGACCGCCCACGCCCGCGCGAAAGCGCCGCAGCCGGTGCCGCTTGCCTCGGCGAGAGCGGCCGATATCACTAGGCATCCGTAATTTCCCCGATTGGGCCTCCCGCCATGCTCGACCTTCTGACCGACCCCAACGCCTGGGCCGCGCTGGTGACCCTGAGCGCGCTCGAGATCGTGCTCGGCATCGACAATGTCGTGTTCATCTCGATCCTGGTGTCCAGGCTCGATCCCAAGGTCGCGGAGCGCTCGCGCCAGCTCGGGCTCGCCCTCGCGCTGGTCTTCCGCATCGCCCTCCTGTTCACGCTCACCTGGCTGATGGGTTTGCGCGAGCCGGTGTTTTCCGCCTTCGGCCACGGCTTTTCCTGGCACGACGTGATCCTGATTTCGGGCGGCCTCTTCCTGATCGCCAAGGCGACCCACGAGATGCACGCCGAGATCGAGGCGACCGACGACGCCGAGGCGGGCGTCGGGGAGGCGGTGAAGGCGTCGTTCGCGCTGATCATCGCCCAGATCGTGGTGATCGACCTCGTCTTCTCGATCGACTCGATCGTCACCGCGATCGGCATGGCGCAGGACATCCGCATCATGGTCGCGGCGGTGATCATCGCGGTGGCGGTGATGTATGCGGCCTCCGGGCCGGTCGCGGCCTTCGTCGCGGCGCACCCGACCACCAAGATGCTGGCGCTCGCCTTCCTGGTGCTGATCGGCGTCGCGCTGGTCGCCGACGGCTTCGAGGTCCACATCCCGCGCGGCTACGTCTATTTCGCGATGGCCTTCGCGGGCGCGGTCGAGGCCTTCAACATTCTGGCGCTGCGCAAGAAACGCCGCCGGCGCCGGATGCCCGGGACGCAAACGCCCGAGCCGCACTGAGCGCCCGGCGGCACCGGCTGCCGGGGCTCTCTCTGCCGGATTTGGCGCCGCGGCCCGCTTGCGCCGCCCGGCATACCTCCTAAAATCCTCGGCCTTGCGGGGGCTCGTCCCAAAAATCTCCCGCATGCCCGGCAGGCGCGTCCGCGCTCTGCGGAAAAAACTCCCGAGGAGAGTGCCATGGTGGCGGCCGTACGTGTGCACCGGGTCGGCGGACCCGAGGTCCTGACCTACGAGGAGGTCGACGTGCCGGCGCCGGGGCCGGGCGAGATCCGCATCGCGCAGGCGGCCGCCGGCATCAATTTCATCGACACCTATTTCCGCACCGGCGCCTATCCCTCGCCGGTCGGCCTGCCGTTCGTCGCCGGCAACGAGGGCGCCGGCACCGTGACGGCGGTCGGCCCCGACGTGACCGATGTCGCGGTCGGCGACACGGTGGCCTATGTGACCGGCCTCGGCGGCTATGCGGCCGAGCGCATCCTGCCCGTCGGGCGCGCGCTGAAGGTCCCGGACGGCATCGACCCGAAACAGGCGGGCGGCATGATGCTGAAGGGCATGACGGTCTGCTACCTGCTGCGGCGGACCTTCAAGGTCGGGCCGGAGCACACCATCCTGATCCATGCGGCGGCGGGCGGCATCGGCCTGATCGCCTGCCAGTGGGCGCGCCATCTCGGCGCGACGGTGATCGGCACGGTCGGCTCGGCCGAGAAGGGCGAGCTCGCGAAAGCCAATGGCTGCGACCACGTGATCCTCTATCGCGAGGAGGATTTCGTCACCCGCGTCAAGGAGATCACCGACGGCAAGCTGTGCGACGTGGTGTACGACGGGGTCGGCAAGACGACCTTCCCGGCGTCGCTCGACTGCATCCGCCCGCTCGGCACGTTCGTCTCGTTCGGCTCGTCGTCGGGCCAGATCGACGCCTTCAACATCAACATCCTGCAGTTCAAGGGCTCGCTGTTCGCGACCCGGCCGACCCTCAACCACTATGCCGCGAGCCGTGCCGACTACGAAGCGCTGGCGGGCGAGCTGTTCGAGGTGGTGAAGGCCGGGCAGGTGACGATCCCGATCCAGCAGACCTATGCCCTGAAGGACGCCCGCAAGGCCCACGAGGACCTCGAATCGCGGGCGACCACCGGCGCCTCGATCTTGGTGCCCTGAGCGTCCGCGAACGGAAAGTTCGGTCTCGCCGTGGCGGTCGAAAAAACCTGGGGCGTCTTCGCGACGATCGCGATCGCCGTGCTCGCCTTCGGGCTCGGGCAGGGGGCGGCGGCGGCGAGCCTGTCGCTCCTCATGGGGCCGTCGGCGCTGGGGCAGGGGCTCAATGCCGGGGCGGCCGTCACGCTGGTGACGGTCGTCGCCAATGCCGTCGTGGTGGTGACGCTGGTGCTGGCGGCGCGGGTGTGCGGCCCGGCCGCCGCCTATCTCGGCCTCGACCGGCCGCCGCTGCGGATGGTGCTGTTCGGGCTCGCCTGCGTCGTCTCGCTGATCGTGCTGGCCGACGGCGCGACCTGGCTCACGGGGCGCGATCTCGTGCCGCCGGTGCAGCTCGTGATGGTGCGCAGCGCCCAGGCCGAGGGCGTGCTGCCGCTGCTCCTCGTGGCGCTGGTGCTGGTGGCGCCGGTCGGCGAGGAGCTGTTGTTTCGCGGCTTCCTCTTTCGCGGCTGCGCCCGCTCGGAGATCGGTGCCCGCATCACCATCGTCGCCGCGGCGATCGCCTTCGCGGCGCTGCACGTCCAGTACGACTGGTTCGGCATGGCGCTGGTGCTGCTCGCCGGGCTCCTGTTCGGCTGGATGCGCTGGATCAGCGGATCGACGACCCTCGCCATCCTCCTGCACGTGGTGCTCAATCTCGCCGGGGTGACCGAGACGCTCTTCACCGCCTGGTGAGCGTTTCACCCGGAGCGCCGGGCGAGCGGCCCGGAGCGCGCTCCGTCGGTGGCGGAGGCGACCGGCGGCGCCGGCCGCGTTCCGCCCTCACAGCTTGTCGGCGATCTCCTGGAAGACCGTATGGTCGGTGCCCTGGTCCGGCGGTACGCGCGGCAGCACGTGGATGTCGATGCCGGGCGCGAAGGCGCGCAGCGTGTCGGCGGTCTCGCCGAGCGGGATGGTGCTGCCGGGGGTGGCGCTGATCACCACCGCGGCGATCGTCAGCCCGCGCTGCTTCAACACCTCGAGCGCCGTCAAGGTGTGGCTGATGGTGCCGAGATAGCTGCCGGTGACCAGCACCAGCGGCGCCCCCACCGCCTCCATCAGGTCGAGCAGCGTGCGGGTCTCGTCGAGCGGGGCCATGATGCCGCCGACGCCCTCGATCACCAGGATGTCCTCGGTCTCGGCGATCCGCTTCTTGCACAGCTCGATCACCGCCTCGGCGTCGATGTGGCGGCCTTCGCGGCGGGCGGCGAGATGCGGCGCGAGCGGCGCCTCGTAACGGAACGGCGCGACCTTGGCGATCGTCTGGTCGTCCACCTCCTGGCCCGCCGCGGCGATCAGGAGGCCGGCGTCGCTGCCCTCCATCTCGCGCGGATCGTACCCGCTCTGTACCGGCTTGAGCGGCTCGACCGTGCGGCCCTTCGCCTTCAGGGCCCGGATCAGGCCCCGCGACACGAAGGTCTTGCCGACTTCGGTGCCGGTGGCGGTGACGAATACGACAGTCATGGCACTTTCCCCAGTACACGGTGGCGGACGAGCGCCGCCAACCGTTCGATCTCGGAATCCGGGTGGGCCGGCGTGAACGACAGGCGCAGCCGGGCGGTGCCGGGCGGCACTGTCGGGGGCCGGATCGGCACCACCAGGAATCCTTCCTCGGCGAGCATGCGCGAGGCGGCGAGCGTCGCCTCGGTCTCGCCGACCACCACCGGCACGATCGGGCTCTGCGCGTCCGGCAGGCCGACCAGCCGTGTGAACAGTTGCGCCTTCTTCACCGGCGTCGCCGCGTAGTCCGGCTCGGCCTCGATCAGGTCGAGCGCGGCGATCGCGGCGGCGACCACCGGCGGCGGCAGCCCGGTGGAATAGACCAGCGTGCGGGCGCGGCTCTTCATCAGCTCGACCACCGGCCGCGAGGCGCACAGATAGCCGCCATAGCCGCCGATCGCCTTCGACAGCGTGCCCATCTGCAGCGGCACCGCCGCCGGCTCGGCATGCGCGTGGGTGGAGCCGCGGCCGTGGCCGAGGACGCCGATGCCGTGCGCATCGTCGGCCATCAGCCAAGCATCGAACTCTTCGGCGAGCCGACCGAGCGCCGGCAGCGGCGCGAGGTCGCCGTCCATGGAAAAAACGCCGTCGGTGAGCAGGAGCGCGTGCGGATGCGCGGCGCGGTGCTCCGCGAGCAGCGTACGGGCGTGATCGACGTCGTTGTGGCGGAACGGCGCGACGGTCGCGCGTGACATCCGCGATCCGGCAAAAATGCAGGCGTGCGCCAGCTCGTCGATCACGATCAGATCGTCGGGTCCGACCAGCGCCGGGATCACCCCGGTGTTGGTGAGATAGCCGGAGCCGAACACGCAGCACGCCTCGGCACCCTTGAGGCGGGCGAGCCGCGTTTCGAGCTCGCCGTACAGCGGATGGTTTCCGGTGACCAGCCGCGAGGCGCCGGCGCCGAGGCCGTAGCGGTCGAGCGCCGCATGCGCCGCCGCGATCACCGCCGGATGGTGAGAAAAGTTCAGATAGTCGTTGCAGGAGAACGAGAGATAGGAGCGGCCGTTCCGCTCGACCAGCACTCCGGGGGCGCGGGCCGTGTCGATCAGATCGCGCTTGAGCCTCGCACGCGCGAGGGTGTCGAGCTTGGCGGAGGCGTAGGCGTCGAGGGAATGCATCGAGGTTCAGCTTGCGGGAAGGTGGTAACGCAGATCGTCCAAAGGGTTTCGCCTCCCCCGGCAATCGGATATTGCAGCCTTGCGCCGTCCGGTCTCTCGATCCGACGCAACCGCATCAGGGTGACCGCCCTCGCGTCCGAGAGCAACCGGCGATAGTGGGGGAAACGCCATGCATGGCCCGCATGAGGATCGACTTTTTCGGCCCGAGGCTAATCCCGGCGGAGAGGTGACCGCTCCATCATGGTACCGCGAAGGGCGGCCTCACGTGTGGCTTCCCTACGCCCAGATGAAAACGGCCCCGGCACCGCTTCCGGTGGCGCGGACTTTCGGCAGTCGTATCGTGCTCGCCGACGGAACGGTATTGGTCGATGGTATCGCTTCGTGGTGGACCGCCTGCCACGGCTACAATCATCCCCACATCCGTGCCGCGGTTGCCGCCCAGCTCGAGACGATGCCGCACGTGATGCTCGGCGGCCTCCTGCACGAGCCGGCGGCGCGGCTGTCGGCGCGGCTCGCGGCGATGCTGCCGGGCGATCTCGATCACGTCTTCCTCGCCGACTCCGGCTCGATCGCGGTCGAGATCGCGCTGAAGATGGCCGTCCAGTACCAGCTCAATGGCGGGGTCCGCGGGCGCAAAAAATTCGTCGCCTTCCGCGGCGCCTATCACGGCGACACGACGGGCGCGATGGCGGTGTGCGACCCGGACGAGGGCATGCACCGCATGTTCGCGGGCCTTCTGCCCGAGCAGATCATCACCGACCTGCCGACCGACGAGGCGAAGGCCGAGGCGCTCGACCGTCTGCTCGCCGAGCGCGCCGACGAGATCGCCGGCATCATCGTCGAGCCGTTGGTGCAGGGCGCCGGCGGCATGCTGATGCACGACCCGGAGGTTTTGCGCATCCTGAGAAAGCTCGCGGACCGGCACGACGCGCTGCTGATCTTCGACGAGATTTTCACCGGCTTCGGCCGCACCGGAACGATGTTCGCGTGCGAAGCGGCCGGCGTGGTGCCGGACATCGTCACGCTCGGCAAGGGCTTGACCGGCGGCACCATGACGCTCGCCGCGGTGGTCGCGACCGATCGGGTCTATGGCCGGTTCTGGTCGGACGATCCGCTGCACGCGATGATGCACGGGCCGACCTTCATGGGCAATCCGCTCGCCTGTGCCGCCGCGAACGCCTCGCTCGATCTGTTCGAGAGCGAGCCGCGGCTCGAGCAGGTCGCAGCGATCGAGGCGGCGCTGAAGGACCAGCTCGCGCCGTGCCGTGCGCTGCCGGGCGTCGTCGACGTGCGGACGATGGGGGCGATCGGCGTGGTCGAGCTCGACCGCATCGACGACCTCGCGGACCTGAAGGACCAGTTCGTGAAAGCGGGTGTCTATGTCCGGCCGTTCGGCCGTATCGTCTATCTGACGCCGGCCTTCACGATCGGCATGGACGATCTCGCCCGCCTCACCGGCGCGATCGTCGAGGTTTTGGGACAGCGATGACCGAGAAGAACACGAGCCCGACCCGCGTCGCCGTGATCGGAGCCGGGGGGATCGGCGGCCTCGTGGCCGCGCATCTCGCCGAGGCCGGGCACACCGTGACCATCTGCGTGCGCACGCCGTTCGACCGGCTGGTGGTCGAGCGGGACGGGCGCACCGACACGGTCGATGCGGCGGTGCTGGCGAGCCCGGAGGGCCTTTCGCCGGTGCCGTGGGTGCTGGTGACGACCAAAGCGCAGGACACCGCCTCCGCCGCGCCGTGGCTGGAAAAACTGGTCGGGGCGGGCACCACGGTGGTGGTGGTGCAGAACGGCGTCGGCCACGAGGAGCGGGTCGCGCCGTTCGTCGGTGGCGCGCCGGTGCTGCCGGCGCTGATCTATTCAGGCGTCGAGCGGGTGTCGCCCGGCCGCATCCGGCTGCACACCGCCGGTCGCATCACCGTGCCGGCGGGTGCCTCGGCGGAGACATTCGCGGCGCTGATGCAGGGCAGCGGCATCGAGGTCGCGCCCGATCCGGACTTTCTCACCGCGGTCTGGCGCAAGGTGTTGACCAACACCGCGGCCAACCCGGTGACCTGCCTCACCGGCCGGCGGGTCGGCGTGTTTCGCGAGCCGGACGCGTTTGCGCTCGCCAAGGCGCTGATGATGGAGGCGGTCGCGGTCGGGCAGGCGGAAGGCGCGCAGATCGGCGAGAGCGACGCCGACAAGACGCTCGCGCTGCATCTCTCCTACAATCCCGAGACCGGCACCTCGATGCTGTACGACCGGCTCGCCGGCCGCCGGCTGGAGCACGAGTACATCACCGGCACGATCGTCCGGCTGGCGGAAAAGCACGACATCGCGGTGCCGCTCAACCGGGCGTTTCTCGCGCTTCTGCGCGCGGTCGACAACGGCATCCGCGACGGGACGATCGAGCGGTAGGGGCGCCGCTCATACCAACGGCGACAGAGATCGACCTCGTCCTGAGGAGCACTCTGCAGGAGTGCGTCTCGAAGGGCGAGGCCACGGTGCGGGCCTCATCCTTC
>NZ_AKZI01000049.1 GCF_000293785.1 Rhodovulum sp. PH10 | reverse complement strand
CTTCGACCCGGCGATCCATCAAACCGAAAACAAAGACGTTTTTCGATTTGTGATGGATGCGCGGGTCGAGCCCGCGCATGACGGACGCATGCAATAGAGGTGATGTGTGCACGCCGTAGCCCGCGAGCGGGGAGAGGGCGGGGGTGAGGGGCAGGCGTGGCGCGAGAGACGGGACGCCTCCTCACCCGGAGTTCTCGCTGTCGCTCGGACTCCGACCTCTTCCCCGCGAGCGGGGAGAGGTGAGGTCGGCACCGACAAAGAAAAAGTCCCGCGCCTTGCGACGCGGGACTTTGGATCGCGCCGTCGGCCCCCCCGGCCCGGCGCGTCGCGGGTGGACCGGCCGTCGCCGGTCCGTGGCCCCCGCCCCCCTCAGTTCGTCGACACCGCGGCGACGCGGCCGACCGACTGGCTGGCGCCCGGCGCCAGCACCACCACGGTCGCGCCCATCTTGGCGCGCTCGTAGAGGTCGATCACGTCCTCGTTGGTCATCCGGATGCAGCCCGACGAGATCGCCGAGCCGATATATTCCGGCTGGTTGGTGCCGTGGATGCGGTACAGCGTGTCCTTGCCGTTCTGATAGAGATAGAGCGCGCGGGCGCCGAGCGGGTTCGCCGGGCCGCCGGCGACGTGATCGGGCAAGCCCTCGATGCGCCGCTTGATGTCCGGGGTCGGCGTCCAGCCCGGCCACTCGGCCTTGCTGCCGACCTTGGCGACGCCGGAGAAGGCGAGCGCCTCCTCGCCGACCGCCACGCCGTAGCGGATCGCCTTGTGGTCGTCGAGCACGTAATAGAGATAGCGCGCATCGGTATCGACCAAAATCGTCCCCGGCGCTTCCTTGCGCGTGTAGTCGACGATGTGCCGCTGGAAGTTCTGCGGGATCGTCGCCTTCGCATAAGGCGCGTGAGCGAGCAGCTCTTTGTCACGAGGCTTCAGATTTGCCTCGGGTGCCGGCGCGAGCTGGGCCGTGACACAGCCGCCGAGCATCAAACCGGCGACGACAACAACGATTGCTTTCGGAGTCATCTCGGGCCCCACACCGTCCACTTTCCGACGTCTTGATTGTCTCGACTCGTGTTTAACCAAAACGCCCCTGTGCTTCCAGGCTTCGCCACCGGACCGTGACACGAACACACGACGATGTTGCGAGATTGCCGCACTTTCCGTGAAAGCGGCGAAAGTGCGGCACCGGACGGACGCTTCCGTGGCCCATGCTGCCGTGCATGACCTGTGGTTCTGGATCGGCATGGGTGGTTCTTAATCGGCCGTTTAACATGGGGGAGTCAGTAATCGACATCGTGGTCGTGCGCTGCCCGGCATCGAAAAGCCCCGTGATCGGGCCTTTTCCAACCCAATTTCGCCGAGGTGGCCGGGCAGGACGGCGCGACCGGCCCGAAGGACGGGCGGCACTCAGGAGCGTTCAGATGAGCAAGTCTCACCCTACACTCGGCGCCGCGGCGGCGCCCGAGGACCCCGAAGATCTGCATTACGGCCGTATCGGCATCGCGGCTGTCGCGGCGGCCATCGACTGCCAGCATCTGCCGCCACCGAAGTCGGACGTGAAGACGTTCGTCGATGACGAGGAGTGCTGGGGCGGCGACCTGACCTACGCGGCCTGACGCGCGGTCCTTCGCCCCTGCGGCCTTCGCCCCCGCGGCCTGCGCGCCGCGACGACGAACGCCACGGACGCCGCCTTTCCGGCCGCGGGACGCGCCGGACGGCGAGACGAGCCTGCACGATGCTGCGCCGCGCCCGCGACGCAGCCGGACCCTCCGGCTTTCCCGACCGGGTTCCCACCAGCGGTTTTCGACGCGCGGTTTTCGACCCGCGGTTTCCGACGCGCTCGAATTCGAGAGCGCTCGTCGAACGCGCTTGCCGGAGCGGCCGATTCGCGCTAGCGCGCGCCTTCGAGGCGACCACGTCCCGCGCGGCGATGGACTCCGAAAATTGCAGTCCCGCTTCGGCGGATCCCGAAACATCGCCGAGGAACGCGGATGCTGGTGGTCAGGTCGGTCTCCGGGACCTCGCTCGAGAGTTGGGTCGTCGAGCCGGAGGGCGGCGAGATCGCCGACAGCGCGGTCTGGATCGATCTCTTCTCGCCGGTGCCTCCCGAGGGGGCGCTGGTGGAGCGCGCCGTCGGCGTCGCCATGCCGACCCGCGAGGAGATGCAGGAGATCGAGCCGACCAGCCGTCTCTATGTCGAGAACGGCGCGCGCTACATGACCGCCACGCTGATGTGCCGCTCGGAGTCCGACGAGCCGACCACCTCCGCCGTCACCTTCATCCTCACCGGCCACCGCCTGATCACAGTGCGCTACGACGAGCCGCGCCCGTTCAGCCTGGTCGCCAACCGGCTCGCCCGCCAATGCCCGCCGAGCATCAGTGGCGAGACCGTGCTGATGGAGCTGCTCGACGCCATCATCGACCGCTCGGCCGACATCCTCGAGCGGATCAGCGCCGACGTCGACGGCCTGTCGCGCTCGATCTTCGATCCCGACCGGCCCGGCGCCGACCGCGGCCAGAGCCACGACGTGCTGCGCAATATCGGCCGCACCGGCGACGTCACCTCCAAGGCGCGCGAATGCCTGGTCTCGATCGGCCGGCTGCTGCTCTATCTCGCCAACGAGGCCGACGGCATGCGCTGGGCAAAGGACCAGCGCGCGCTGCTCAAGGGCATGCAGCGCGACGTCCAGGGCTTGTCCGACCACGCGACCTATCTCGCCAACAAGATCACCTTTTTGCTCGACGCCATGGTCGGCGTGGTGACGATCGAGCAGAACAACATCATCAAGATCTTCTCGGTGGTCTCGGTGGTGCTGATGCCGCCGACCCTGATTGCCTCGATCTACGGCATGAACTTTCGCGACATGCCCGAGCTCGCGCTCGACTGGGGCTATCCGGCGGCGCTCGTGCTGATGGTGGTGGCGGCGGTGGTTCCTTACGTGTTCTTCAAGTGGAAGAAGTGGCTCTGAGCGAGCGATGGTGGTATTTTGCTCCGGTTCCCGATCGGGTTCCGACTCCGGCCGCGGCCGGCGTCGCCCAAACGTCGGGAAAAACGCCATCGTACGCGCAAATCGTGCCGCGACCCTGGTCATTCCGGGGCGTGGGCGGTAAACCCGCCGCGGGCGGACCGGTGCCTGATCGGAATCAAGGCGTGGTCCGCGTGATCGTTTATCATTCATTACTGTGCGATCGGCCGCATGGCGGCTACTATCCATAGCTGCTATAGGCGCGGGATCTCCAACAGCGGGCCAAGGGACATGCACGCGACCATCAGTATTCCCACCTATGTGAAGAGCGCGAGGCTGAAAGCCTGGGTCATGGACATGGCCGAGCTTCTCAAGCCCGACAACATCCACTGGTGCGACGGGTCGCAGGCCGAGTACGACCGCTTCTGCGAGGAGCTGGTGAAGAGCGGCACCTTCACCAAGCTCGACTCCGAGAAGCGCCCCGGCTGCTTCCTCGCCCGCTCGGACCCGAGCGACGTCGCCCGCGTCGAGGACCGCACCTACATCTGCAGCGTCAAGAAAGAGGACGCCGGACCCACCAACAACTGGATGGATCCGAAGGAGATGAAGGCGACCCTCGGCAAGCTGTTCGACGGCGCGATGAAGGGACGCACGCTCTACGTGATCCCCTTCTCGATGGGCCCGATCGGCTCGCCGATCTCCTATATCGGCTACGAGATCACCGACTCGCTCTACGTCGTCACCAACATGAAGCTGATGACCCGCATGGGTCGCGCGGTCGACGAGGCGCTCGGCGATTCCGACACCTTCGTGCCGTGCCTGCACTCGGTCGGCATGCCGCTCGAGCCGGGTCAGAAGGACATTCCGTGGCCGTGCAATCCGACCGTGAAGTACATCGTGCACTTCCCGGAGGAGCGGCTGATCTGGTCGTACGGCTCGGGCTACGGCGGCAACGCGCTGCTCGGCAAGAAGTGTCTCGCGCTGCGCATCGCCTCGGTGATCGGCCGCGACGAGGGCTGGATGGCCGAGCACATGCTCATTCTCGGCGTCACCGACCCGAAGGGCCGCAAGACCTACGTCGCCGCCGCCTTCCCGAGCGCCTGCGGCAAGACCAACTTCGCCATGCTGATCCCGCCCAAGGAGATCGAGGGCTGGAAGGTCACCACCATCGGTGACGACATCGCCTGGCTGAAGCCGGCCGCCGACGGCAAGCTCTACGCGATCAATCCGGAGGCCGGCTATTTCGGCGTCGCGCCCGGCACCAACTACAAGACCAACCCGAACGCGATGATCTCGTGTTCGAAGAACACGATCTTCACCAATGTCGCGCTGACCGACGACGGCGACGTGTGGTGGGAGGGCATGGACGGCGAGCCGCCGGCCCACGCGATCGACTGGCAGGGCAACGACTGGACGCCCGGCTGCGGCCGCAAGGCGGCGCACCCGAACAGCCGCTTCACCGCCCCGGCCGGCCAGAACCCGGCGATCGATCCCGACTGGGAGAACCCGAAGGGCGTGCCGATCTCGGCGCTGGTGTTCGGCGGGCGCCGCTCGACCGTGCCGCCGCTGGTCTATCAGCCGCTCTCGTGGGCGTTCGGCGTCTATGCCGCCGCGACCATGGGCTCGGAGATGACCGCCGCCGCGTTCGGCAATATCGGCCAGGTGCGCCGCGACCCGATGGCGATGATCCCGTTCTGCGGCTACCACATGGGCGCCTACTTCAACCACTGGCTGGACATGGGCCGCAAGTTCCCGATCCCGCCGCGAATCTTCTGCGTCAACTGGTTCCGCAAGGACAAGGACGGCAACTTCCTGTGGCCGGGCTACGGCGAGAACATGCGCGTGCTGAAGTGGATCGTCGAGCGCTCCAACGGCAGCGCCCGCGCGGTCGAGGGCCCGCTCGGCTACTCGCCGACCTACGAGGACCTCGACTGGCGCGGCCTCGACTTCACCCGCGAGCAGTTCGATGCGGTGATGTCGGTCGACCGCGAGGAGTGGATGAAGGAGCTCGTCAGTCACGAGGAGCTGTTCATCAAGCTGTTCGACAAGCTGCCGAAGGAGCTCCTGTCGGTCCGTGATCTCCTGATCAGCGGCCTCTACCGCTCGCCCAGCAAGTGGCAGCCGCCGGAATACGGCACGGTCAACAGCTGACCTTTTCGCGGCCTCGGCCGCGGTTTCGAGACGACGCGATGGCCGGGCCGAAAGGTCCGGCCATCTGCGTTTTCGGGGGAGGGGGGGCCGGATTTAGGGGAGGGGCCGGAGCACTTTTCAGCGAGGTTCGCGTGGTGTTTCCGCTCGTCCCCGCGAAACGCGGGGACCCAGAAGCCACACGAGGAAACGTTCGAAAAGCCCGGGTTCCCGCTTTCGCGGGAACGCGGCCTTTCTCCTCGTGGTGAGGGCGCTCGAAGAACGCGTCTCGAACCACGAGGCCCGCTCGGCGCAACGTCTCGCATTCGACGATGCAGCGACACGGGCGCGCCTCGTTGGATTGCATGTCGCGCATGCTCGCCGCCGCGACGGCTTCCGTCGACCCTCGGCGCGACGATAAGATCGAGCAAACGTCCCAAAAGCCCGCCCGAAACGAGTGGTAGAAAAAATGCCCGTCCAAATTCCTCACTTCATCGCCGGCGCTCGCGTCGCCGGCCGCAGCGGCAGGACCGCGCCGGTGTTCGATCCCGCGACCGGCGAGCAGTCCGGCACCGTGCCGCTCGCGTCTCGCGCGGAAATCGATGCCGCGGTCACGGCTGCCCGAAATTCCTTTCCGGCCTGGGCCGCCACCCCGCCGCTGCGCCGCGCGAGAATCCTCAGCCGGTTCCTGCGGCTGCTCGAGGAGCGCATCGACACGCTCGCCGCGGTGATCACCGCCGAGCACGGCAAGGTCTTGTCCGACGCGCGCGGAGAGGTGCAGCGCGGGCTCGAGGTGGTGGAGTTCGCCACCGCCGCGCCGCATCTCCTGAAAGGCGAGGTGACCGAGAATGTCGGCACGCAGGTCGACAGCCATTCGGTGCGCCAGCCGCTCGGCGTCGTCGCCGGCATCACGCCGTTCAACTTTCCGGCGATGGTGCCGATGTGGATGTTTCCGGTCGCGCTCGCCTGCGGCAACTGCTTCGTGCTGAAGCCGTCGGAGCGCGATCCCTCCGCCTCGCTCCTGATTGCGGACTGGCTGAAGGAGGCGGGCTTGCCCGATGGCGTGTTTTCGGTGGTGCACGGCGACAAGGAGGCGGTCGATGCGCTTCTGGAGCATCCCGACATCGCCGCGGTGTCGTTCGTCGGCTCGACCCCGATCGCAAAGTACGTCTACGAGACCGCGACGCGCACCGGCAAGCGGGCGCAGGCGCTGGGCGGCGCCAAGAACCACATGGTGGTGATGCCCGATGCCGATCTCGACCAGGCGGTCGACGCGCTGATGGGCGCGGCCTACGGCTCGGCCGGCGAGCGCTGCATGGCGGTGTCGGTCGCGGTGCCGGTCGGCGAGAGGACGGCCGACGCGCTGGTCGCGCGGCTCGCCCCGCGCGTGCGGGCGCTGAAGATCGGACCCGGCACCGACCCCGAGGCCGAGATGGGGCCGCTGGTGACCAAGCAGCATCTCGACAAGGTGCGCGGCTATGTCGATCTCGGGGTCGAGGAGGGCGCCGAGCTGGTGGTCGACGGGCGCGGCCTGCGGCTGCAGGGCCACGAGAACGGCTACTTCATCGGCGGCACGCTGTTCGATCGCGTCACCACCGGCATGCGCATCTATCAGGAGGAGATTTTCGGGCCGGTGCTGGCGGTGGTGCGGGCAAAGAATTTCGAGCAGGCGGTCGGGATGATCAACGATCATCAGTTCGGTAACGGCACCGCGATCTTCACACGCGACGGCGACGCCGCCCGCGAGTTCGCCCACCGTATCCAGGTCGGCATGGTCGGCATCAACGTGCCGATCCCGGTGCCGATGGCGTTCCACGCGTTCGGCGGCTGGAAGGCGTCGCTGTTCGGCGACCATCACATGCACGGGGCCGAGGGCGTGCGCTTCTACACGCGGCTGAAGACCATCACCTCGCGCTGGCCGACCGGCATCCGCGCCGGCGCCGAGTTCGTGATGCCGACGATGACGTGATTTGATGCCGACGGCGAGAGAGTTCGACCTCGTCCTGAGGAGCACTCCGAAGGAGTGCGTCTCGAAGGACGAGGGCACGTACGATGGCGAGGCTCGGGCCTCATCCTTCGAGACGGCCGCTTCGCGGCCCCTCAGGATGAGGTGACAGCTTCGCGCCGTTGGCACGAAGACGGGACGACCTCTCCCCGCAAGTGGGGAGAGGTCGAGGACGAGATCACACGTGCTGGCCGCCGTTGATGTGGATCTCTGCGCCGTTCACGTAGGACGAGGTCTCGGTGCACAGCACGTAGATGATCTTCGCCACCTCGTCGGTGGTGCCGAGCCGCTGCATCGGGATCTGCTGGACGATCTTGTCGGTGCCGGGAGAGAGGATCGCGGTGTCGATCTCGCCCGGCGCGATCGCGTTGACGCGGATGCCGAGCCGGCCGAAATCGGCCGCCATCTCGCGGGTCAGCGCGGCGAGCGCGGCCTTCGAGGTGCCGTAGGCCGCCCCCGCGAACGGGTGCACGCGGGAGCCGGCGATCGAGGTGACGTTGACCACCGAGCCCTTCACCGCCTTCAGCTCGTCGAGCAGGCCGCGCGCCAGCATCACGGGGGCGAAGAAGTTCACCTGGAACACCGACTGCCAGACGTCGAGCGTGGTGTTGATGGTGCCGAGCCGGCCGCCTTCCTCGTCCTTGGGCGAGATGCCGGCATTGTTGACCAGCGCGTGCAGCTCGCCGTTCAGCCGCTCCTTCACCTCGGCGATCGCCTCGCGGGTGGAGGCCGGATCGGCGAGGTCGACCTGCAGATGGTCCTCGGCGCCCGCCTCCCACGGGCAGTTCTCCGGAAAGGCGTGGCGCGAGCAGGTGATCACCCGCCAGCCGGCGGCCTGGAAGCGCTTGACGGTGGCGTGCCCGATGCCGCGGCTCGCGCCGGTGAGCAGCAGCGTGCGGCGGGGCTGGTTCGACAGGCTTTGCGACATCGGGTTCGGCCTCCGGCTCGACGGGCGGTCACGGATAGAGGCGGATCTTCATCCACGGCGTCCCGGTGCGCTCGCGCCGAAAAACGATGCGGTCGTGCAAGCGGAACGGACGGTCGTGCCAGAACTCGATCGACAGCGGGCTGATGCGATAGCCGACCCAGGTTTCCGGGCGAGGCACGGCGCCGATCGCGTATTTGGCGGTGTAGTATGCCACCGACTTCTCGAACGCGAGCCGGCTTTCGAGCGGGGTCGACTGCTTCGAGGCCCAGGCGCCGATCTGCGACATCTTCGGCCGGCTGGCGAAATAGGCGTCCGCCTCCTCGTCCGAGATCACGCTCACCGGGCCGCGCAGCCGCACCTGGCGGGCGAGCGACTTCCAGTGGAACACCGCGGCCGCCGACGGGTTGGCGGCGATCTCCTGGCCCTTCTGGCTCGAGGTGTGCGTGTAGAACACGAAGCCGCGCTCGTCGTGGCCCTTCAGGAGCACCATGCGGACGTTCGGCATGCCGCCGGCGTCGGCGGTGGCGAGCGCCATCGCGTTCGGGTCGGACGGCTCGCGCTTCGCCGCGTCGGCGAACCAGTCGTCGAACAGCACGAACGGATCGTCGGACGTGGTGAAATCATCGGATGTTAACGGTTTTTGATTTTCATTTGCGTGTGGGTCGGACATCGGGTGGGGTACCTTCTTGGCGAACGCGCAGCCGGCACGCGGGGCGAAGCTCGGGGCCTGGTCGACGACCGGGCGAGAGGCCGAGAATACGGTCGCACCGGAATTCGGATCGCAGCCTTATAGGCCCGTGCGAGCCCGCCGCCTATCGCGGTGTCGTGCGGCACGAGCGCTCGCGTCGACGCTGGTGCTGGCGGCCGCGTTCGCTGCCGGGGGTTGCAGCGTGTCCTACCGGCTCGGCTCGCTACTCGGCCCCGAGGACGAGAAGGCGGCGGAGGCGGCGATCACCGGATCGATCCCGAGCGCCGCAGCCTCGGTGAAGCCCGTCGGTGGCGCCGAGTCCGGCAGCGGGGCCGAGAAGGGCGGCACCGGGGTCGGCGAGGCCGATCTCGCGCTCGCGAAGCTCGCCATCTCCGATGCGCTCGGCACCCGCGGCACCACCCGCTCGACCCCGTGGGAGAACCCGCTCACCGGCGCGCGCGGAACGGTCACCCCGTTGAGCGCGACCTACCGGCAGGACGGCCGGCAGTGCCGCGATTTCCTGGCGAGCCACGTGCGCGAGGGCCGCGAGACCTGGCTCGAGGGCGGCGCCTGCAAGAGCGCCCACGGCCGCTGGGAGGTGCTTCGCCTGAAGCCCTGGAAGCAGGCCTGAGAGGCGCGACGACGCCGGCGGAGAGATCGTCGTCGAGCCGCCCCGCGCCATTCCGCCGTTGCGAAAAGCGTTTGTTCCCCCCACATTTGGCAGCGAGAACCGGGCGCCGTGCGCCCTTTCACGAAATTCGGAGTTCGATACTGATGCGCAACCCCTACGACGTGCTCGGGGTGCCGCGTTCGGCGGATGCCAAGGCGATCAAGAGCGCGTTCCGCAAGCTCGCCAAGAAGCTGCACCCCGACGCCAACAAGAACGATCCCGACAGCGCCAAGCGGTTCGCCGAGGTGAATTCCGCCTACGAGATCGTCGGCGACGAGAAGAAGCGGGCGGCGTTCGACCGTGGCGAGATCGATGCCGAGGGCAAGCCGCGCTTCCACGGCTTCGAGGGTTTCGGCGCCCGGCCGGGCGCCGGGGCCGGAGCCGGTGCGGGACCGGGCGGCGCCCATTTCGAGAGCTTCTCGTTCGGCCAGGACGGCTTTCGCCGCGCCGGCGGCGGACCGGGCGGCCGGGCCGGTGGCGGCTTCGCCGGCTTCGAGGACATTCTGAAAGACGTGTTCGGTGGCGCCGCCGGCATGCAGGGCGGACGACGCAGCGGCTTTGCGGGCGGCCCCGGTGGGTTCGGTCCGCACGGCATGGAGGCCGACGAGTTCGAGCGGCGCCCGGCCGGCCGCGACGTCGAGGTGGCGGTGACCATCACGCTCGACGAGGCGGCGCACGGCGGCACCCGCCGGGTGCATCTGCCGACCGGCAAGGAGGTCGAGGTGAAGATCCCGGCCGGCCTGTCGGACGGCAAGCAGATCCGCCTCAAGGGCCAGGGCTTTGCCGGCCCCGGCACGGCCGGCGATGCGCTGATCACCGTGAAAGTCGCGCCGCATCCGCTGTTCGAGCGCGACGGCGCCAATCTGCGCATCGACGTGCCGATCACGCTCTACGAGGCGGTGCTCGGTGGCAAGGTGCGGGTGCCCACCCTCGACGGCGCGGTGGAGATCACGATTCCCGCCGGCACCTCGAGCGGCCGCACCTTTCGGATCAAGGGCAAGGGCCTGCCGGACAAGCAGGCGACCGGCGACCTGCTCGCCGCGATGAAGATCGTGCTGCCGAAGGAGCGCGACGCCGCGCTCGAGGCCTTGATGCGCCGGTGGCGCGACGACACGCCCTACGATCCGCGGCGCGACCAGGAGTGACGTGACGGGCAAAGGGCGGGCCGAGCCGACCCGCTCCGTCATGGCCGGTGGGACGGTCTTCACCTCTCCGCACATGCGGGGGAGAGGTCGCGAGCGAAGCGAGCGGGTGAGGGGGGCTGCCGCGGCATCGTCGCGAGCGAGAATCGCGCTGCGACGAAGCATCGAACCAAAAATCCGTGCGTTGCGACCAAGGGACGGCCGGCGCACGGCGCGGGCCTCGAGGAGCACGGCATGTCCACCACCGCCTGGATCGTTCTCGGCCTTCTGGTCGTTCTCGTCCTCTATGTCGCCGCCACCTACAACGGGTTGGTGGCGATGCGGCAGCGGGTGAACCAGGCATTCGCCGACATCGACGTGCAGCTGAAGCAGCGGCACGACCTGATCCCGAACCTCGTCGAGACGGTGAAGGGCTACGCGACCCACGAGCGCACCACGCTCGAGGCGGTGGTCGCCGCCCGCAACCGCGCGATCACGGCGCAGGGACCGGACCAGCAGGTCGCCGCGGAAAACCAGCTCACGGGCGCGCTGCGCCAGCTCTTCGCGCTCTCCGAGGCCTATCCGGATCTGAAGGCCAACACCAATTTCCAGCAGCTCCAGAGCGAGCTCTCCGACATCGAGAACAAGCTCGCCGCGGCGCGCCGCTTTTTCAACAACGCCGTCTCCGAGTACAACGCGGCGATTCAGCAGCTTCCCGCCGCGCTGTTCGCCGCCTCGCTCGGCTTCCACGAGAAGCCGTTCTTCGATGTCGGCGAGGAGGCGCGCCCCACCCTCGAGCAGGCGCCGCAGGTGAAGTTCTGACGCTGCGGTCCTCTCCCCGCGCAACCGGCCGGGAGCCGGCATGGCTTACGGGCTCTACACCCACATCCGGGCCAATCGGCGCCGCACCGTCGCGCTGCTGATCGGGCTGTTCGCGCAAGTCTATGTGCTGGTCTATGCCGGCGCGCTCGCCGGCGAGGCGCTCACCGTCGACGCCGATCTCGCATGGCTGATGGCGCAGGCGTGGCGGGATTTCCTCCAGGCGCTGCCCTGGGCGACCGCCGGCACCGCCGTGTGGATCGCGATCGCCTACCGGTTCCACCAGACGATGATCGACGCCGTCACCGGCGGGCGCACTGTGACCCGCACCGATGTGCCGCGGCTGTGGAATCTCCTGGAAAACCTCTGCATCTCGCGCGGCATCACCATGCCGCGGCTGACGGTGATGGAGAGCGACGCGCTCAACGCCTTCGCGACCGGCCTGAACGAGAAGCAATACGCGGTGACGGTGACGACCGGCCTGTTGTCCCGGCTCGATGACGCCGAGATCGAGGCGGTGCTCGGCCACGAGCTGACCCACATCCGCAACGGCGACGTCCGCCTGATGGTGATCGCCACGGTGGTCGCCGGGGTGATCGGCTTCTTCGCCGAGCTTCTGTTCCGCGTCGGCCTGCGTGGCGGCATCGGCTGGGGTGGCGGGCGCTCGCGGCAGAGTGGCGGGGGCGACGACGGCGGGCGAGGGCGGGGCGGCGGCGGTGGTGCCGTCGTCGCGATCCTGATCGCGGTGGCGCTGGTGGCGCTCGCCTGGGCCTTGTCGCAGACCATCCGCTTCGCGCTGTCGCGCTCGCGCGAGTTTTTGGCGGATGCCGGGTCGGTCGAGCTGACCAAGAACCCGGACGCGATGATCTCGGCGCTGCGCAAGATCGAGGGCCGCGGCGAGCTGCCGGGCGCGACCTCCGCGGTGATGGAGATGTGCGTCGACAATCCGCGCTCGGGCTTCGCCGATCTGTTCGCCACCCATCCGCCGATCGAGGTGCGCATCGACGCCTTGGTGAAATTCGCCGGCGGCCGCGATCCCGGCCCGATCGCCTTTCCGCCGCAGGAGGGGGCGGGGGCGTCAGCGTCCGGCGCGCCGGCCGGCGAGGTGGGGGCCGGCGAGGCCGGACCGTGGGGGGCGCCGTCCCCCGCAGGCGGGCCGCCTCCGCTCGACGTGCCGCCCGAGGTGCCGTCCGATTTGCCGCCCGAATCACCGCCCGCTTCTTCGCCCGCCCCGTGGGGTCCGCGGCCCCCACCCGATCCACCCGTCGGTCCGTCGTCCGGTCCACCGCTACCGCCGACCGCCGCGCCACCCGCCGGTCCGTGGGGTCCGCGACGCTGATCTCCGTGGACGACGGGCTTTTGTGAAGCCTCCGGACATGCGTGGCTCGCCGTGCTGGCGTAACCTTGCGCCAACTGATTCGGTCATTCCGGAAGGATCGTCATGGCGAGTCCCGCAGTCGTGCTGGTGGGGGCGGACAAAGGCGGCGTCGGCAAGACGACGGTCGCGCGCACGCTGCTCGACTACCTGATCGCCCGCAAGGTGCCGACCCGCGCGTTCGACACCGAGTCGCCCAAGGGCACCCTCAAGCGGTTCCATCCCGACGTCACCGAGATCGTCGACATCACCACCGTGCCGGACCAGATGCGCATCTTCGACTCGCTGTCGGACGCGCAGGTGACGGTGATCGACGTCCGCGCCGGCCTGCTCACCCCGACGCTCAAGGCATTGCGCGACATCGGCTTCACCGAGGCGGCGCGAAAGGGCCAGATCAGCCTGACGCTGTTCCACATCCTCGGCCCCTCGATCTCCTCGCTCGAGGAGATCGCCGGCACCGCCGAGCACGTGGCCGGCACGCGCTACTACCTGGTGAAGAACTTCATCAACAACACGTCGTTCTTCGAGTGGGACCGCGCGACCTACGAGAACTACTTTCGGCGCATCCAGGGCGTCACCGAGATCACCATCCCGAAACTCAACGAGCTGGCCGCCGAGCAGGTCGAGCTCGCCTCGGTGCCGTACCTCACCTTCGTCGCCAACAAGGGGCGAAAGGGTGATTCGGCCGGCTACTCCTTCGTGCTGCGCGGCTATGTGCGACACTGGCTGAGCCATGTGTGGGCGGAGTACGACCGCATCGGCCTGTGCGAGGCGCTCTGCCCGCGCGAGGTCGTGCAGCTGCGCGCCCAGGGCGGCTGACCGGCGGGCTGCGCCCGGGAGACCGGGCGCGGTCGGGCAAGGGCGTTCCGACGAAAAAATCGTCGCGGTGGAGAAGCGCCCGCTGCGTGCGGCCGCGGCCCGCGAACGGCTTGCATCCGCCCCCTCGGAGCGCCGATAACGGCGACGGCCGGGCGCCGTCGCGCCCCCGCTCCGGGACCAGCCGCATGGAGTTTCATCACCGGTTCGAGCTGCCGTTGCCGCCCGCAGAAGCGTGGCGTCTGGTGACCGATCTCGACCGCCTCGCGCCCTGCCTGCCGGGCGTCTCGGTGCGCCGGCGCGACGCCGCCAGCTGGGACGCGCGGGCCGACCTGCGGCTCGCCGGCTTCGTGGTCGCCGCCGAAGGCACGGTGACGCTCGCGGACGCCGACGAGACCGATCTGGCCTGCGTCTATGCGGTGGAAGGCCGCGACCAGGGCCGCTCCCGCACCGCGCCGGTGCCGACGCGCGTCGTGCTGCGCGTCTCGTCGGCCGAAGCGGGCGCCTGTATCGAGGCGGACGCGGCGGTGCCGCAGGCGGCCACCGTGGTCGGCCGCAGCGGCCGCGGCCTCGTGCAGGCGACCGCGCAGCGTTTGCTCGCCGACGTCGCCTCCCGCCTCGTCGCCGCCTGCCGCGAGAGCCCGCCGCTCGCGCCCCTCGGCGCGGACGAGGCCGTCGTGCCCGTCGTCGCCTCGTCGCAAAAAATGCTCGCCGACCAGGCGCTCGCCGCGGCGGTGCGCTCCGGCGCGCTGGCCGGTCGCCGGGCGCGTGCCCGCGCGAACGGCCGCCGGGCCCGCCTTTTCGCCGCGCTGCGCGACCGTCTGCGCAGCCTGTTTCGCCGGACACGATCCTGATGCACGATCTTCTTTATCGCCTGGTCCGCCCCGCGCTGTGGATGCTCGAGCCCGAGCAGGCGCACAATGTCGCGCTCGACGTTCTCAAGCGGGGCCTGCTGCGCCCGAAACCCGAGCCCGACGACCCGGTCCTCGCCACGCGGGTGTTCGGCCTGTGGTTCCCGAACCCGGTCGGGCTCGCCGCCGGCTTCGACAAGAACGCCGAGGTGGTCGACGCCATGTTCGGCTTCGGCTTCGGCTTCGTCGAGGCCGGCACGGTGACGCCGCTGCCGCAGCCCGGCAATTCCGGCCGCCGCATGGTGCGGCTCACCGAGGACGAGGCGGTGATCAATCGCTTCGGCTTCAACAATCTGGGACTGGTGGCGTTCACCGACCGCCTGGCGGCGCGCCGCCGCGACGGCACCGCCCGCGGCATCTGCGGGGCGAACGTCGGCAAGAACCGCAACGCCGCCGACGCGGTCGCCGATTACGTCACCGGCATCACGGCGGTGACGCCGCACGCCGATTATCTCGTGGTCAACGTCTCCTCGCCCAACACGCCGGGGCTTCGCGGGCTGCAGGCGCGCGAGCCGATCGAGACGCTGTTGAAGGCGACGCTCGCGGCGCGCGCGGGCGCGGTGCCGGCGGGCCGCAGGGCGCCGCCGCTGCTGGTCAAGGTCGCGCCCGACCTCGACGAGGACGAGCTGCGCGACATCGCCGAGGTGGTGATCGCGACCGGCGTCGACGGCATCGTCGTCGGCAACACCACGATCTCGCGCCCGTCGACGCTGAAGAGCAAGTGGCGCGACGCCGAGGGCGGGCTGTCCGGCCGGCCGCTGATGCGCCTCTCGACCGAATGCCTTCGCGCGATGTACCGGGCGACCGAGGGCAAGGTGCCGATCGTCGGCTGCGGCGGCATCTCGAGCGGCGAGGACGCGTATGCCAAGATCCGGGCCGGCGCCTCGCTGGTGCAGCTCTATTCGGCGCTGGTCTTCCACGGCCCCGGCTTTGCCGAGACGGTCAAGCGAGACCTCGCAAAGCTGCTCCACCGCGACGGTTTTGCCAGTGTCGCCGCGGCGGTGGGCGCCGATCACCACCGATAAAGGCGAGGCCGGAGGTTCGTCACCCCTCCGACAGCGCCAGCGGGCGCTGGTCGAGCGGCGTCAGCAGGATCGTCGCGACGGCGATCGGCGCGCCCGGCGTCTTCGGCAGCACGACCAGAAGCTTGCCGTCCGGGGTGCTGCGCACCAGCCGGTCGACGAGATCGATGCCGAGGCCGTGCACGGCCTCCGGCGGCAGCGTACGCACCGCGGTCGAAGCCATCGCCGCGGCGATCGTCTCGCCCTCCTGGATCGTGACGCCGCGCAAGAGGGCGCGTTCCGCGAGCCGCCCGATCGGCAGCGCCAAGCCCTCGATGCGGCGGGCGGCCGGCAGCGGCACCCGCAGGCGAATGTCACCCGTGGGCGTCCTCAGGCAGGTCACCTCGACCGGCACGGTGGTCTCGCCAGCGAGCAGCGTCACGGTGATCGTTCCGCACGGCAGATCGCCGAGCACGTCGCCCGGCAGGTTGCCGGCGGCGGACTGGGCATAGAGCCAGCCGGCGAGCGGCGACAGCCCGGCGAGGCTCGCCGCCGGCCACATCGGCGGCACCGGCATCGCGACGAGTTCGGGCAGGGCGCGGGCGATCGCCAGCGGCTTCGCGTGGTCGGGATCGGCGAGCGCGACCCGGTTCCGGGTACCGAGATTGACGTCGTGGCGGGTCGAGCCGAGCAGCACCAGCTCGTCGTCGGTCGGCAGCAGTAGAAGCCGGGCGAGGATCGCCGCGCTCCACTGCGCCGCGACGGAAAGATCGGCGAACGGGTCGAAGCCCGGCCCGTCGAAATCGCCGATCGTGTCGGCGAAATGCACCGCGCCGTCCTGCGCCGCCTGCGCCAGCGCGAGCTGCGCCGGATCGCGCAGGTCGGGCTCGCGCAAAACCTCGCCGTGGCGATAGGCGCGCACGCTGCCGGTCGGCGCGCAGCACAGCTGCTCGAGCACCGCGACGTTGCGCAGCAGCGCCTCCTTTGCGAGCGGAGGGATCACCAGGTCGCTCGAGAAGCCTTCGGCGGTGTCGGGGCCGAGATCGTCGGTCGCCGCGTCCCGGGTGAGCAGATAGAGGCCGTGCAGCCGCGGCCCGCGGTCGCCGGCGCCGGCGCCGGCGCCGGCGAGGTCGAGCGCGCGGCGCAATCCCTTCTGCACCGAAGCACTGTAGCCGAGATCGACCAGCACCAGATCGGTGCAGGCGTCGTAGTCGGGAATGGAGCGGCGCAGATGGGCGAGGAGCCCGGCGCGCATCGTTTCCGCGAGCCCGGCCAAAACCTTGCGGCCGAGCATGCGGGGCAGCGCCGCGGCGAGCTCGGCGCCGTCGGTGCGGCCGCCCGGCTTGCGGCCGAAGAATTTTCTCAGCACCGGCGCGTCGAGGCCGAGCATGGCGACGGTGGCCGGATGGTCGATCACGTCGATCGGGTCGAGCAGCGGCGCAAAACCCTTCGGGCCGTCGGCGCCGGCCAGCAGCGCGGTGCGGCGGTTGATCTCGACATAGGCCGCCGGCCGTTTCGGGTGCAGCCGGCGCCACAGCCGGTGCGACAGCATGCCGTCGCGGGCGAGGAAGGCGACCGCGACCCGGCCGCCCTTCGCCTCGAGCGTCTCCACCCGGTCGGCGACGAAGCGGTCGAACGCCGCCATCACCGGGCCGAGCACGGTGGCGCCGAGCGCGTATCCCGGACGGCGATCGAACAGGCTGCGGGCGGCGCGGCGGCGGGCGGTGCGAAAGCCCTGGTCGAGCCGCGATCCGGTCGCCCCGGCCGGCACCAGCTGCGAGAACAGCGCCGCCTCGCGCTGCAGCACGCCGGCGAAACCGGGTGCCGCCTGCGCCCACGGCCGGGTGGCGATGCCGAGCTTTTGCGGCGCCGCGCCATCGGCGACCGGGTGGTCGCCGTAATGGATCAGCGCGCCCGGCGCGATCTTTTCGCCGGCGAGAACGCGCTCGAACAGGCGGTCGGATTTTCCGGTGCCGTGCTCGCACGAGGCGTAGAGAAAGTCCCAGGCGAGGCCCGGTCGGCAGTGGCGCAGCAGCAGCGCGAGGCGCGCCGCGCTCCAATAGGTGTCGGAGACGAAGCCGGTGCGGGCGCCGCTCTCGCGCGCCTCCTGGTAGAGCCAGGCGACCTCCGGGTCGATCACGCACAGATCGAGCTCGGCGCGGAACTCGGCCTCGACCAGATCCTCGACGGTGCGGTCCGACAGCCCGAACAGGTTTTTCGGAAAGAGCGCGTAAATGTCCTCGATGCCCACCTCGCGGGTGCGGCCGCCGCGTCCGCGTTTTCGCGCGCGCGCTTCCGCCGCGCGGCGGTGCTGGACGAAGCTCTCGACCAGGCCGGGGCGGGCGACGTCGGCGCCGGCGTGGTGGCAGGCGCGCTCGAACACTCCGTCCGGGGTGGTGGTGCGGCGCATCAGAAGCGTGTCGAACAGGTCGAACGACACCGCGGCATAGGCCGGCGCCGGATGCCCGGAAAAGCCGTCGTCGCCGGTGGTGCCGCGCGGCGCGGTGATCGTCTGGTCGTATCCATCGTCGCGCATGGCCGCTCCCTCCCCGTTGTCCTTCCTGTAAACGCGGGAGCGCGTCGATCCGGGCGCGCCGTGTCGTGGCGGCGCCGTTGCCCGGCCGGCGTGTGGGCGCGAAGGTCGATCAGAAAGTGCGCATCTGCAGCCGGTTGCCGCGCACCTGCCAGCTTTCCAGCCGGTCGAGGAAGCTCATGCCGAGCAGGCTGGTCTTGAGCTGGCCGGGCGGGGCGATCAGCGCCGGCACCGAGCGCTCGACGATGCCGCCGATGCCGATCCGGTCGAGCGTCACCGAGGCCGCCTGGGCGCGGCCGTTCGCGGTGTCGACGCTGACATTGTACTTGATGAAGTCGAGCGGCAGGCCGGCCGCCTTGGCCGCCTCGTGGGTCAGCACCACGGCGCTCGCGCCGGTGTCGAGCACCATCGGCACGGTCGCGCCGTTCACCTGGGCGCGGATCTGGAAGTCGCCGGCCCGGCCGCGGGCGATCTCGACGGTCTGGCCGCGGGTCACCGCCCGGCCGGGCATCACCTCCGCCAGCATCCGCTCGCCCACCTCGCGCAGCTCGAAGCGGAAGGTGTAGCCGGCCACCAGCGCGAGGCCGATCACCGCCCAGATCAGCCCCCATTGCAGCGCTTGCAGCACCCGGTCGCGAAACGCCGTGAGCACTGCGACGCCGACCAAAATCACCACGCCGATCTTGGCGAGCAGCGAGACGAGGTCGCGATCGGCGAGCCCGCCGGTCAGCGCCTCCTGGCGCTGCGTCACCAGCACCGCGAGCCCCGCGAGCGCGACCAGCAAGCCGACCCACACCGCCGATCGACGCATCGTCATCCCGTCCCGTCCATCCGATAGGCCGTGGCGGGCGCTCCGCCCGCGACGGCGCGACCATACGAACCCGCCGCCCCGAAAGGCAACTCGTCATGAGCGTGTCGCGGGAAGTCAGCCGTCGAGCCGGAACATGCGCAGCCGGCGGCGCAGCGACATCGGCCCTTCGGTGCCGGTCGGCAGCGGCGGCGGCACGTCCTCCGGCGCGATCGGTCCTTGCTCGGGGATCGGCTCGAGTGCCGTCATCACCCGCTCCGGCGGGAAGGTGACGACCACCTCGGTGCCCTCGCGCAGCTTCGACTTCAGGGTGAAGGTGCCGCCGTGCAGGTCGATGATGCTCTTGACGATCGGCAGCCCGAGCCCCGCCCCCTGCTCGGCGGACTTGATCGCGTTCGAGCCCTGGCCGAACGAATCGAGCACCACCGGGATCTCGTCCTCCGGGATGCCGGGGCCTGTGTCGCGCACCGAGAGATACTGCCCGCCGGCATTGGTCCAGCCGACCTTGAGCCACACCTCGCCGCCCTGCGGGGTGAATTTTATCGCGTTGGACAACAGGTTGAGGCACACCTGCCGGACCGCGCGCTCGTCCGCCCACAGTTTCGGCATGTCGGGCTCGAAGCTTTCGTGAATGGTGATTCCGCGGTTCCTGGCGCGCAGCTTGAGGAGGTGGTGGCACTCCTCCACCGTCATGGCGAGGCCGACGACCTCCTCGTTGAGCTCGTAGCGGCCGGCCTCGATGCGAGACAGATCGAGGATCTCGTTGATCAGGCCGAGCAGGTGGACGCCGGAATTGTGGATGTCGTTCGAATAGTCCTTGTAGGCGGCGACCACGTGCGGGCCGAAAATCTCGTTCTTCATCACCTCGGAGAAGCCGAGAATGGCGTTGAGCGGCGTGCGCAGCTCGTGGCTCATCTGGGCGAGGAAGCGCGATTTCGCGACATTCGCCCCCTCGGCGCGGCGGCGCGCCTCGTCGGACTTGGCCTTGGCCTGCTCGAGCTCGCCGATCAGCGCGTCCTTCTCGGCCCGCGCCTCGAGCGTCGCGAGATTCGAGGAGTGGATGCGGAACGACAACAGCGCGAAATAGCACTGCGCGGTGATCGCCATCGCGCCGAGAATGTAGCCCTGCACCGAGCCCGACAGGAAGAAGTTCAGCGCCACCGCGGTCGCCACCGGCACGGTCGCCGCCAGCACGGCGATCGGCAGGCTCGACGCCAGCATGCTGGCGACCGCCACCACCAGGAGCATCACGAACAGGTTGAAGGTGCCGGCGCCGTCGTACTCGCCGATCGGCCGCAGCAGCTGGATCATCCAGGCGAGGCCGAGAAACAATTCGAGCATCACGAAGCGCAGCCGCCAGCGCTTGGCGGTCGGCGTGCCGGCCGGCTCGCCGAGGAACTTGCGGCACATGACGATGATGATCGCGTGGATCACCAGCATCGTGACGGTCCAGGTGACCGCCTCGAGCGCGTCGTCCCACACCGCCGACAACAGGCCGATCGACAGGATCAGCAGGAGAATGACCAGCGAGCCCGACAGCCGGTTCTGGGCGTATTGCCGCAACAGCTCGACATCGAAGGCCGGCCGCGTGCCGGTGGTCGAGGTCAGCCGGTCGCGTGCCTCCCGCACCCGCTGGGACGCACGCCGCCGCTGCGCCGCGAGCGCCTTCTCGGCGGAGGTGAGGCCGGGCTGATCCGGATTCGCGAGGGTCATGCGCGCCCAGTGTGGTTCGAACCACGCCAGAATCGCGCCCAAATGTTAAATTCGGGCTTAGGCGGTATTAAGCGAATGCATAGAATTGCATTTTTTCGCCGCCGCCCGGCTCCGCCTCACCGCTCCAGGCGAGCGATCAGGCTCGATGTGTCCCACCGGTTGCCGCCCATCGCCTGCACCTCGGCATAGAATTGGTCGACCAGCGCCGAGAGCGGCAGGGTCGCGCCGTTGCGGCGCGCCTCGGCGAGACAGATTCCGAGGTCCTTGCGCATCCAGTCGACCGCGAAGCCGAAGTCGAACTCGCCCGCCGCCATGGTTTTGTGCCGATTCTCCATCTGCCAGGACTGGGCGGCGCCCTTGGAGATGGTGGCGATCAGCTTCTCGGTGTCGAGCCCGGCCTTTTTCGCGAAGTGCAGTGCCTCGGCGAGCCCCTGGACCACGCCGGCGATGCAGATCTGGTTGCACATCTTGGCGAGCTGGCCGGATCCGGCCGGCCCCATCAGCGTGCAGGCCCGCGCATAGGCGTCGATGATCGGCGCAGCGCGGGAAAAATCGCCTTCGGCGCCGCCGCACATCACGGTGAGCACGCCGTTCTCGGCGCCCGCCTGGCCGCCCGACACCGGCGCGTCGATCGCGGCGAAGCCGGCCGCATCGGCCGCCACCGCGAGCTCGCGGGCGATCTCGGCCGAGGCGGTGGTGTGGTCGACGAACACCGCGCCCTTCGCCATGCCGGCGAACGCGCCGTCCGGCCCGAGCGTGACCTGGCGCAGGTCGTCGTCGTTGCCGACGCAGGCCATCACGAAGTCCTGGCCCTCGGCGGCGGCCTTCGGCGTCGTCGCGCTGCGCCCGCCGAATTTCTCCACCCAGCGTGCGGCCTTCTCGGCGGTGCGATTGTAGACCGTGACGTCGTGGCCGCCCTTGGTCGCGAGATGGCCGGCCATCGGGAAGCCCATCACGCCGAGCCCGAGGAAGGCGACTTTCGCCATGGTCCGAATCCTTTGTCGTGCGGTGTCTTGCGGGAGAAAGAACGGGTGGCCAATGTGCGCCTCGCGCGGCCTCCGTCAACCACCGATTCCGGGTGCGAGGCGGGCGGAACGCGGCGCGATATCGGCGACGGGGTGTCTTCATGGCGTGGTTGTTTCTGCTGCTCGCGGGCGCCTGCGAGATCGGCTGGCCGATCGGCCTGAAGCTCGGCTGGACCGCCGCCGGGGTGCGGCCGCTGTGGCTCGTCTTCGCCGTCGTGTGCATCACCGCGAGCGGCTTCCTGCTGCTCCTGGCGCAGCGCGAGATCCCGATGGGCACCGCCTATGCCGTGTGGACCGGGATCGGCGCGGTCGGCGCCTTCCTGGTCGGGGTGTTCGCCTTCGGCGACCCCGGCACGGCGATGCGGTTCGCCTCGGTCGGGCTGATCGTGCTCGGCATCGTCGGGCTGAAGCTCGCCTGAGCCTTGCGTGGCCGCCGGCAGTGCAGGGCCGATGGAGGGTCGGCGGCGTTGACCCCGCGGCGGCGGAACCTATGTTCGGCCGGACCGAACCCAATGTCCGAAAGAACGCCCGCGAGGCGGGCAGGAGGCACCATGGCCATCAGCAGGGATCAGGTTCTCGCCGCGCTGTCGCGGGTCACGAGCCCGGGCGGCGTCGCGCTGCCGGATACCGGCACCCTGTCGGAGATCGTGGTGAGCGAGGGCAAGGTGTTCTTCTCGATCGCGGTCGATGCCGGGGCGGTGAAGGCCTGGGAGCCGGTGCGCGAGGCGGCCGAGCGGGCGGTGCGCGCCATTCCGGGCGTTTCCGCCGCGATGGTGGCGCTGACCGCCGAGCGGGCGCCGGGCAGCGCCCGGCCGACCCCGGTGCGAACCTCCGGTCCGGCCGGCGGGGCCGGCAACGGCGGCGCGCCGCATGGTCATGCCCATCCGCATGCCCACCCGCATCCGCAGGGGCAGCCGCCGCAGCAGCCGGGCATTCCGGGCGTCGCCGCCATCATCGCGGTCGCCTCCGGCAAGGGGGGCGTGGGCAAGTCGACCACCGCCGTCAATATCGCGCTCGGGCTGCAGGCGATCGGCCAAAAGGTCGGGCTTCTGGACGCCGACATCTACGGCCCCTCGGTGCCGCGCCTTCTCGGCCTCAAGGGCCGGCCGACCTCCGGCCCCGGCAACAAGCTCCTGCCGCTGAAGGGGTTCGGGCTCGAGGTGATGTCGATCGGCTTCCTCGTCGAGGAGGAGACGCCGATGATCTGGCGCGGCCCGATGGTGATGTCGGCGCTGACCCAGATGCTGCGCGAGGTCGACTGGGGGCAACTCGACGTGCTGGTGGTCGACATGCCGCCCGGCACCGGCGACGCCCAGCTCACCATGGCGCAGCAGGTGCCGCTGAAGGGCGCGGTGATCGTCTCGACGCCGCAGGACCTCGCATTGATCGACGCGCGGCGCGGCATCGCGATGTTCCGCCGGGTCGACGTGCCGGTGCTCGGCATCGTCGAGAACATGAGCTACTTCCTGTGCCCCAAATGCGGCGAGCGCTCCGACGTCTTCGGCCACGGCGGCGCGCAGACCGAGGCGGCGCGGCTCGGCGTGCCGTTCCTCGGCGAGGTGCCGCTGCACATGGCGATCCGCGAGACGTCGGACGCCGGCAAGCCGGTGGTCGCCACCGAGCCGGACGGCCCGCACGCAAAAATTTACCGCGAGATCGCGACCCAGGTGCGCGACCAGCTCGCCGCCACCGGCGGCGCCCGCCAAGCGCCGAAGATCGTGGTGGAGTAGGGGGCTTTTCGGAGATGCCCGGTCGCGCTGGTGCGGTGTCGGACCGCGGGATATAGTGAGGCCATGACGAAACGCTCGGCCAGAGCCACTACCTCGGACCCGTTCGATCCGATCCGGAGCGAGCGGGACCGCCTGTGCGTCTTTCTGAAGGCCGCGGACGCCTTCGACGCGCGGCATGCCCGGTCCAAGGACACGGCGCAGCGGCAGCTCGAGAAGGAAGGGATCGTCACGCGGTCCGGAAAGCTGACGAAGCGCTTCGGCGGATGACGTGCACCGCCTCTCCTACGGCTTCGTCCTCGGGTATCACGGCTGTGACCTGACGGTCGGCGAGCGCTTGCTCGGCGGCGATTCCTTCACTCCGTCACAGAACGATTATGACTGGCTCGGCCCCGGGATTTATCTCTGGGAGGCCAATCCGCTGCGCGGCCTCGATTATGCCCGCGAGGCGATGTCCCGGAAGGGCTCGCGGATCACCACCCCGTTCGTGGTGGGCGCGGTGATCGACCTCGGAAACTGCCTCGATCTCACCACTGCGTTCGGCATCGGGGTGGTGAAGCGTGGCTACGAGTCGCTGAAGCGGTCGCATGCGGAGCTCGGCACGCCGATGCCGACCAACACGGCGGACCGCCTCCGCCGCCGGCTCGACTGCGCGGTGATCCAGCGCGTGCACTCGATCTTCGAGGATGCCGGCCTGCCGGCGTTCGATGCCGTACGCGGCGTGTTCACCGAAGGGCGGCCGGCCTACGAGGGCGCCGCGTTCGACGAGAAGACCCACGTGCAGATCGCCGTGCGCAATCCCGATTGCATCAAGGGCGTTTTTCGAGTGCCGCACCAGCATCTCGCGATGCCGGTCTGAACCCGCAGCCTGCAACCCGCCACCTGACACTCTCTTTCTCCCACCACACCTCCCGCTTGCGCCGGGTCTCGACTGTGCTAGGCATTTTCCCGTAGCATTCAGAGAACGAGAGCGGCCCGCATCGACGAGGCCGCCGGCCCTGCTCCCCGCCGCGTCCGCGCGGCAGTGAACGGACCCCGCCGCTCGCGCGGCAGCGACACGAGAGGAAGTCCCAGGATGAAGAGACGTCAGTTCCTCGGCGCGCTCGGCGCCGGCACCGCGGCCGCCGCCACCACCGTCGCCGCTCCGGCGATCGCCCAGTCCGCGCCGGAGGTGCGGTGGCGGCTCGCCTCGAGCTTCCCGAAGTCGCTCGACACGATCTACGGCGCCGCCGAGGTGATGGCCAAGCAAGTCTCGGACATGACCGACGGCAAGTTCCAGATCCAGGTGTTTGCCGGCGGCGAGATCGTGCCCGGCCTGCAGGCGCTCGACGCCACCACCTCCGGCACCGTCGAGATGTGCCACACGGTGTCCTACTATTACGTCGGCAAGGACCCGACCTTCGCGATCGCCGCCGCGGTGCCGTTCGGCCTCAATGCCCGCCAGCAGAACGCCTGGCTCTTTCAGAACGGCGGCAACGAGGAGTTCAATCGCTTCTTCAAGAAGTACGGCGTCTACGGCCTGCCGTGCGGCAACACCGGCACCCAGATGGGCGGCTGGTTCCGCAAGGAGATCAAGACGGTCGCCGATCTGCAGGGGCTGAAATTCCGGATCGGCGGCATCGCCGGGCAGGTGGTGCAGAAGCTCGGCGTGGTGCCGCAGCAGATCGCCGGCGGCGACATCTATCCGGCGCTCGAGAAGGGCACGATCGACGGCGCCGAATGGGTCGGCCCCTACGACGACGAGAAGCTCGGCTTCTACAAGGTCGCGCCCTATTACTATTATCCCGGCTGGTGGGAGGGCGGCCCGACCGTGCACGCCTTCGCCAACCTGGAAAAGTTCGAGGCGCTGCCGAAGACCTATCAGTCGATCCTGATCAATGCCTGCACCTATGCCAACACCGCCATGCTGGCGCGCTACGACATGCTGAACCCCGGCGCGCTGCGCAAGCTGATCGGCGGCGGCGCGCAGCTCCGCCCGTTCAGCAACGACATCCTGGAGGCCTGCTTCAAGGCGACCAACGAGCTGTGGGGCGAGATCTCGGAGAAGAACGCCGACTTCAAGACATTCATCGAGACGATGCAGAACTTCCGCAACGACGAGTATTTCTGGTGGCAGGTGGCCGAGTACAATTTCGACACCTTCCAGATCAGGAACCGCCCGCGCGGCTGATCGCCTGCGGCCTCGTGCCCGTCACGATGCAAAGCCCCGGAGCAATGCTCCGGGGCTTTTTCGCGCGTTTTCGACGGGTGCGAGGAGCAAAAAGAAAATCATACTGTTTCCGAATGATCAACTCGGACCATCGGCCACGGCACGGCCTCCACCTCTCCCCGGCGGGGAGAGGTCGGACCGCGAA